>CAKTCK010000005.1 GCA_934539245.1 uncultured Faecalibacterium sp.
CCAAATCGTATGGCATAAAATCTTCAAGGTAAATCTTGCATTCACCAGCCGTGCTCACCTGTGCCACGCACTTTTCCGTGTGCATGATATGATAGACTGTTGCTTCGCCCATTGCTTTCACCACCTTATTTGACTAGCACACGCTTCCTTTTTACTATTGTACCGTCTTTTTACTTGCAAAACAAGCCTGTTCTGCACACTGCAATCCAAAAAATCTCACCCAGATAATATAACCATGATACGAAACCTCTGAGCCGAAAGACTCAGGGGCTATTTTTATGTCTGGAGGTGATTTTCCATGCTGTTCCGTATCATCGTTGTCATCATCACTATTACGGTTTCGTTCTAAGCTGTATCCGCGCAGAAAGGAGATGTCCCCATGAACTTTTTACCTGAGCTCATTCAGAAACTTGGCACGGTTCTTGTTGAAGTCCTCGTGCTGATTGCTGAAGAAGTCGAAAAGAAAAACTAACGAAAACAAATCAAAAAGGAGATTCTACTATGTCCGCAAATGTTGAAACCATGTTCTCTGTCCGTGAAACCCCGTGGCACGGCCTTGGCCGTATTGTCATGGATGCCCCTGCAAGCCGTGAAGCCTTGGAACTGGCCGGTCTGGATTGGCAGGTAGAGAGCCGCAATATCTATTCCGGCACGGGTGCCATGATTCCCGGTTATCGCGCCAACGTCCGCAGCACGGATGATGCCGTACTCGGTGTCGTATCTGACCGCTACCGCATTGTGCAGAACGAAGAAGCATTTCAGTTCACCGATGACCTGTTGGGTGAGGGCGTTACTTATGAAACTGCCGGTTCTTTGCAGGGCGGCAAAAAAGTCTGGATGCTGGCAAAGCTGCCGGAGAAGTACATCATCGCCGGAGACGAAGTGACCCCCTATCTTGTGTTCTTCAACAGTCACGATGGCAGTTCTGGTGTAAAAGTTGCCATGACCCCGGTTCGTGTAGTCTGCCAGAACACTTTGAATCTGGCTCTGGGTACTGCAAAGCGCATCTGGACTGCCCGCCACACCGAAAATGTTCTGCTCCGGGTGCAGGATGCCCGTGAAACCTTACAGCTTGCCAACAGTTACATGGGTGAGCTGGGCAAGGGCATCCATGAGCTGACCACCATCAAGCTGTCTGACCGCAAGGTGCAGGAGTTTATCAACGAGTTCTTCCCCATCACGGAAGACTTGACCGATGGCCAGAGGAAGAACAACCTGCGCTTGCAGGAAGATTTGAAGGCTCGCTACTATAATGCACCCGATCTGGCGTGGGTCGGAAAGAACGGCTGGCGGTTCGTAAACGCTGTTTCGGATTTTGCCACCCACGCAGACCCCATCCGTAAAACTCGCAACTACAACGAAAATCTGTTCCTGCGCACCGCAGAGGGCAATCCCATGATCGACAAGGCTTACAGAATGGTGCTGGCAGCAGCATAAAGGAGCGAACCATGAACGATGTGAGCAACCGGGCTGTCCGGGAATTTTCTGAGTTCCTTGACCGTATCGAAGCCGATTTTCCAAAGCCGACTTGCACCACGGCATACGAGATCACGATGAAAAGCACCATTGTCAGTGCCTTGATTACGCTGGACACCGAAAAGCAGATGGACGAGCGTTTTTGGAACCATCTCCGGGTGCAGCGGAATATTCTGGATTTCCTGTATACCCTATGGCTGGATGATGACCGCACCTTGGTAGACGAGTTTTCCACGATTATTAAAGACTTGGTGGAATATGATTTTTCTATCGCAGAAGAGCAGATGAAAGAGAGGCTGAACATTGCATGAAAAGGCTTGTATCTACATTGAATTTGACCAAAGAAGATTGGCTCCGTTACCGCAAATGCGGTATTACCGGCACCGATGCTGGTGCCATTCTTGGCCTGAATCCCTACCGCTCTGCATTTCAGGTGTACCACGATAAAATCAGCGACACGATTGAGAATATCGACAACGAGGCCATGCGGCAGGGCCGCGACTTGGAGGATTATGTGGCGCAGCGATTCTCCGAAGAAACGGGCTTTAAGGTGCGCCGTGCAAATGCCATCTACCAGAGCGAGGAACATCCGCTGCTTCTGGCAGACTTTGACCGACTGATCGTTGGGCAGAAAGCTGGATTGGAGTGCAAGACGGTCTCGCCGTTTTCTGCGGATAAGTGGGCGGATGGCAAAATTCCGGCACACTATCTGGCTCAGGTTGACCACTATTTGGCCGTTAGCGGCTTTGATTGCTGGTATGTAGCAGCTCTGATTTTCGGCAGAGAGCTGGCGATCCACAAGATTGTGACAGATAAGCAGGTGCTTTCTGATTTCATTGATAAGGAAGAACGTTTCTGGACGAACCATGTTGTGCCCCGGATTCCTCCGGCTCCCAACGGCTGTGATAGCGACACACAGAAAATCAACCAACTTTATGAGGTGGATGATCGGGACAAGACTGCTGATTTAAGTTCCCTGCATGGACTTCTGGATAAGCGGCAGGAGCTTTCTACCCAAATCGAGCAGATGGAACAGGAGAAAACGGCCATCGAGCAACAGGTCAAGCTGCAAATGCAGGATGCTGCCTATGGCACAGCACCGGGCTATAAGGTGTCGTGGGTATCCTCCGAAAGCAAACGGGTGGATTCTCAGCGACTGCGGAAAGAGCAGCCGGACATTTTCAATCAGTACAGCAAAAATGTAAGCAGTCGCAGGTTCACCATCGTTCATGCGGCATAAATCTTGTATCCGGCGGCAGGGAGTGACTTCTCTGCCGTCTTTTTTCTTGGAGGTTATCTTATGGCTACGGAAAATCCGTTCGTAAAATTATTTGCTATCGACTTCAAAGATCATTTGGAAGTCAAAAAGTCCGGCAACACGGAACTGAAATATGTAAGCTGGGCGTATGCCTGGGCGGAGGTGAAAAAGCTGTATCCTTCTGCCAGCTACGAAGTCAAGAAATTCAACGGTCTACCCTATGTTTATGACCCGATCACCGGTTTCATGGTGTACACCTCAGTCACGATTGAGAGTGTTTCGCACGAAATGTGGCTGCCTGTACTGGATGGCGCAAACAAAGCCATGAAAGCTGTGCCTTACACCTATACCACCCCGAAATGGGACTACAATCCGCAGACCCGCCGCCGTGAAAAGATCGGCATGGAAGAACGCACCGTAGAAGCGGCCTCCATGTTCGATGTGAATAAGGCTATCATGCGGTGTTTGGTCAAGAACCTTGCTATGTTCGGTCTTGGCCTCTACGTCTACGCTGGAGAAGATTTGCCGGAAGATGCTGCACCGCAGCCGGATGCAGAGCCACAAAAGCAGCCGAAACCGAGAGCCGCTACCCCGAAGCAGGAACAGCCGCCTGTACCCTGCATCTGCGCTCGTTGCAACCAGCCCATTAAGAGGGTCAAGCTGAAGAATGGCTCCATCATGCAGGCGGCAGAGTTTGCCGCCACCCATGAGGGAATGTGCGCTGACTGCTATAAAGCAACCAGATTGAACGTAGCATAATAAAACTGCTCTATTTCGATGTCACTTGATTCTTGTATGATTCTATATTTCATGGTACACTTACAGTAGTAAGTTCTGAAAGCTCATCTCTATGAGCGGAAAGGAGCATTGCATGGCAGATTTGCAGTTTCCTGTTGGAATCTCAAATTTCTCAGAGATTCGTACCAAAGGATATTATTATATTGATAAGACCAATCTGATTGCAGAGATTCTGGATGGCGGCATTCCTAAAGTCAACTTGATTACTCGCCCTCGTCGTTTCGGAAAATCTCTCGGTATGAGCACTCTCGCAAATTTTCTGGACATCACCAAAGACAGCAAGCAGATGTTTGAGGGATTGGCGATCTCCAAAAATACGGAACTTTGCAAAAAGTGGATGAATCAGTGTCCTGTGGTCTTTTTCTCTTTCAAGGACACGGACGGTCTGACCTTTGAAAGTGCCTATGGAATGCTGTGCATGAAGCTGGCATTTGCATTTCAGGATTATCAGTTTCTTTTGGACGACGATGCTATTTCTGACGATGACAAAGGCATCTTTAAGCGGATTCTGGGACGCACTGCATCAATGGATGAAACCAAAAGCTGCTTTTTGCTATTGACCCGGATGCTGGAAATCCATTTCAAAAAGTCGGCGGTCGTCATTCTGGATGAGTACGATGTTCCCATTGCAAAAGCCAGCAGCAACGGATATTATTCGCAGATGCTGGACGTGATGCGGGCTATGATGAGCACCACGCTCAAAGACAATGCCTCGCTCGACTTTGCTGTTGTTACCGGCTGTCTGAAAATTGCAAAAGAAAGCATTTTTACCGGGACGAACAATTTCGTTTCGGATACGATTCTTTCTCCCCGGTTGAGCGAATCCTTTGGTTTCACACAGGCAGATGTAGATCAAATGCTGAAAGATGCTGGTCTTGAATCGCAGTCTGCTGAAATCAAGGCATGGTACGACGGCTATCATTTTGGCGATGCAGACATTTATTGTCCGTGGGACGTAATCAGTTATCTGCGAGATTTCCAGTATGGTGTAGCACAGAAGCCGAAAAGCTATTGGAAAAACACCAGCGATAACGCCATCATCCGTTCTTTCATCGACTATGCAGGTGACAATATCACCACGAAGCTCGAAACGCTGATGGCTGGCGGCTCTATTGTTCAGCATATTGAAGAAAATCTGACCTACGATTATCTGCACTCCTCTGAGGAAAATCTTTGGAGTGTGTTGTATCTGACGGGCTATCTGACCAAGGTGCGTGATAAAGATTTGACGGATTCGCTGCCGGATGGCTGCTCTGCGCTGATGATTCCCAATGCAGAGATTCGGGAAATTTTTGAAACCACTGTAAGCAAATGGTTTGATGATAGTGCAAAGGCATGGAACCGCAACCCTTTGTTTGATGCAGTCTGGAGCGGAAACAGCGAAGTTCTGACAAAGGAAATGACAAAGCTACTGCGTATGACCATCAGCTACCACGACTACCGGGAGGATTTTTACCACGCTTTCCTTGCAGGCATCTTTACTGGTGCTGGCTATGTGGTGGAATCCAACAAAGAGCATGGCGAAGGACGCAGCGATGTTATTGTAAAAGACATCCGCAATGGTCGTGTGGCAATTTTTGAAGCCAAGTATGCAAAAACTCTGGATGCTCTGCCGGATGCCTGTGATACTGCCATTCAGCAGATCAACGACCGGATGTACGCAGCGGACTTCCGGGATGACTATGATGACATCCTCTGCTATGGCATCGCATTCTTCAAGAAACGCTGCATGGTAAGGAAAAAATAATTATCTACTGGGGAGTGTCTTCGGACGCTCCCCTTTACTTTTGCAGGACAGTCCGCGTGGATTGTCCTGTTTTTATTTGGAGGTACACAATGAAAGAGCAAAGAATCAAAGTCCTTGCGCTCCTGCCAATGGAGCTGCCAAAGGAGATCGAGCTGGACAACACCCTTGAAGCCATGCAGAAATTTGTAGGCGGGCTGATCGAATGCATCACATTAAGTGATACCGGTTCAGAGATCACACTGGTCTGCAATGATGAGGGCAAGCTGCTTGGCCTGCCGCTCAACCGTCCGCTGTGGGATGGAGCCGATGTTCTTGCAGGGCCGGGATTTCTGGCCGGATGCGACAGCGAAGGGAATCTGACTTCCCTGCCGCAGAGTGCAATGGATTTCTACAAAGAGAAATTCAGAGCTTTTATCATTGAAATTTAAGGAGGAACGCCTTATGACCTTTAATGCAATGACCGAACACTACGAAGAAATTACGGTTTGCGGAAAGCCTGCGCTGTTTACCAGCATCCGCATCAAGAGAGATACTGTCCCGGATGGTCTGTACGCCTACGATGTTCGGCACGACGATGCGTGCCGGGGCATTCCCTGTGAGATCGCGCCCTTTGTGATGGTCAACCACTGGGGCACCATCATCCTTGCAGAGCCGCTGGAACTGCCGGACGATGGGCGGCGATATATTGACGAGGAAACGGACTGGAACTATGCTCCCTTGGACGGCGAGGGCACCACCAATCACAAACCGTGTACTACCATTTCTGATTTTATGACTGCCTATGCCCACTAAAACTGTATTAAAAATGCCGTATATTCTGTTTTGTATTAAAATCAGCCGTTTTCAGGCCATTTCAAGGTGCAAAACACAGTCTTAAAAATGTCGCTCGTTATCTTTGAGCCAGAAAGGAGCACAATGAACATCTATGGCTATTGCCGTATCTCTACGGCAAAGCAGAACATTGACCGTCAGATCCGCAACATCAAGGCCGAGCACCCGACTGCCCATATCGTACAGGAAGCCTACACCGGCACATCTATCTTTCGCCCGGAGTGGCTGAAGCTCTACCGAGTTCTGAAAGCAGGAGATACGGTGGTATTCGATTCAGTGTCCCGGATGTCCAGAAATGCAGAAGAAGGTTTTGCTCTGTACGAAGACCTCTATCATAAGGGCATCCAACTGGTGTTCTTGAAAGAGCACCACATCGACACCGAGACCTACAAAAAAGCCCTGTCCGGCAGCATTGCCATGACAGGGACAAATGTGGACTTCATCTTAAAGGGCATCAACGAGTATCTGATGGCCTTGGCAAAGGAGCAGATCAAACTGGCCTTTGAACAATCCGAAAAAGAAGTTGCCGATCTGCACCAGCGCACCCGTGAGGGCCTGTTGACTGCCAGACTGAATGGCAAGCAGGTTGGCCGCAAAAAGGGTGTTGGATTTGAAACGAAAAAAGCCAGAGAAGCCAAGCAGATCATCCGCACCCACTGCAAGACCTTCGGAGGCACACTTGATGATGCCGAGTGTATGAAGCTCACCGGTCTTGCCCGGAATACCTATTATAAGTACAAGCGTCAGATTCGTGCTGAACTGATAGCTGAACAGGATTTGCCGAAAGGAGCAAGCATCTTTTATGAACCGCCAAAATCATTCTGAGCCGGAGAACAGGCTCACCCCGGAGGAAAAGCAGGAATTTTTAGAACTTCTGGTACAGCTATCCCCGGAGCAGCGTGAAGCACTGAAAGAAGTGCTCAAGTCCTTTACTTAACAAAAATGTGCAGGGCGGCGTTGCTGCTACCCTGCACATTTTATTTTTTTACTTCTACTCGAAGGACCGTTAATCAATTAAATCCAAGAACGCTGCGAAATTCTCTGCCATCAGTTCATCTTTTATTTTGCGTGTCCCATGACAACAGGTATATATCTTTTTATCGTATACATATATTGGATCTCCATTGCAAGTCGCAAAAACGAATCGCTCTTTGCCCATAGAATAATCGGATTGAATTGTTTCCAACTCATCTGCCGGAACAAATCTCACCGCATTACCATCCATGGTCACTTCAACATCCACAGGGTTCGCTTGTTGATAAAATTCTTTCAAAACCTCTGGGCAAGTGGAAAGCAGCTTAGTTTTTTCAAAAACATTTCGCTTATCTTGCTTAATGGCACTTCTGACAAAGTCATCTATCAACATAAGGACCTCCTATGCAAATATCGGTTTGCATTTTTCAATCATATAAACACGAAGTTTTTCCGAATAATTCCGCTGATGAACAGTATCAGCTATCGTGTAGGTTACGAAGATGATTCCAACTCCGACAGACACAATGATTCCACTTGGGCCGCCAAAAATACCTTGTGCAGTAATGGATACCACTAGTAGTGAAAGCGAGAACAACGCCTGCTTGCCAACTTGGATAGCTGCTGTTTTCAACGATTCACCCTTGCAAACCAGCTTTACAAACTGTACGGTTGAAAAGACACCTATTGTTATAGCTCCAACAGCACCCATACTGCACATTTTAGCTATATTTTCCGTAATTTCAAGTCCTACATTGGAGAGAACTCCCGTCAATGCTTGAGATGCTAGTTGTCCTACGGTTCTTCCTATCCCGTATCCAATGGTGGATTGAATACCCGATGAAAGTCCAGACTTACCGCCATTGATTAAAGCATACTTAACGGAATCAGGTGTAACACCCGTTTGCGCCAACGAAACTGCAAAGCCAATAGTAAAACCAACACCAATACCTATTGCAGCAGCTATTCCGATGCCCTTTATTTCATTTCTAAAGACTCTTTTGCTATTTGTTTTCTTAAGCATTTTGTCTTTGTCAATTTTAGGTGCATCGCTTGAATTGTGAAAGTCACCGTTATGCCCTTTTTCAAGATGTTCTTTTCTCGATTTATAAAATTTTATATTGTCGGGATCTCCCTGATCTTCGGGATGATCTGCTACATTCTTTTGGTGATGGCCTTCAGCACCCCTAACTTTTCCGGTTTCTTTTATTTCCTGACATTGAGCATCATCCCAATCTGATGAACCTCGACCACCCATTTCGACATCGGCTTTTTCATAATCCCACGCAAGCTTAACTGCATCATTTCTTGCACCTGTATATTCTGAATCTTTTGCTAATCCTTCTGCTACTTTATTTGCGATTCTTTCTCTTTCGGCATGGAAAGCGTCTAAAAAAGCATTCAGTTGATTATTGAACTGTGTTGTAACCGTAGCAGTGGTGTATGCAGTAGATGAGATAGCTGTTGATGTTATTCCGCCTGTATAAGAAGAATCCACGCTGAACTTTGGTCTGGATTCTGTGGTTTGATAGAATGTCAAACTTTTATTGTTCCTTAGTGCTGTCAGCATAAGTTTCACCTCAGCTTTCGTTCACACTCAATCGAATACCTTGTTAGCTCTAGTTTTCCGTTATCATCCAGCTTGCTAAAGATATAGGAATAGACATGATTATAGAAAATCAGGGTTTCATTAAATAACCGTCCTGCATCATATGCAAACAGCGTCGTGGAAACAAGGCCAAAAAGCTGGCTCTTATCCTTATACCGAGATTCATTGTTCTTGAAACTGGTAAAGGCAGAATTATACGCATTGACCGCTTTTTTGTTATAGTCGATATTATCTTTGTACTCCAACTGGCGCATCTTGGCACTGATGGTATCAGTACAGCTCTTGTTCAACTGGTCATAATGTGTTTTCTGCTCTGGCGTTAAGCTATCATGGTCAATTTCAGCATCCACAGCACTAATTTCCTGCAAGAGCTTGTCAAACTCTGCATGGGTCTTCGTATTTTCCAACTTTTGCTTTATAGTATAAAGCTTTTTGATTTGTGTGGTGTTGGCGGCCTCGACTGCTCTTTTCCGTTTTTCGTATTCTTCCTGTTCGAGCTGTGCAATGTCCGCAGCTACTGCACCAAGCCGATTACGGTATACCTGAATATCGTTGATAATATCATCCGTCAGGTCTGCATTTTCTTCATAAAAAGACAGAACAAGATTCGCCTGGTCTGCAAAACCTTTACGTTCATCTGTACGAGGCAATTTTTCAGCCAGCATCAGCAGGAAATCCAAGTATGCGTTTACACATTCTGGGTCTCCCGGAGCTTTATTCACCATATTGCGTCCAATCAGCAATGCTTCCTGAATTTTACCAGCATCCTTGTATTCATTAAACATCGGATTCATAGCGATTTCCTTTCATTCCAAATCCCAGTTGTAGAGGTCACGAAACCATTTCCTTACAATGGGATATGCTCGAAAAAATTCTGAATACCTTTTGCCGCAGCAAGCGAAGTTTCGATTTGCTCAATATCGTAGCTATCGACAGTTGTCTGCAACCGTTCTACATAAGCAGTCCATGCCTGATCGAGCTGTTCGGCTGCTTGGTCAAATGCAGTTTCCGTCTGCGCCCAATATTCATTGATGGCCTTTCTGTACTGGTCAGTAACGCCTTTTTCTTCATAAGCGTTTACCAGTTTTTTAGCAACACTCTTTTCCCAGCCGCCGCCAAAAAGCTTCATAATTCCCAGTCCTGCACTAATCAGCGCACCTGCCACAATACCAATAGGGCCGAGGAAGTTGGCAAACAGTGCTACCTGACCGCCTATACCAAGGAGAAAAGCCCAACTTCCAAAAGCAAATGCTGCATCAGCAGCTAGAAAAGCTCCCAGTCCTCCAATAATTCCGATTTTAGCAAGTGAAGATGCAAACGCATAACCAGCATCAAAGTCTGCATTAAGATTTGCTTCTTGAAACGAAGCTTGAACGCCCTCCTGATAATCGCTCACATATTCTTTGACTTTTACAGACAACTTTTCCGATCTTTCTTTCAGCAAATCAGAGCATTTACTTTGCATTTCATCCTGCAACTGGCTTGCAAATTGCTGAATGTCCTCTTTTTTGTTTTTGATTCCCTTGGATTTGATTCTCCGCGTAATTTCGTCAACGGTCAGTACCGATGCGCAATACTTCGTGCATTCGTTCAGAGATTCGCCGTTTAGCGTATGAATCAAATCTTTGATTTCGCGCTTCTTATTATCGTTTTCAGCAGTTCGTTCCAAATCGGAATCCTGAATATCTTTCAAAAGCTCAACGTATTTCTGCCGATCTTCGACAAGCGCCTCGTACTTTTGGATTTCAGCTTTCAAATTCGGCTCTTTTCTGGCAACATATGCCTGAACCGATTCTTTGCATTCCGTATCAACGATTTCGGGAATTGTCTCCAGAACAGCTTCTAGGTTATTTCTAAATTTTTCGCAGAGCGCAGGAATATCAGTTGTATAAGTAAAGAAGCGGCTCTGAATTACAGTGGGAGAATAGTTATAGCCAGATTCTTCTGCACGGCTCTTCCAATAGCTGTCCGACAGCGTAGACATATATCGCTCACAGCCACTCTTCAAAATATTGGCAAGAGAAATTTCATTGCCATTATCAACAGAATCTGCATGAGAAGCTACAACAAACAGGTTTGCCAGCGGTTTAAGATTGTTTTCGCCTTTTTTCTCTAAAACAGGGAGCGTACGGACATTGTTCTTCAGATATTCAATATCTTCAATTCTCAAAAAACCACTTGCCAGCGATAAGTAAATCAAAACATCTGCGTGTGCCGCAGTCTTTGCCGTAATAACATCATCACTCGCAGTTTCGGTTCCATAGCCCGGCAAGTCGATAATATCGCAGTTCAAAAGAATCGGAGCATCAACGAAAACAACTGCGGAACCAGCCTCCGTCTTTAATCCACCGCCTTGGCGAGTAGAATAGGTTTCCAGAAGGCTTAAATCTCCTCCGGCAACCTTCCACTTTTCGCAGTATTTTTCATCATAAAGTCGTTTGGAATTCCAAAATTTCTCGTTGCCGCATTCTCTTTTGAAAATCCATGCTTCATCATGGATGAACGCAGGACGATCTTTAATGTGCTTTACATAAACTGCCGTTGAAGTGGTCGGTGTCCATTTCGCTGGCATTTTTTCTGCACCAATCAGTGAATTGATGAGAGTGCTTTTCCCGGTGTCCGAGCGACCCACGATAGCCACAGTAGGTTTAACGAACTTCGACATGATGCCGATTTCAAGGTCGTCTATGTAATTTTTTCGCATATCATCAGGAATTTCCATCTGTTCCAGCGCAGAATTAAGATAGCCTGACAAGCTCTTTTTGGTAAAGTTCGTTTTCTCCCAAGTATCTTTTGCATTGATAGGTTTGACCCGCGGCTTTTCATAAGAAAGGATCGTATTGAAGTCCAACCCAGACTTGGTTGCTATTTTGACGATCAAGTCCATATCAGGTTTCCCGGTCTTATCGAGTTCCTGAACTTCCTGAATACTGATTCCGTAGAGATTTGCAAATTCTTCCTGTGTAAGTTTGAGCTTATCACTCCGTAATGATTTGAAATCCATATCGAGGCTCCTTTACGTTATTTTTCTCGTTCAATTACAAGCTTTCCCGGCGTGTAAAATTGAATTTTATACCAAGACAGTTCTTCGCCTATCGGGTTCATAAAGTGATTCACAACTTGCCCAAAACCCGTTACAAGCATCTTTCCCAGTGGATTTGCTTTCAAATCCAATCCATATTTTTTCTTTACCGTATCCGCGTACGACGTTACAATCGTGATTTCCGGTGCCCTTTCTTTCAGAGCATTGCGCAGTTCGGTCTCATTTGCAACCATCTTCATAAAACAACCTCCTTAGTATTGGCCGTTCATACGTTCGATTTCCTGCTCCATCTCTTGCACCAGCGTTTCCGGTGCAGTCACTTTGACTTTGCTGCCCTGACTGAGCAGCCACATTTTCACGCCCGTTCCAAAGACTTCGGCTTCAATAGAGCAAACACCCTCTTTTTCATCTACGACTTTTGCCATCGGGAACTTGTCCAGCACAGCTTCCACCGATGGGCCATAGTAGTTGAAGCTGATTTTCTGCGGCTCACCGCCGAACATGAACTGAGTGCGGTTCTTATACTCGCCCTCTTTGAAGCGGTCTTTATAAGGAACAGAGAACTTTTCACCTGTTTCCTTGATGGAGTGGATTCTATCAAGCCGATAAATGGTGGGATAAGGATCGTTCTTTTTATGGAAAGCCTCTCTGGCGGAGTGATCTGTGATAACACCCATGAGATAGAAATAATACTCTGAGAACATCAATCCCACCGGCTCAACAGTCCGTTTTACGATTTGACGGTCTTTCAGCTTCTGATACTCAATTTCCAGTACCGACTGATTTCGGATGGCCTGTGCCACCATCCACAGATTGTCCGGGTCAACGGTTGCATGAGCCGGGTCGTGATAGTTGAACAGTTCATTGCTGATAAACCACTCAATGTCGCTCTTTTCTTTCTGAGGTACACAAAGGTTCAGGATGATTTGCAGCTGCTTTTCAACTTGTTCTTTGGTAAAAGCACGGCTTTCCAGCAAAATCTTGCATAGGGCCAGCACCTCACCTTTGGAAAGCTGCTCGATCTCCTGTGTGACCAGACGGTAGCCGTTTTCCTTTTTGTCGTACTCGATTTTTCGTACGATGCCTTCTTTGGCACACTGTTCCGAAAGAAAATCCCGGATGCTGTCGATGTCTCTCTGGATAGAACGGACGTTCACATGGTACTGCTCTGCGGCCTGTTGCTTATTGATGAGCTTGCCAGAAAGAAAATCCTGATAAAGTTCCAACACACGGGTCGTTTTTAAGGTATCTGCTGTCATTGGTTTGTCCTCCTCTTTGGTTCAGCCCCATTATAACAACCGTGGTGGACAGGCATTGTCTATCTTCTTTTTTGTCTATCAAAAAGTTTTTGGTTCTAAAATCTGTGCGAGATTTCTAAAAAGGGTTTGATTGCTACGATATATACTATTGAAAGTATACGACTAATGCAATTAACGGTCAAGCCTTGGAACAATAAAATCGTAAGTAATCACTACGATTTTTACAAGGAGGTCAACCATGGAACGAGAGAAGCCTACATTTGATATTTTAGGGCGCATTGAGCAGGAGCGTCTTGCCCGTGGCTGGTCTGAGTATGCCCTTGCAGAAAACTCCGGCCTGACACAATCTACCATTTCCACATGGCGCAGACGAAATCTTCAACCCAATGTAGCTTCTCTTGAGAAAATCTGCTCCGGCCTTGGCATCACGCTTTCTCAGTTTTTTCAGGAGGAGGACTCAGTTTATCTGACGAAGGAGCAAAAGAAGCTTCTTGATCTCTGGGCTAAACTCTCTCCTGCTCAAAGAGAAGCAGTCACTAAAATGCTGTGTGCTTTCCTATATATAGAGGAAGAGCCCTGAGTTTCAACTGCATATTGCCAGATAAAAGCGGTCAAGCCACGAAGAGCTTGACCGCTTTTATCCTTTTGAATAATAGGGTTTAGGTACAGGATTCCCGGATTTTTGCCAGATCACTGTTCAGCAGCGTTTCATGTTCCAGAAGTTCTTTCTGGACAGCAAGCAGGAAATCTCTGTTATCATAGAGGATTTTGTAGGCTCTGCGGTATAACTCTTCCATCTTAGCTGCTTTTATAGCTTCGCTACTGAAAAGTCTTGTCTCCGACATTCTATTATTCGCCGATTCGACCTCCGAGAAACCAGCACCTGCGAGGGATGTCATCCAAAGATCAAGCAGACGATTGGCATTCTGAATGTCACCACTTGCATTTACATCAATCACTCCATAAATTAAAGACACACCTGCTTTTCCTGCCAAAGTCTTCGTTATATCGTTCAGAAGTTCTTCTTCGTTTTTCAAGTAAGTAGAACAACCATTCTCGAAGCCACCAATGCAGCTCTGATTTCCATGAATAGTAACGATGCCGATGCTGTCAGGATTCAGAATCTCTCCTACAACTGCGTGAGCGGCTTCATGTAATGCGATCTTCTGCAACTCTATGGAGTCAGTTTCTTTATCTGCCTTTTGGAGTTTATAAACTACCTGAAGCAAGGCATCTGTTACATCATCTTTGTAAATATGCTCGTGTCCTTGGTAGGTGCTATTCAATGCAGCAAGGTTCATTACTGTTTCAAGGGTAGCACAACTCACCTTGGGCATAGCTTTGACGATATCCGAGATAAGAACATCTTCTGCCAAATCCTTGTCCCGGAGATAATAGCTGACGATCCTTTCTGCAATCTTTCCCGTTGGAGGTTCGAGATAGAGCGTGTAATCGAATCTTCCGGGCCTCAGCAGCGATGGCGGCATATACTTTGTGTCATTCGTCGTGGCAATCACAAAAATGTCTGTGCTCCTTGCGTCATCAATACAGGCTTGCAGACAAGCCCATTCCGGTGCATAGGGAGAATTGGATTCTACATAGAGGTTCAAATCCTCCAAGAGCAGTATACTAGGTGCGGCCTCTTTTGCGGCCGAGAAAGCAGCCCTCAATTCATCCAGAAAACTGTTCTCCTGACTGGTTTTTCGAAAGACAAGAGACTTGCGGCCTGCTTCTTTTATAAAGACGGTTGCCAGCAAACTTTTGCCAAGGCCAGGATCAGATTCCATCAGAAGCCCTCTGGGGATAGAAGCTCCTTTGCTTTTATAGAGTTCTGGCCTTTTCAGGGTATCCAATATCTGGCGTAGGATATTTTTAATTGATTCGTAACCAATAATTTTTTCATCGAACTTGTCCATTGTTATAGACCTCCTTTGGTTCATCGTTTAATAATCTGGGCATTCGTCATATTCGATGCCCAGAACTTCCATCCGCTCCCTTGGGTTTTTCGGAAGATATACAGCAACCGAATATTCCCGGTTTTCGCTGCGTACTCGTTTCGATATAGACCTTTTGATGTATTGCACACTATAACCATTGAGTATCCCATTGATTTGATTCCGCTCGTAATTATAGCTCATGTGGAACTTATTTAAATTCTGATAGGAAATAGTATCTACGATAACATGGATATGTGGGTTTTCTGTGCCGAAATGAATTGCATACGCAGCAATATAACCATTGTTAGCATAAAAAGACACTATCCGTTCAGCAATTACCTTTAATGTCGCTATTAAAGGATTCTCCTCTTTAGAAAATGAAATCACTCTATGCTTTGCCAAATCTTTCCGATGCTTGAATTGTCTCCTATGGTTGAATTCCATAAATTGATGTACCGCTAAAGGATTTCTCATATACCAAAATGGAAAACCAAAAGGTTTGCACCCAACAAATTGACTGTCGTTCATTATTGTCTTTTGAGGATCAAACGCATAGCAAAGAAGGCTGCAAACGTCTTGCTCTGTAGGATATTCAATCTTTTCACTTTCGTTCACGAATTTGATAATCGGCATATTTTTTTACCTCTTCTCTAATTTTATCGTACTCTCTTTCTTCAATCCAACACGCTATCCTAAAAATGCTGTCAGAGAACTTAGCATCCATTATATTCTGCTCTCTGTACAAGCTCTCTTTCAGAACTTCTGATTGTGACTTTCCGCTTTCATTCTGACGTTTTTTTAATAATTCATATTCTTCTTCTGAGAGATATACGTTTACTCTATGCCTGTTTTTCAATTTCAAGTGCTCCTTTCCGTTGATATACTCTTCAGATGGACAAGATAATTTTCATACAAGAATATCTATTAAGAACCATAACATTGGTACAGCTTTCAGCCATTTTCAAACAATATATACTATTATCTAATGTTAATAATAATTATATTATTTTTAATAATAACATCTTGTATTTATATTATCTTATCTTATAAAACAAAGGGAGCTCCGCTCCCAACAGGTGTGGCAAAATGTGTGTGTCCCACATCATTCGCTCGACCCGAAATAGCCTATTGTCATTCAGCTATTTATCTTAATGTTAGTGCTGTTAATAAAGATTAAATTTCACCTTCTTTCCTCTCCACACATTATCCAGCATTAACACCAAGATTATTTTTATGTACACCTCATTATCAAGCATTATTTTCAAGCAACAGAAAACCCACATGGAGTCATTATTCCATGTGGGCATTTTTCATATTACCATCCAGCAGCTTTTATATGAGCTTCCTGCACAATATATTCTTGCACTGCTCTCTTGGGAATTTTCCAAACTCTGCCAATCCGCATTGCTTTGATCTTCCCGGTCTTCAGAAGTTTATAGGTGGTGTTCATACCGCAGTTCAGCATATCGGCAACTTCTTCCGGGGTTATCAGGGTGTCGTAATAATCAAACATAACGGCCAATCCTCCTTTGATGGGTTACTATACTGTTGCCGAATGTCAAATCATACCAGATACAGAGAAAGGGCAACCACTTCCGTGATTGCCCTTGGACTATGCTTTATGTGCTTTCCTCCTATGCCATTTTCGACAATTTTGAAAAAATCCGCTTTGAAATTCTGCTTTTATTGGGAGTTTCAGCTCTTATTGAGTTCGTTTTTTCTTAAAGTGTCGAAATCATCTTATAACAAGAGTGCACATATTTTTAGCAGGTCTTCGCCCTCTGTATAAATCGCACGTGGAGAAATCGCATACAAAACAGATTCTATTGAAGCTATTCTACAATCTTTTTGACTACTTGGGCTTTCCCACAACTTCAGCTTTTTGAGTTTGAAGTATTCTGCCTCCTTTTTATTCACATAATTTTCCACCAAACTATAGGCATTGTCAGCCTTTTTTCCTGCGAGGAGATAAATCTCAACTACCGTCTTTTTCAAAAACGCAATATATTCAGGCATATAAATATTGCATTTTCCATAAATCAATCCATCCGCATAGAAAAGTACCGGAGCTGCACACTTAAAACGCATATTATTTTCTCTGCGCATAAATTCATCTTCTACCACAGCTTGCAAATTAGCATTTTCTCTGTATGGAATATCCTTTATCATTGTGACAAAGTTTTCAAACTCTATAATTGCTCTGCTGTGATAAATCAGTTCTTTAACAAACTCATTCATCACATACTCACTACAAGTTTCATACTCATCTCTTTCATTTCCTATTCTAACCAGTTCATTGCAAAAATCGCTATATACTTTTATAAGTTGGCTTTTTCGTTGTCTCTGGGCATCATCTTCACCTTCATCATCAAGCCATTCATCCCTATCTCTCAATGGTCTTCTACCATCAAGATAACTGGTATATAGTTCATGCAATCTAATCATTTTATAGTCGAATATTTCAGCATATTTTTTCTCTGCAACTTCATACACAATTTTTCTTGTTAGCGGAGCCAAGAATTTTTTTATTTTTCCTTTAAACGGAATATAAGTATATGGACACTTTATTATTTCAGCATAATTCGCCAACTTTCTTTCTATTGCTTCAGCATAACTCTTCATCTCATCTAGTTTATTGCTGTCCGCTTTTATTTTTTTCTTATCCTTTTCAGTTTTGACTGCTTTCTCTTCTATTTCTATTTTCTTTTTCATTTCTTCGATTTCTATGTACCATTCCTTTATATTGTGCTTTTCTTTGAATTCTTCCTGCCAAACTTTTCTTTTTTCATATAGCTTCTGGCATTTTTTTCTAAATTCCTCTGCGTCCTTTTTTATCGCCTTGTTTTTCTCTGCAACTTCATGTTTCTTCGGATCACACATTATTTCCTCAAGTGTTGTGTTTTCTGACGATAAATATCCAAACGTAACCAAAGCACATGCCAGTGCATTGCTATAGAAAAACTCTTTGATTCCAATCGCATCTATAAAAGAAAAGTCATTCCAAGGTTGCGTTGAGTTCAGTGCCCTGTAAAGTATTTCATTTATATATTGATTCTGCAAAAGCTCAGACTTCTCTTGAATATTCCACTCCAGCCCCCTTGAATCCATCTGTAGTGCTTTTTCCGTCCGATAAAGTACGAATCGTTCAAAGCCATTCGCATTCTCCATATAGTTATAGTCCTCCATCTATCAGCTTTTCGTCAATTAAAACGTCCTCACAAATTGGCCTTTTTGTGAGTGCTTTTTGATTCTAAAGTTTTCTCGATTTTTGTATACTGTGCATCACAGTGACGGTCACCTCTCACGGGTAACCGCCCACTGCATTGCACCTTGAAAATTTCATAGTGGGTAGCATACGCCAATGGAACGGTCAGACTGCCCACAAAAAACATATTTGCAAAAGGAGGTTTTTACCATGAGTAGCAAATTCATAGTCTCAAATCGAGTTCACGATCCACCCAGAGATTTTACTTCTGTACCTGCCTGTACCTTTATCAACAGCAGTGGTCAGGAGTTCATTGATGTGGAAACGCATCAAATGGATATAGATGCCAGAGATGCGGCCTACCGACAAGAAGCACACAATCGACTAGTTCGGCAACAGTGTAATCCTGCCCAAAAAGCTGAACTAAAAGCGTTCTTGGACGAGTTTAATCACTTCGATAATTTTGGATTCGATGTAGATATTTACAAACGCCCTTGGATCATTAAGAAGCGGGTTCCGAACGACTCTCGACCAATCCGGCGGTCATTCACATCTTGTTATGATTTCAAGGCTATTGTTGTAAGGAAAGCAGAGCGTGACAAAACAACCGAATGGATTTATGTATCGTTCCGTATTCCCAACAAACCGTCCGGAGCATTCTGGCTGGAGAAAGGCGATTTTAGTCCGAAGACGTTGCTGAAGAAGTTCATGGCTGCGGGTGGCCAGATCCATTATACCGAGGACAGTAAACGGTGGGCTGATTTGTTGGCGGCTTTCATCAGTTCAATTCTGGACACCGAATCCCCTTACTTGCTGCCTCCTGTTGGATGGTATCAACTAGAGGATGGTCGCTGGCTCTATACACCGCAGATGAAGGACACCTTGGCTACCTCGTTGTTGGACACCACTGACTTAGAGAAGTTGCCCTTGGCTTTGGTCCGGATTTTAGGGATTATCAAAACTAGAATCTTTGATAAATTTGAGGGCATTCATCGTTTCTTTGCTCTTTTAGACAATGATGTTTCTACTTCAACAAGAATGACGGTTGACGACATACCAAAGCACTTCAATCAAATGCTCGATCAGCACGGCCCGGATGTCTTATTATCAGTCTACGGTGACAATCCAGGAATTGCCGCTACCGTTGGCAACTACCGTTCAACGACAAATTTTGCCACTCTGCTTACAAGGACTATGACAGAACCTTGGTTTCCACTGTGCCTTATCGTATCTACGAACGGCATTACCGACTTGCAGCGGAAGTACTGCCTATTCTTGCCTCGTGAGGAAGATCATACAGCCGCACTGCCGCTGTCCGAAATCTTTAGCAAGCTGTGTGCCCTTGTTGAGCACAACCCAGATGCGTTTGAACGTATCGTTGAGCGGACTTATACTGCTGCCTTAGATTCCTTGGATGAAGAGTGCGCTTTCCTGCACGAGATTGGGCTTCTGAGCATTTCTTCTGCCGTTCTTTGCTGGGCATTAAAGCTCCTTAAACAACCGGATTTAGCACAAACAGCACACGAGGTCTGTCAGGCATACATAAATAATTGTTTATCCGAGTGGGACAGCTCTCTGGATTGCAACGCCAAAGAGATTTTACGCAGGGTACTCTATTCCGCACAAGAAGCCGGGGACATTCGTCTTCTCCGCTATGGAGAGGTCGATTCCAGCTATAATCCTGACCGGGATATCGTACAAAAAGGAGGTGACTTTCTGTTGAAAGGTTCCCTACTAAAATATCTGATTTGCGAATATGCACAGGGCTATAGTGCATCTGACATTATTTCGCATTTGCAAAGTGAGCATTTGCTCTCTGAGTTCAGCACTGCCAAAAAGATTCGTATTGACAACGGAACCTATGTAGATGCTCGACTTCTGACCTTGAAGCGCAGTTGCTTGACCGAATATGAAGATTCTGATTAAAACAGGAGGGACGGAACCATGAGGTTAAAAATAGGCTCTACTTATCAAAAGGCTGTTACAATCATCGAAAAACTCAAGGAGGGGAACGCTTCCATTTTTATCTGTGGAAAAAGTGGAACAGGCAAGACCACCCTTTCCTCCAATATCACAAGGAACCTGCTAGAGGCAGGTGTTCGGATCGTAGTCATAGATCACCGTCACGCCGTGTCCCTGCCAGCAGACTTAGAGCCTTATGTACATCGTCAGGATGTGTCTCAAAAGCCAATCAAGCTGCATTTGTTTGGAACATCAGCAAATCCAGCAGATGCCGCTGCATCTTTCGTTGATACGGTTGCATCCGTTATCAGGCTATCAGATGGGCAAAAGCCATTACTGATATCCCTACTAGAAAAGTCTCTCCGTGATTCACCTGCCTCGGATGAAGCATTGGAACGATTACACCTAGAAGTCCAGAATTCCCGGTCACTCGCTGCACCCGGTTTGGAAAAAGCCTTGACTCCTTTATGGGGACAGAAGTTTTTCGAGAATGGCGATTTCGAGATTTTCTCCGGCATCACCTTGCTGGAATTAGGTTCGTTTCCGCCATCCACGCAACACATCGTTGAAGAGGTAGTTTTTGCAGCACTGTTACGAGAAGCCACTCACGAAGATTTCCCACCCACTTTCCTGTACTTGGATGAATTGAGTAACTTCCCATTGCACCAAACAAGTGCACTGGGAAAAATTCTCAACGAGGGTCGCAAATATGGATTGTACTGCATGCTGGTTACTCAGAGCATCCGTAATTTCAAGGCTGGGCAACGGATTTTGCTTCAGCAGTGCAAATATGCTATGTATTTCCAACCTGCTGATGATGAGGTTCGTATGTGTGCCCGTTTCATTAGTTCGTCAGGTGGAACCAAGTTGACTTCCATGCTAAAGAGTCTTCAGGTTGGCGAGTTCCTAATCTCCGGCCCGGTTTATGTAGGCGATTCTGACACACCGACCACCAAGCCGCTGGTCGTCCATAGTAAGCCGCCAGAGGATGTCGTTCCTGCCAGTGATTCACTAACGATTCCGATGCCTTCTGACACCGAGCCAATTCTCCCACCAGCACAGATCGATTTTCTTCCACCACTGGATGAACTTGACGGTTGCGATGATTGCAATGATGAAGATTCCACTCAAAACAATGAGTTTGAGCCAGTCACAGAGGATGTCTATCTTCCCTTGCCAAGTTCATCTTGTGAGCTTTCCTCTGCCTCAATATCGCCCAGTAAAGAGGTCTCCGAGCCACCAAAGCAAGATTTGCTCACACCTGAGCAAATTATCGCATCCATCGCTTCATCGAACCGGCCTCGTTCTTGTTATGATTATTATAGTCCTGCATGGCCACAAACGCAACCCATTGATAGCTCCGGTGTGGAATTTGATTTTAGCCACGCAGATTTTAGCCCCCTTGTACGAAAAGACGACAAACGCTTCGTCTTCACTCCAAATATCAAACCATAAAAATTTTACGTCAATTCAAACAAGTATCATTACTATGAAGCGTTGAAGCTTCAAACTACAAATATTTTCAGGAGGAAACACCTATGAAAAACAACAACAGCGATTTCATCAGTCTGACCGCAGCCGTTCGCCGTGCCAAAAGTGAAGGGCTGAATTTGAGCTATGCCAGCCTGCGGAGGTTTGTCGCCGAAGGGTTCATTCCGCACGTGCCCAACGGCAGCCATATTCTGGTATACTATCCAAACGTGGCCAATCTGCTGAAGAACGGTGTGACTGCCGAGCAAAGTCGAGCTTATCAGCTTTCCCGTAGTCGAAGCTAATCCAACCATCCGCTCTCGGCATCCTCCAGATGCCGGGGGCATTTTTGAAACAGGAGGTTCAAATCTATGTTCTGTGAAAATTGCGGTCATCAAATCTCAGATACCGCTAAATTCTGCTCTGCCTGCGGTCATCCTGTTGGCACAGCATCATCCCCCGGTGTAGGAGCACCGCCCACTGTTCCAGTCAAACGAGAATCGCCCCGGCTGAAAGCATCGTCTGGTAATGGAAGCATCTCTAGAATGTCCGGGATACGCCGGAAACCATGGATACTCCGAATGCCAATCCCTGACCCCCACACAGGTATTACAGTTATGAAAACTGTCGGCACTTATGTCACCCGTGAAGAAGCCGAAGCGGCACGCGCTGAAATGATGAAACGCCCTGCCACACCATATCAGGATTCCACCTTAGCAAAAATTCACGAGATCTTTCTGGAATCTCGCGAGTACAAAGGCCGTTCTGATAAGGCCCGTGAACTGTATGATCTGGCATGGAAATACCTAAAACCACTTTGGTATTACAAAATTGCAGCCCTTTATGCACAGGACTTCCAAAACATCCTTGATAAAATGGCCGATGATGGCCTGTCTCAGAGCATGTTGGAAAAAGAGCGTACTCTTATCAGCAAGCTGTATCGCACAGCCATTGGCTGGCGTGTCGTGGATGCCAACCTTGCATCTGTCCTGAAAGTTGAGGGGCGTAAATCGCCGGAACGCGAAATCTTCACGGACGAACAGGTGACGCTGATCCTGAACCAAAAGAACACTCCCACGGGGCAGATGGTAATTGCTCTTCTGGCCTGTGGAGTTCGTATCTATGAGCTGCTGCACTTCAAACACGAAGATTTTCACCGCACGGAATCCGGCGCTTATCTGATTGGCGGCTGCAAGACCGAAGCTGGACGCAACCGCATCATTCCCATTCTCGACTTTGGCATTCCGGTTTTTGAACATGCGTATGCCACCTCTGTGGAAAACAGCCCGCTTTTTCCAAATGGCAAAGGAGGTTTTTGGAACGAAAAGAACTGGCGCAACCGCAAGTTCTATCCTTTCTTGGAGGAAATTGGCATTCAGCCGAATCCTTATGACGAGAACGGCAAGCGTAAACCGGAGTTTTCCGGGAAGCTCGCCACTTATACGCCCTACACCACCCGGCATACATACGCCAGCCTCTGTGATCGCGCAGGTGTCAACAAGGATATCCTGAAACGTGCTGTCGGGCACACGCCCAAATCCAAAACGCTGGATGAAGTCTATCTCCATCCGAAAGCCAACCAGATGATTGAAGCCTTCGATAAGGCCAATCAACTGGTCAAAGATGAAGTTTTGGCTCTGCCAGAAGAATAATCCCCACAAACCAGAAAAACCGTCAACGCATGAGAGAGCAATCTCTCACGTTTTGACGGTTTTCTTTTTTATCCTAAAAGCACTCTTGCTCTGCGCTGTACCTCTTTTTCGATCATCTTCAAGCGATTTGGCGGCAGATTATAACGTGTCGCTCTGCGGTCAAAATGGAAATCCAGCAGCTTATGGAGCATTGCACGGTGACGAGGTTTCATTGCACTCTTTGCAGCTGCAAAGAAATCATCGTATGCAAGCGGAAGCAGTGTGCGGGCATATTCATCAAATGCTTTCTGGTTGTCCCAAAGATCCGTTCCGCCCAGACTGAACAGCGAGTTTCCGTGGTCAAACAGCGGTGCGGGTGCCGTAATCGTGTTGGTCTTATTATCCACCAACACACCAAAATTTCCATAGTGGCGGTCTGTATTGCAGATGATCGCATCAAAGACCAGCATATCTTCCAGCGCATCCACAAAGTTCTGACCTAACGTCTGATAATACGCTAAAATCGCTTTTATTCCGCCTTTGGACACAAGCTGTCCGATGGGAATATAAGAATGCTCTTTGCTGGTGAACAGCTCACACTTGGAACAAAGCGTCTTTTTCAGATCTTTTGTCAGGGTGTATCGAATCGCATTCACACCCATCACCTGTGCAACTTGATAAGCGTACAGTTCCGAGTATGGTTCAAACCCCAGATTACTGAACCCTGACGTGCCACCTTTATAAAGATAGATTTTTCCGTTTTGTCTGCGCCAGCATTTGGGCAGCATCCCGTTAGTCGAGAACTCTGGGCAGGACGCCAGCGAAGTTCGTATGCTGCTGCCATATCCTGTAAAGGCGATTGCTGCCAGCACCTGACTGAATCGGTTATCGTAAAGATTTACTTTTTCAAAGGTGTCACCGGAACCCTCTGCATCTACCCAAAAGCAATCATTGAGTGAAAGTCCTTTACTTGCTGCAATAATTCCAAGCGGTCGATTCAAGGAAAGCCCCACCTTAGAGAGCAGAGCATCTACATACGCTCGATTCTTCGGAATTGTACGATGCCGCAACCAGCGTTCCACGCCATCTTCTGATACAGACAGGTTCAAAGGTAGAAAGGAACGGTTTTCTTCGTAGACCTTTATAATATGGAGGTCAGTATCTGCACTGTCCATGTTTGCTTCAAAGGTAAGCAGCGGCAAATCAAAATGCCTGATGGTGTAGCGCACAGCGATTTCTCCTTTCATCCATGATCTTTTCCTTTATTATACGGCATCAGAATCTGAATGAAAAGTACCACCGTCATTCTGCACAAAATTCAAGGATAAAATTTTATACCCAAAAATCTACAAAAATCGGGTTTCTGAGGCCATTTTGTCGTTCCTCCCCGAATTTTGCTACAGATCTGCTACAAACTTGCTACAAACGACTAAAAAGGGGGCCTCCTGCACGTTTCATTATCAATATGCAAAAGTGAATTCGTTTCACTTTTGCGTATCAAAAAGCACGTAGGTACAAGAAAAAGCCGCCTACCCTTTCAGGTAAACGGCCTTACGTTTGGTGGAGAATTAGGGACTCGAACCCCAGACCCCCTGCGTGTGATGCAGGTGCTCTAACCAGCTGAGCTAATCCTCCATATTCGCTTGTGTTGTGCATTCCGAACTGGAACGTGATTATTATAGCACGGCATTTGCCGAAATGCAAGCCCTAATTTAAAATTATTTTACTTTTTTCGAAACACTTTCTCGCCCAGCAAAAACGCCATGCCGGGCGCCTGGCGTGCAACATTACCGCCGGGCAGCCGCACCGGCGGTGCCCTGCACAAAAAATGTGCGACAGGCTGTTGCTCTTTGCCTGCAAATCGTGTATACTTGGGGACAGAAAGTTGCATAAGAGAAATCGAGGGATGAATATGCTGACACTTCGCGGGATCATCACGCTGGTAATATTGGCTGTGCTGTTTGCGCTGGCTGTGGTCTGGATCTCCAGACAGGGCGGCTGGAAGGGCGAGGGTTGCAACGGTAACTGCGCCTCCTGCCACAGTCATTGCGAGGACCCGAACGCCAAAAAGAAATAACCAAAACAGGGCTGCTGCACGAAACACGGTGCAGCAGCCCTGTTTTATGGTGGAAGAATCCTTATTATATGTTTGTGCCTCGGAAACGCCCGCGGACGTTTCCGGGGCACTTTTCACGGCTATTTGCTCAGAACGCACCGCGCTGGGCAGCATAGACGGCGATGGTGCTTAAAAGATCCTGTAACGCCTTCTGGTAGGTGGTGCGGCCGATGTGCAGCTGCTCTAAGATCTCGTCCTCCGGGCGCCGCTCAAAAAAGCGCATCCGCAGCAGGTCTGCCCGCATGGGGTCGTGCGTCTGA
The DNA here is from genome assembly GCA_934539245.1 of uncultured Faecalibacterium sp. Lineage (GTDB taxonomy): Bacteria > Bacillota > Clostridia > Oscillospirales > Ruminococcaceae > Faecalibacterium. Next base: position 25,575 of record CAKTCK010000005.1, read on the forward strand.
TAGTAGTCGATGCCCTCATCAATGGCGCTTTGCCAGCGGCGGTTTTCCGGCGTGCGCGCCCAGTGGCGCGCGCCGTACTTGCGCAGGGCGTTTCGGGTCAGGTCGCGCTGTTCCGGTGTCACTGGCGCTTCCCCCTTTTGGGCAGTTCCAGCGCCGCACTGCGCGAGAACCGGTTCTCGGCATCGAAAAAGCAGGCGTCCCGCTCGGCCATCGTCAGCCCCAGCATGGTGGAAAGCCGCTCTGCTTCGTCCAGCTTGAACTGAGTCTCGCCCAGCAGCTTGTGCCGCAGGGTGTTGCTGCTGATGTGCAGCACACTGGCCACATATTGCAGCTTGTAGCCACTGTCTTGGATGTAGGTGTAAATCAGGTTTGTGTTTGCCATGGCTTCGCTCCTTTTTGTAGTTCGCCGCGTTTGTAACAATCATTGGTTGTATTATACTCTGTTGTTGATTTACTGTCAACCTGCAATTTCCAAAACGCTCGGCAATTGTTGATTTTCAGGAAATTTTCTGCTATACTCAGAGCAGAAAACCACGTTCTGCACTACAACCCATAGTTTTTCAGGAGAACCGCCATGTCCGATCTATCTACCCGTGTCCGTCTGCGCCGGGAGCAGCTGGGCCTTTCGCAGCAGGAGCTTGCCCGGCGCATGGGCTACCGTTCCCGTTCCTCCATCACCAAGCTGGAAAAAGGCATCAACGACCTGCCTCAGTCCAAGGTAGAGGAACTGGCGCAGGCATTGGAGACCACCCCCGCTGCCCTGCTGGGGTTGGATGCGCCCTACACCTGTCCCCCGGGCTTTGAGCCGCTGCCTGCCATGGTGCAGGTGCCGCTGATCGGCTCCATCGCCTGCGGCACCCCCATCACCGCCGAGCAGAACATTGAGTGCTATATCGGGGTGCCCGCCGCGTGGCACGCGGATTTTGCCTTGACCTGCCACGGCGACAGCATGTCTCCCACGATATGCAACGGGGACATCGTCTGTATCCGCTGTCAGCCCGAGGTGGAGCAGGGCGAAATTGCCGCCGTGCGGGTGGGCGAGGAAGCCACCCTCAAGCACTTCCACCGGCAGGGCGACGCCGTAATGCTGCTGGCAGATAACGCCGCTGTCTGCCCGCCCATGTTCTACGCCGGAGAGCAGCTTTCGGAGCTGCACATCGAAGGCAAGGCCGTGGGGCTCTGCCGCGGCTTATAATATAAGGAAAGGAGCAGCCCGTGTTCGGTAAAAAGAAAGCATCCCCCTACGACCCCGCCGCCCAGAAGCCAGTGCTGCGGTGCAGCATCTGCACCGGGGAGCAGGTGGCCGGGTTTCAGGATCTGCACACCGGCCATTTTACCGAGGTGCAGCTGATCCGCAGCCCGCAGGAATTGCAGGCCTTCCGCAGCCGGTACGGCATCCCCGCCGACTGTCCCATTGAAAAGATCTATTGAGCAAGGAGTTCATCATGCAGCAGGCACCCGAAGCCATGACCCTGAAGGTCATTGCCCATATCCATACCGCCTTTCCCACCAAGTTCGGCATCCCGCGCCAGAGCGGACTGGTAGAGGAGCTGCGGGGCGAGATCATCTTTACCCCGGAATACCGCAATCCCGACGCCCTGCGCGGGCTGGAGGATTTCAGCCACATCTGGCTGGTGTGGCAGTTTTCCGGTGCAGTGCGGGAAAGCTGGTCTCCCACCGTGCGCCCACCGCGCCTTGGCGGCAACACCCGTGTGGGCGTTTTCGCCACCCGGTCGCCCTTCCGGCCGAACCCTTTGGGACTTTCCAGCGTAAAGCTGGAAGCCATTGAGCAGCGCCCGGACGTGGGGCCGGTGCTCATCGTGCGCGGTGCCGACCTGATGGACGGCACCCCCATCTACGATATCAAGCCCTACATCCCCTACGCGGACTGCCACCCGGACGCCGCCGAGGGCTTTACCGGACAGACCCGCACCCACCATCTAGAAGTTTCCTGCCCGGAGGCGCTGTGGCAGACCGTACCGGAGGCCGACCGCGCCGCTTTGCAGGGCGTGCTTGCCAGCGACCCCCGCCCCTCCTACCAGCACGACCCGCAGCGGGTGTACGGCATGGAGTTTGCCGGGCTGGAAGTGCATTTTACCGTGGACGGTGCTCAGCTCACCGTGCGGGACATCACTCTGTTATAAAAGGAGCCGTTCATGGAACTGCGGACTGTCAATACCTTTCTGCACATCGCCGAGCTGCACAGCTTTTCCCGCACTGCGCGGCAGCTGGGCTACTCGCAGTCGGCGGTGTCCTCCCAAATTGCACAGCTGGAAGCCGAGCTGGGCACCCCGCTGTTTGACCGCGTGGGTAAAACGGTGCGTCTGACCGATGCCGGACAGACCTTTTTAGGCTACGCCCGCACCCTGCTGGAAACTGCCCAGCAGGCACAGGCCGCCTTGCAGCCCGCCCAGCAGGTGCGGGGCAGCCTGCGCATTGCGCTGGCGGATTCCGTATGCAGCACCTTTTTGCCGGGGCTGTTGCAGCGCTACCACGCCCGCTGCCCGCAGGTGGAGCTGGTGCTGCACACCGCTTCCACGGACGAGATGCTGCAATTGCTGAGCACCAATCAGGTAGACCTTGTCTACACGCTGGACCAGCCCCTTTTGCAGCCTGCACTGGTGCTGGCTGCAGACGTACCGGAGCCGGTGTGCTTTATTGCACCGCCGCAGCATCCGCTGGCGCAGGAAAGCGCTCTCCCGCTGGATCTTCTGCCCCGGCAGGAATTTCTGCTTACCGAGCGGGGCATGAGCTACCGGGACGCGCTGGACCAGTGTATGGCGGCGCACAGTCTTGCCATCCACCCCTATCTGGAGTTGGGCAGCGCCGCGCTGCTGTGCCAGATGGTGGAGCAGGGCATGGGGCTTTCCTTTTTGCCGGAGTACATCGTGCGCAGCGCACTCGCCGAGGGGCGTCTGGCGCGGCTGAACGTGCCGGACTGCACCGTCATGATGCACCGGCAGCTGTTCTACCACCGGGATAAATGGGTGACCCCGCAGATGAACGTGTTCATCGAGCTGGTGCAGCAACAATAGTTGGCAATTATAAAAGACACAGGCGTGTCCGCGGACATGCCTGTGTCTTTTGTTTAACATTATTTGCCGGCAGCCGTTGCTGCCTGCTCCTTTTCTACCCATTCCCGCACACGGTCAGGACGGTTGGTGATATAGGCATCGGCGCTGGTGCGCAGCAGGCTGCGGACGGAATCCTCCGTATCCACCGTCCACAAGGACACCTTGATATCCATCTCGTGCAGTTTGTCAATGAAACCGGCGTTTTTGTAGGCGGTGTGGTACTCGCAGCTGACCCACTCCGGCACAAAGTCCAGACTGCGGATATAAGTGGGCAGATCCCGCTGTGCCATCAGGTTTTTGTAGATCTCATTCATGCTCTCGCCGGGAAAGCTTGCCTGCAGCATACTCACCTTGTCACTCATCCATCGGGTCATCCAGCTGCAATTTTCCTCGTCTGCGTCTGCCTGCGGCAGGGCGGCGTCCATGGCTTCCATGTCGTCCATGCCGTTGGTCAGCCCCAGATCCTTCCAGATGATGGGCGGTGGCAGCAACAGGCTTTCCAGCTCACCGTATACCAGCGCGCCTACCCGCAGCTCCGGCAGCAGCTGCTTTGCCTGCCGCAGCAGCGCATGGTTAAAGGAGACAAGGATCACCTGCTCCACCATCTCCGTCTGCTGCAGTACCTCCAGCACCCGGGGCACAAAGTCCGGGTCGTTGTCCATGGTGGATTTCAGCTCCAAATGCACGGTACATCCCGGCATCTGCCTGCACAGCTCCATAGCTTCCTGTAAGGTGGCGATCTTCTCGTCCTTGAACAATACGTCCTTCCAGCTGCCGAAATCCAGCGCCTTTAAATCGCCCATAGTCATATCGTAGATCTTGCCGGAAATATCCGTGTGCAGATCGATCATATAGTCATGGTGGATCACAAGCCCGGCATCGCTGGTCTGCTGTACGTCCATCTCCACACCGTCCGCGCCCAGCTCCATGGCTTTTTTAAAGGCTGTAAGGGTATTTTCCGGTGCCAAATAGGAAGCGCCGCGGTGTGCAATGATCTGTGGTGTCATAAATTCATCTCCGTTTATCGGTTCATCCTCACACTTTTGCGCCCCCGTGGAGCGCAGATACACGCATACTATTATGATACCGCAACCGGCGGCGCTTGTCCATGACTGCATTTTGCAAAGGTGCGTGCATTTGGGGATAAAGTACGACTTTTATCGTCAAAACGCCGAAATTCCCTGCTGTTTTTTGCGCACTTTTCACGATAAAAACACAAATCCGGCAAGTTTTTCTTTTATTCTGTTCCTTTTAAACCGCGCGGCAGTATGGTAGAATAATAGGGTAAGAACTGCGCCGCGCTGCTGCGCTGCTGAGAACATGGAAAAATGGAGTGTTTGATTATGACTGAGTTCAAACCCATCAAAGAAGGCAAGGTCCGCGAGATCTACGACAATGGCGACAGCCTGATCATGGTTGCCACCGACCGCATTTCTGCGTTTGACGTCATCCTGAAAAACAAGGTCACCAAAAAGGGCACCGTGCTCACCCAGATGAGCAAGTTCTGGTTCGATTATACCCGCGATCTGCTGCCCAACCATATGCTGAGCGTGGATGTGCAGGAGATGCCGGAGTTCTTCCGTCAGCCCCAGTTCACCGGTAACAGCATGATGTGCCGCAAGCTGACCATGCTGCCCATCGAGTGCATCGTGCGCGGCTACATCACCGGCAGCGGCTGGGCAAGCTACCAAAAGACCGGCAAGGTGTGCGGCATCCAGCTGCCCGAGGGCCTGCAGGAGTCCGATAAGCTGCCCGAGCCCATCTACACCCCCTCCACCAAGGCAGAGATCGGCGACCACGACGAGAACATCTCCTACGAGCAGAGCATCGACGTGCTGGAAAAGCAGTTCCCCGGCCACGGTCTGGAATACGCCACCAAGCTGCGCGATTACACCATTGCCCTGTACAAGAAGTGCGCCGAGTATGCACTTTCCCGCGGCATCATCATTGCCGACACCAAGTTCGAGTTTGGTCTGGACGAGGACGGCAACGTGGTGCTGGGCGACGAGATGCTGACCCCGGACTCCTCCCGCTTCTGGCCGCTGGAGGGCTACGAGCCGGGTCACAGCCAGCCCTCCTTCGACAAGCAGTTCGTGCGCGACTGGCTGAAGGCCAACCCCGACAGCAACTACGACCTGCCGCAGGATGTCATTGACAAGACCATTGCCAAGTATCTGGAGGCCTACGAGCTGCTGACCGGCAAGAAGCTGTAATTTCTTCCATAACAAAAATGCTCCGGTGCAGCTGCTTGACAGTTTTGCACCGGAGCATTATAATAGAGCTAGAAAAGGCACTGCGACAAGCGGTCAGCCCGATTCAGAGTTTAGCGATTCTTGAGAACCGTCACCCCGCCAGGTGGCGGTTCTTGCGTTTCTTCACAATAATGGTGAATGTAAACTCACCAATATGGAATGTGATGCGCATGGCCTCACCCCCTTTCGGGAAGTGTAGCCGACCGCCTGCCGTTATGTGCAGTGCCTTGCTGCCGAAACAGCAAATTTATTATAATACATTTTTCGCGTTTGTGCAACCAGCGTAGTTTGAATAGCAACAAAAAACGTCCCTTTCTGTCTATCGGCAAAAGGGACGTTTTCTTTTATTCTGCTACGTCGGTCAGCACAAAGGTCAGCTCTGCGGTAACGGCGCACTTGCCGTCCACCCATGCCGAAGCCTTGCCTACGCCCACAGCGCCGTGCTGCTGCACCAGTTCACAGTGCAGGGTGAGCACGTCCCCGGGGACGACTTGCTTGCGGAAGCGGGCACTCTTGATGCCGCCGAACAGCGCCAGCTTGCCCTTGTTTTCCGGCAGGCTCAGCGCCGCCACAGCGCCGGTCTGTGCCAGTGCTTCCAGCAGCAGTACGCCGGGCATGACCGGCTGCGCCGGGAAGTGGCCGTTGAAGAATTCCTCGTTGCGGGTGACGCACTTGCGGCCGATGGCCCACTGCCCCGGCTCGTAGTCCAGAACGCGGTCCACGAGGGCAAAGGGGTAACGGTGAGGCAGAATTTCCGCGATTTGCACACTGCTCAGAGTGTTGGCGTTTTCACGCACGGTACGGGGCTCTGCCATGGGTCAGCCCTCCCATCTGCGCAGGGCGATGCAGGCGTTGTGCCCGCCAAAGCCCAGGCTGTTGCTCAGCGCGTACTGCATCTCCTGCTGCCGCCCGGTGTTGGGCACATAGTCCAAATCACACTCCGGGTCAGGCTCGGCGTAGTGGATGGTGGGCGGGGCAAACTGGTCCCGCAGTGCCAGCGCAGTGAACACGGCCTCGATGCCGCCCGCACCGCCCAGCAGATGGCCGGTCATGCTCTTGGTACTAACCACGGTCATCTCCTTTGCGTGTGCGCCGAACACGGCATGAATAGCGGCAGTCTCGCAGGCATCGTTCATGTGGGTGCCGGTGCCATGGGCGTTGATGTGGTCCACCTGCTCCGGTGCGATGTCCGCATCCGCCAAGGTCAGCTTCATGCAGTCGATGGCGCCCACGCCGCCGGGAGCCGGTGCGGTAAAGTGGTAGGCGTCGCAGTTGGCGCCGTAGCCCACTACCTCGGCGTAGATGTGTGCGCCGCGCGCTCTTGCGTGCTCCAGCTCTTCCAGCACCAGCACACCGCTGCCCTCGCCCATGACAAAGCCGCCGCGGCGGGCGTCAAAGGGCAGGCTGGCAGCGTCCGGGTCGGTGGCGGTGGAAAGCGCCTTCATGCTGGTAAAGCCGCCAATGCCCAAGGGGCTGATGCAGCTTTCCGCGCCGCCGCAAACCATCACCGGCTCGTAGCCGTCCCGGATGCGGTGGAAGGCGTCGCCCACGGCGTTGGTGCCGCCGGCGCAGGCCGTGACCGGGCAGGTGCACATACCCTTCAGGCCGAAGCGGATGGCTACCTGCGCCGCTGCCATGTTGGCAATGGCCATGGGCACAAAGTAGGGGCTTACCTTCTCCATGCCCTTTTCCTCGCCGCGGGCGTGCTGCTCCTCGATGGTGGGCAGACCGCCGATGCCGCTGGACAGGATGACGCCGATGTTTTTGCCCTCGGCTTCCGTATCGATGCCGCTGTCTGCAATGGCTTCGGCGGCAGCGCCCAGTGCCAGCAGGGTGAAGCGTGCCATCTTGCGGACTTCCTTTTTGTCCACCACGGTCTCGGGGTCAAAATCCTTTACCTCACCGGCCAGCTTGCACTTGAAATCGGTGGTGTCGAACTGGGTGATGGGGCCGATGCCGCATTTACCGGCACGGGCTGCCGCCCAGCTGTCGGCTACATTGTTGCCCAGCGGGTTCACCGTGCCAAGGCCGGTGATCACAACTCTGCGTTTATCCATAAGGGTTCTCCTTTACATTGCCATGCCGCCGTCCACACAGAGCACCTGCCCGGTGAGATAGCTGCTTTGTTCTGCGGCAAAAAACGCCACTGCCTGCGCCACATCCTCCGGCTGGCCTGCGCGGCCTGCAGGGATGCCCTGCGTCATGCCGGTGCGCACCGCCTCCGGCAGCACGGCAGTCATGTCGGTGTCGATAAAGCCGGGCGCTACCGCGTTCACGGTCACGTTCCGCGCAGCCAGCTCCCGGGCAAGGCTCTTGGTCAGGCCGATGAGCCCCGCCTTGCTGGCGGCGTAGTTGGTCTGCCCGGCGTTGCCGCGCAGCGCCACCACGCTGGAAAGGTTCACGATGCGGCCATAGCGCTGGCGCACCATGCGGCGGGCAGCTTCCTTGCAGCAGAGAAAGGCGCTTTTCAGGTTGGTGTCCAGCACCGCGTCAAAATCCTGCTCGGTCAGGCGCAGAATGAGGTTGTCCCGGGTGATGCCCGCGTTGTTCACCAGCACATCCACCCGGCCAAAGGCCTCGGCGGCGGCATCGAACAGCGCTTTGCAGCCCTCGGCGGTGGATACATCCGCCTGCACGGTCACCGCCTGCACGCCCTCGGCGCGGCAGAGCGCTGCCGTCTGCTCCGCAGGCTCTGCGCCGTGGCAGTAGTTCACCACCACATTGCAGCCCTGCTTTGCCAGTGCCACGCACACTGCGCGGCCAATGCCCCGGCTGCCGCCGGTGACGATGGCGGCGCGGGTCAGCTTTTCTTCGCTCATTCTGCTTCCTTCCATGCGGTCAGCACCGCATCCAGCTGTTCCGGGGTCTCCACTGCGGTGCAGACCACCCCGGGCAGGGTCTTTTTCACAAAACCGCTCAGGGCGTTGCCGGGGCCGACCTCCAGAATGTGGTCTACGCCCAGCTCGCCCAGACGGCGCAGGGTATCTTCCATGTAGACGCTGCTCTGCACCTGCTTTACCAGCAGCTGCGGGATGCTGTCGGTCTCGGCCTTTTCATGCCCCAGACAGTTGAACAGCACCGGCGTCTCCATGGTGCCGAAGCTTTCGCCCGCAAAGCGCTGTGCCAGCGCATCTCCTGCGGGAGCCATCAGCTTTGTGTGGAAGGGGCCGCTGACCTTCAGCGGGATGCAGCGGCGGGCACCAGCTTCCTTTGCCAGCGCAGCGGCCTGCTCCACAGCGGCCTTTTCGCCGCCGATGACCAGCTGCCCCGGGCAGTTGTAGTTGCAGATCTGCACACAGCCCGCCGCAGCAGCCTGTTCGCAGCAGGCAGACAGTTTTTCTCTGTCCAGCCCCAGCACGGCAGTCATGCCGCAGTCAAGGCCTTTTGCAGCTTCGGCCATGGCCTTGCCCCGGAAGGCGGTCAGCTCGATGGCCTGCTTTGCGGTGAACACCCCCGCTGCCTGCAGCGCGGAGTATTCGCCCAACGAAAGCCCCGCCAGATAGGCGGGCTTTACGCCCTTTTCGGCCAGCACAGCGGTCACGCCGCAGGCAAAGGCCACCATGCAGGGCTGGGTGTATTCGGTCTGATTCAAAACGCCGTCCGGGTCCTCAAAGCAGACGCGGTGCAGGTCAAAATCCAGCGCTGCGCTGTCAAAGGCCGCCCGGAAGGCGGGAGATGCTTCGTAAAATTCCTTGCCCATGCCGGGGTGCTGCGCACCCTGACCGGCGTAAAGTACGGCAAGCTTCATAAATTCTGCCTCCATTCGGTCACAAGTTCGTCCATCAGCTCGCGCACGGTGCGCATCCGGTCCAGCCTACCCACGTTTTCGCCGCAGAAGAAGAGCCCTTCCTCCACGTTGCCCTTCACCGCCTCGATGAGGGCGTGGGTGATGCAGTAGGGCACGGCGGCGGGGTCGCAGGTCTTGAGACACCGGGCACAGCGCTTGGGCGGGAAGCGTTTGCCCTCGGCCAGCGCCTGCACCAGCGGGGTGTTCAGCGCACGGCCGGGCATTCCCACCGGGCTGTGGATGATGCGCACATCCTCCAGCTTTGCGGCCAGCAGCACGTCCTTATAGGTCTGGGAGGCGTCGCACTCGTAGGTAGGGATAAAGCGGGTGGCAAGCTGCACGCCCGCAGCGCCAAGCTTTGTAAAGTGTGCCATGTCGGCACCGGTGTACACGCCGCCCGCCACGAATACCGGGATGGCGCGGCCGTATTGTTCCTCGTAGGGTTTTACCTCGGCCAGCACCCCGGGCAGAATTTCGTCCAAAGTCTGGCAGCGGTCGGCCAGCAGGTCCTCCTCGGCAAAGCCGAGATGCCCGCCCGCCTTGCAGCCCTCGATGACCACAAAATCGGCGGTGCGGTCAAAGCCCTTTGCCCAGCGGCGCAGGATGAGCTTTGCCGCCCGGGCGCTGGATACGATGGGCGCAATGGCTACCTCTTTGGTGCCCACGATGCCCGGCAGTTCCAGCGGCAGACCCGCACCGGAGACCACGGCATCCACCCCCGCCGCCACAGCGGTGCGGATGGCCTCTGCGTAGTCCCGGGTGGCTACCATCGCGTTGATGGCTACCACACCCATGCCCCCGGCGATGGCCTTGGCTTTTTGAATTTCTGCGGTCAGGGCGCGGTGGTTTGCTGCCGCCGGGTCGCGGGCAAAATCCGGCTCGCGGTAGCCTGCATCGGCGGTGGAGATGCACCCCATGCCGCCGCAGGCTGCTACCGCGCCTGCCAGCCCACCCAGCGAGACGCCCACGCCCATGCCGCCCTGCAAAATGGGCAGTTGCAGGGGCTTGCCGCCAAGGGTCAGCATTCGGCGTTCAGCGCGGCGATGCGCTGCCTCCCGCCCTGCCACAGGTCGGCAAGGATGTCCGCCACGGGGCGTACCTCGTGCAGCATTCCGGCTACCTGACCGGCCATCAGGCTGCCGCTTACCGTGTCGCCCTCAAAGACGGCGCGGCGCAGGCTGCCCAGCGTGTATTTCTCCAGTTCCATCTTATCAGCGCCCGCCTTTTCCTGACGGACATACTCCCGGCTCATGCGGTTTTTCAGCACACGCACCGGTGCACCCACGGTGCGCCCGGTGACGATGGTGTCACTGTCCCCGGCCTTGAGCAGCGCGGCCTTGTAGTTTTCGTGGATGGGGCACTCCTCGCTTGCCAGCAGGCAGGTGCCCACCTGCACACCGCAGGCACCCAGCGCCAGCGCAGCCGCCAGCTGACGACCATCTGCAATGCCGCCTGCAGCGATGACCGGCACACTGACCGCGTCCACCACCTGCGGCACCAGTGCCATGGTGGTCATCTCGCCCACATGGCCGCCGCTCTCGGTGCCCTCGGCGATGACGGCATCGATGCCCAGCGGCTCCAGATGCCGTGCAAGCACGGCAGCAGCCACCACCGGGATCACCTTGATGCCGGCAGCCTTCCACATGGGAACGTATTTTCCCGGGTTGCCTGCGCCGGTGGTGACCACGGCAACCTTTTCCTCCACCACGATCTGGGCAAACTCATCTGCCTGCGGGTGCATGAGCATGATGTTCACACCAAAGGGCTTATCGGTCAGCTCCCGGCAGCGGCGGATGTTCTGGCGCAGGGTATCGGCATTCATGCCGCCCGCACCAATGATGCCCAGCGCACCGGCGTTGGAGCAGGCGGCGGCAAACTCGCCGGTGGCAATGTTTGCCATGCCGCCCTGAATGATGGGGTATTTCGTCCCCAGGATCTCGTTTAAAAGTTTCATGGTCTTTATCCTTTATATTCCACGATCATGCCGCCCCAAGTCAGGCCGCCGCCGAAGCCGATGCAGGCAAGGGTCTGGCCGGGGAGCAGCCGGCCGCTTTCGGCCAGCTCGTTCAGCGCCACCGGGATGCTGGCAGCACTGGTGTTGCCGTGGCGGTCCATGTTTTTGTAGAATTTTGCACCGTCGGCGTGCAGCGCCTTGACGCAGTGGTCGATGATGCGGCTGTTGGCCTGATGACAGACCACCCAGTCCAGCCCGTCCAGCGTAAGGCCGGTCTCGTCCAGCACGGTGTGCAGGCACTTAGGCAGGGCGTCCACCGCAAAGCGGAACACTGCCCTGCCGTCCATGCTGATGGGGTCAGAACCTGCGCGGCTGGGGCCGCCGGCATGGATGGCGGCATCGCCCCGGGCACCCAGCGTGATGGCAAAGGGCACAGAGGTGTCGGTCAATTCAAACACCGCCGCACCAGCTCCGTCTCCGAACAGCACACAGGTGGAGCGGTCGGTGGGGTCCATCAGGCGGGAGAGCGCCTCAGTGCCGATGACCAGCGCGTACCGCCCGCCCAGCGTAGCCAGCAGGCCGCGCGCCACCGCCGTGCCGTACAAAAAGCCGGAGCAGGCGGCATTCACATCCAGTGCGGGGCGGTTTTCCGGCAGTGCCAGCGCCGCCTGCACCTGACAGGCCACGCTTGGGGTGGCGTCCGGTGCGGAAAGGGTGGCGCAGACGCAGCAGGCAATGTCTGCCGGGGCAAGACCGCTGCGCTGTAACGCCTGCTTTGCGGCGGCAATGGCCAGTGTGGCGGCGTTTTCGCCCTCGGTGCAGTAGTGCCGGGTGCGGATGCCGGTGCGGGTGGTGATCCACTCGTCGCTGGTATCCACGGTGCGGCTCAGCTCTTCGTTGGTGACCGTGCGGCCGGGCAAAGCCCCGCCGGTAGCGATCAGACGCAAACCCTTCATGCTTTCCTCATTTCTCCGATCTGACGGAATTTCTGGTAGCGCTGCTCGGCCAGCTGACGGCCGTTCATGCGGGCAAGGCTGCGCAGCTGACGCTGCAATGCCTCGTCCAGATTGCCGAACAGTACCCCGTGGGCGCGCTGTGCGCCGCCCACCGGCTCCGGGATGATCTCTTCCACGATGCCGTCCTTGTACAGATCCTGCGCGGTCAGCTTCATAATCTCGCAGGCTTCGCCGCTGCGGGAGGAATCCTTCCACAGGATGCTGGCAAAGCCCTCGGGGCTCAGCACCGAGTAGACGGCGTTTTCCAGCATCAGGATGCGGTTTGCCACACCCAGCGCCAGCGCGCCGCCGGAGGAGCCCTCGCCGGTGACCACTGCGATCACCGGCACGGTCAGGCCGCTCATCTCCATCAGGTTGCGGGCAATAGCTTCGCCCTGTCCGCGCTCCTCGGCGTCCTTGCCGGGGTATGCGCCCGGGGTGTCGATGAAGGTGATGATGGGACGGTCAAATTTTTCCGCCTGCTTCATCAGGCGCAGAGCCTTGCGGTAGCCCTCCGGCCCGGGCATACCGAAGTTGCAGCGCAGGTTTTCTTCCAGCGTGCTGCCCTTGCGGTGGCCGATGACCGTGACCGGCTGGCCGTGGAACAGTGCCACACCGCCCAGAATGGCGGCATCTTCCTTGCACTGGCGGTCGCCGCACTGTTCAAAGAAGTCGGTGAACAGTGCATCCACGATCTCATCGATGTGGGGGCGCTCCGGGTGGCGTGCCAGAAAGACCCTGTCCTCTGCGGTCAGCGCTCCGCAGCCGGACAGCAAAGCGTCCTCCTGTGCGGAAAGCTCTGCCAGCTCGGCAGCGTGGTTGGTGATATCGGTCATATTCTCGTCCGCCGGGTCGCCGCGCAGAGCGGCCATTTTTTCATCCAGCGGGGCGAGCTGTTGTAAGATGTCCTTGATCATAAGGCGCTCCCTCCTCAGGCGTGCAGACGCAGCAGCTGCGCCAGTGTTTCGCGCATTTCGGTACGGGGCACCACCTTGTCCACAAAGCCGTGCTCGTACTGGAACTCGCTGCGCTGGAAGCCTGCGGGCAGCTTTTCGCCGATGGTCTGTTCAATGACCCGGGGGCCCGCAAAGCCGATCAGCGCCCCGGGCTCGGCCAGCATGATGTCGCCAAGGCTGGCAAAGCTGGCGGTCACGCCACCGGTGGTGGGGTGGGTCAGCACGCTGATGTACAGCCCGCCCCGGGCGGAGAACCGCTCGATGGCAGCAGAGGTCTTAGCCATCTGCATCAGGCTGAAGATGCCCTCCTGCATCCGGGCGCCGCCGCTGGCCGAAAAGATGATCAGCGGCAGGTGCTTTGCAGCGGCGTGCTCCACGGCGCGGGTGATCTTTTCGCCCACGGTGGTGCTCATGCTGCCCATAAAGAATCGGCTGTCCAGCACCGCAGCCACCACCGGGGTGCCCTCGATGCGCCCCGTGGCGGTGATCACAGCTTCCTTCAGGCCGGTCTTGCCGGTCTGTGCTTCCAGCTTTTCCGGGTAGCCGGGAAACTGCAGCACATCCTGCGGGGCAAGGTCGGCGTCCAGCTCCCGGAAGCTGCCCTTGTCAAGGACGAGGCTCAGGCGGTAATACCCGCCGATGGGCAGGTGCACCCCGCAGTTGGGGCAGACGTACTGCGCCTTGTTCCAGATCTGGCGGGTGGCGCGGCGTCCGCACTTTTTGCATTCCACGAACTGCGGGTCGTTCCACACGGCACCCGCATCCCGCCGGGCTTTCAGCTGGAAGGTGCGCTCCCGCATGCTGCCCGGCAGCAGGTCTTTGATACTGTTCATCGCGTTTCGCCTCGGTCAGCCTCAGACATGGGCATTGATGTAGTTAAAGATATCACCCACAGTCTTGAGGGTTGCCAGCTCCTCATCGGGGATGGACACGCCGCAGGCCTCTTCCAGTGCCATGTTCAGCTCCACAGCATCCAGGCTGTCGGCCTCCAGATCCTCGGTCAGGCTGGCCTCCATGGTCACCTTGTCCTCATCGCAGCTCAGGGTATCGACAACGATCTTCTTCATTTCCTCGAAAGTCATGGTAGTATTCTCCTTTATGTTCACTGTTTGTGTTTGATTATTTACCTAAAATTTGTGAGGTATCGAACACGACCATTATAGCCAAACCGTCGGATAAGTCAATGGTTTTAGTTAAAGATTTTTATCTTTTACAGTTTTGTCACAGTTTGCTTCCTTTTTATATAGGGGCTCTGAGCAGGGCGCAAAAAGGCCGCTGCACAGTACTTTGTGCAGCGGCCTTTCCCGCAATAATAATATTTTCTTATTCCAGCCCGATCTGCTGGGCGTATTCCTCCAGCAGTTCCCGCTCAAGGAAGGGGGTCTTGACGCCCTCGCGGTCGCGGTAGGTCTCGTGCCCCTTGCCGATGACGGCGATCAGATCGCCCTCCTGTGCGTGATCCACTGCGTAGTGCAAAGCGTCCAGACGGTCGGGGATCTCCACGAACTTTGCGTCCGGGTTGCCCTTGTTCATACCCTCGCGGATATCCGCAATAATGTCCTCCACCTTTTCAAAGCGGTTGTTGTCCTCGGTGAGGATGGAGAAATCCGCCATCTTGGCGCAGATCTCGCCCATGCCGTAGCGGCGCAGCTTGGAGCGGTTGCCGCCGCAGCCGAACACCACCACCAGACGGTGGGGCTTGTAGGCGCGCAGGGTGGTAAGCAGGCTCTCGGTGGATACCTCGTTGTGGGCGTAATCCAACAGGATGGTAAACTTTTTGCTGATGGGCACCAGCTCCACACGTCCCTTCACAACGCACTTGCCCAGACCGTCGTGGATGGCGGCATCCGGCAGACCCAGCACCTTGCCCACGGCCAGCGCGGCCAGCGCGTTGTACACACTGAACTCGCCGGGCATATTCACCTTGACGTCCATCTCGTCCTTGCCGGTAACGTGGAAGGCGACGCCCAGAAAATCGTGGGTGCGCAGCAGCTTATAGCCGGTCTCGCGGTAGTCGGCCTTTTCATCGCGGCCGTAGGTGACCAATTTGCAGGTGTGGCCCTCCAGCAGGGCGGCGGTGTTCTCGTCGTCGATGTTCACCACGCCCACATCGCAGCGCTTGAACAGCTGTCCCTTCCAGCTGCGGTACTCCTCAAAGGTCTTGTGCTCACCGGGTCCGATGTGATCCGGCGAAAGGTTGGTGAACACGCCCACATCGTAGTGCACGCCCGCCACGCGGTCCATCATCAGACCCTGACTGGACACTTCCATCAGCGCGGTGTCGCAGCCGGCGTCCAGAAACTCTCGGAAGGTCTTTTGCAGCTCGTAGCTTTCCGGGGTGGTGTTGGCGGTGTCCTTGTGGCGTCCCATATAGTAGATGCCGTTGGTGCCGATCATGCCCACCTTGCGGCCTGCAGCTTCCAGCACGCTTTTGATCATGTGGGTGGTGGTGGTCTTGCCCTTGGTGCCGGTGACGCCGATCATGGTCATCTGACGGGCAGGGTTGCCGAAGAGGTTGGCGCTCATCAGCGCCATGGCATAGCGGCTGCTCTCCACCTTGACCACGGTCACCCCGGACAGGGCAGAAAGGTCGATGTCGTGCTGGATGACCAGCGCGCTGACCCCCTTGGCGGCGCAGTCGGCGGCAAACGCGTGGCTGTCCCGCTGGGTGCCCACGATGCACACGAACAAAAGCCCCGGGGCAGCCTTGCGGCTGTCGTAGATGATATCTGCGATCTCAGTATCCAGACTGCCCTGCACAAGGGTAAAGGGCACGCCTTCCATCAGTTGTTCCAGCTTCATACAGTCTCCTCCATAGAGCTTCTTTACATGGGGTTTTCTTCTTCGTTGGCCGTCATGCGGTCAGGGTGGGTCAGGGGCAGCTGCTCGGTGTCCGCGTCAGCCGCCGGTTCGGTGGTGTCGGCAGCATCCGTGCTTTCTGCACTTTCGGTGCTGTCGGCAGTATCCTCTGCCGGGGCGGGTTCCTCGGCCTTGGGCGGCACCACATAGCCGGAGGGCAGGGTGGGCTCGCCCTGTGCAAAATAGATCTTGCGGGTGCTGCTGGCACTGGTATGGCTGAAGTCCAGCCGCCCGGTGTCGGTGGGACCGCAGCCCTTGCCATCGGCGTTGGTCAGCACATAGCGGGCGCGGTCCAGCTTATAATCCAGATCGTTCAGCGTACCCAGAAGCACGCTGATGCGGTCCTGATACAAAAATGCGAGCTGCTCGGTGTCTGCCACCTCCAGCCGTGTCACGTCCTGCGACAGGCCGTATTCCTCCAGCTTGCTGCGCAGTGTGCGCAGCGCTTCCATGCGGGCGGTCTCGGTGCTCACCGTGCTTTCGGCAGCTTCCGAGCCGGAGGCGCTTGCGGCGTCCGCGTCGTCCACAAACCAGAAGCCCTGTCCCGGGGTGGTGTCCTGCAGCTTGCCGCCGTACAGGGTGCAAAGTCCCTCGGGCTGGGTGCTTTCCTCGGACAGGATCTTCCATTTGTCCGAGATCACAAGCCACTTGCTGCCGTTTTGCACCGCGTAGGCGGGCACCGCTTCGGTCACCTGCACCACCACGGTGTTGGGGTAATCCCGGATCACCTTGATGGAGCCCAGCAGCGGGAAGTTCTGCTCCAGCACAGCGGCCTTTTCGCCGGGCTCAAAGCTGAAGATGTTCTCTTCCAGCTGCACGCCCATCCGCTGCAAAATGCTGTCTGCGGTATAACCCGCGATCTCGGTCACCTGTTTGCCGTCCGGAGTCTGCACCTGAATGGAATTGATGCGGAACAGCATGGTCATGGTCAGGTAGATGCCCGCACCAATGACGCACAGCAGCATGGCAAAGGCGGTCAGGCGGCGCAGCATCCGGCGGCGGCGCAGGGTAGCGCGGGTCACCTTGCGCTTTTTGCGCTGTTCCCGCCGGGCAGGATTTTGCTGCGGGGCGCTCTGCGCCGGGCGCAGGCGTTGGCCGCTGCCTGCCGGGTGCTGCCGGTTCGCGTTCTGGTAATTCTGGTTTTTCCGGCTGCTCTGCCCGCTGCGGGCATTGTTTGCCGGGCGGCGCTGCTTGCCGCCGGACTTTGCGTTTTGGGGTCTGCTGCCCGCCGGGCGGTTGCCGGAGGGGTATGGGGTGGTATTGCTTCCCTGCCCCTGCACCGGGCGGCGGGTCTGGGTCTGGGTGGGGAACTGGATGCTGTTATCTGCCCGGGAGGCGCGCACGCTGCCGTTGGCGCTGCGGGAAGGCGGGCGGCTGAGCGGCTCGCCGTTGTAGCCGTAGCGGCTGCTGCCGGTGCTCCGGGGCGTATGATCCTGCGAAGGCGCAGAGGTGCGCGCCACATCCCGGTTCAGGTCATAAGGTCGCGTGTTCCGGGGTCTGCCGTTGCGGTCACGGTTCTGCTGCATCATTCGCACCTTCTTTCCTGTTTATTCCGGGTCTGCATCACGGAGTCTTTACCAGCTTGAGCAAAGCCGCAGTGATGCGGTCCAGACTGTCGTCCACCGACAGGCTGCGGGCATTCCTGCCCATTTCGGCCAGCTTGCCGGGCTGTGCCAGCATTTCGGCCACCGTCTGCACCAGCTTTTCGCCGGTCAGGTCTTTTTCCTCAATGACCACAGCCGCCCCGGCCTTTTGCAGCTCCATGGCGTTGTAGTACTGGTGGTTCTCGGCCACATTGGGGCTGGGGATCAGCACAGCGGCGCGTCCCACGGCTTCCAGCTCGGCCAGCGTCAGCGCACCGGCACGGCTGATGACGAGGTCTGCCGCTGCCAGCAGTTCCGGCATATTGTTGATGTATTCCTTTACCACAAGGCTGTCGCCGGGGGCAAAATCCTTCTGCTTTTGCAGCTGCTCAAACAGCTGCACGCCATACTGTCCGGTGGCGTGCAGGTGCAGCACCGGCTTGTGCTCGTGCTGCTCCCAAGCGCACAGGTCTGCCACCACCTCGTTGACCCGGCGTGCACCCAAGCTGCCGCCGAAGGACAGGATAACGGTGCGGTCGCCCGCACCCAGCTGCGCGCGGATGGCTTCGCGGTTTGCGGCCTGTGCAAACACTTCCGGCCGCACGGGGTTGCCCACCACAAGGGTCTTGTCCGGTGCGCCCAACTTTTCCACAGCGGCGGGCACGGCGGCAAACACGATATCCACATCCGGGGCCAGCAGCTTGTTGGTCACACCGGGGAAAGCGTTCTGCTCGTGCAGAGCGGTGTGGATGCCCATTTTGGCGGCGCAGCGCACCACCGGGCCGGACACATAGCCGCCGCAGCCGATGACGAGATCCGGCTTTACCTCCTTCATCATGGCCTTGGCCTTAGGGCCGGAGAGGGCCAGATTCCACAGGGTAACGATGTTGCGCTTGATGTTGTGCAGGCTCAGCTTGCGCTGGAAGCCGGTGATCTCGATGTGGTGGAATGGGTAGCCTGCCTGTGTGACCAGACGGTACTCCATGCCCTCCTTACGGCCTGCAAAGTGGATCTCGGCGGTGGGGTCGGCCCTTTTCAGAGCACCGGCAATGGCCAGTGCGGGGTTGATATGTCCGGCAGTGCCGCCGGCTGCGATGAGAACACGCATGGTGATTCCTCCTTATAAACGCCCGGCTACGGGCCGGGCGGGCTTGCGTTTTGTTTTACTGTTCTGTGCGGGCTGCGCGGGCAGAAGCCAGATCAATGGTCTTGCGGGCAAGCTCTGCTTCCCGCTCGGCGCGGGCAGCTTCCCGCTGGGCACGCATCTGCTCCCGCTGCTGCGCTGCCCGCTCGCCGTTGCGGCCAATGTTCACCATTACGCCCATCTCTGCCAGCAGCAGGATCAGGCTGGTGCCGCCGGAGGAGAAGAAGGGCAGACTGATGCCGGTATTGGGCAGGGTGTTGGTGACCACGGCGATGTTGCAGAACACCTGCCACGCGATCTGTGCCATGATGCCGATGCCCACCATGGTGCAGTACAGGTTCTCGGCCTTATAGGCGATGAGCAGCCCCTGCACGATGAACAACACGAACAGCACGATGATGAGCACTGCGCCGATGAAGCCCAGTTCCTCGCATACCACACTGAAGATGAAGTCGTTGGTGCTTTCCGGCAGCCAGAGCTGCTTTTCCACGCTGTTGCCCAGCCCCAGCCCCTTCAGCCCGCCGGAGCCGATGGCATAAAGGCTCTGCACGGTCTGGTCGGTCATCTTGCTCAGATCCTGCGTCCAGCCGTCCAGACGCTTTTGCAGGTAAGGGATGGAGTCCACATGGGAGAGCAGGGTCTCCAGCAAGGCGCCCGCCGTGATGGCGCCCGCCCATGTCAGCACACCGCCGCTGCCGGACAGCAGCAGGATGGTGCCCACCACCGCCACCGTCAGCACGATGCCGGACATATGCGGCTCCAGCGCCAGCAGGATGACCACCGGTATAAGGGGCAGCACCGGCACCACCAGCTGCTTCCACACCCGCACCCGCAGCCACTCCCCGGGGGTAAGCAGGATGCGGCGCTCCGGGTCCAACCGCTCCACCTGTGGCGCTTTGGCTGCAAGATGGGAGCTGAACAGGATCATCTCAAACTTTGCTACCTCCGAGGATTGCAGCGTAAGCCCGCCGAAGCGGATCCAGCGGCGGCAGCCGTTCAGGGGTGCCATGGTCAGGGTGACGGCCAGCATGGCCAGCACGATGATGTATCCCGGCACCACCATCTTGCGCAGAAAACGGTGGTCCATATAGCTCATCAGGAACATACAGCCCAGCCCGAGCATCATGCACAATGCCTGTTGCTTGATGTAGTGGAAGCTGTCACCCATGCGCAGATAGCCCGTGGTGTAGCTGGCGCTGAACAGCATCACCAGCCCAAAGATCATAATAACGGCCAGCGTAGCCAGCCAGTCGATCAGCAGCCGGGACCACGGGCCCGGGTCTCTCTGGAACACCGGCACCGGCGCTCTGTGTTTTTTGCGGATAGTCGCCATCTGCGCTCCCTTCCCTCTCTGTGCCCGGTCAGCACCAGCGCAGCAGCGCCAGCGCCAGCACATAGCCGACAGCACTCAGTGCAAAGCTGCACAGGAACACCGTCTCCGGGCTCATTTTATGCTTTTTTACCCAGCAGCGCAAGGGCTTGCCGGTGCGTTTTGCACACAGCAGCTGCGCTGCCAAAAGACCGCCCGCCGCCCAGAAGGGCAGCGCCAGCGGCACGGTCAGGCTGGTCATATCCAGACTGAGCGGGATACAGCCGATGGCACCCGCCGCCAGCAGACTGCCGCAGCAGCCCACCCCCAGCTTTGCCGGAGGAAACGCCCACAGCAGCAGTGCCACCAGCGCCCCGGCAAGCGCGGCGGGCAGCACCGCCAGCCCGGAAACACCCAGACCGGCCTCTGCCATCATCAGCGCCAGCATGGCCACAAAGGCTGCACCGCATACCGTGCCCTCGTCCCGCTCAGCCACCCGGGCACACTCGGCCAGTGCCACCATCAGCACCGCCCACAAAAAAGGCACGGCGCTGCCCAGCAGCACATACCCTGCCCCGGGCACACCCAGCCCCCGGGGCAGACAGCCCGCTGCCCGCAGCAGCAAAAGGACGAACGCTGCAACCAGTGCTTCCAGCAAAAGCCGGACGTCCCGCCGCAGCCCAAGCGCCGCCGGGCTGCGCATCCGGGCAAGGTCCTCTGCAAGACCCACTGCCCCAAAGGCAAGCGCCCCCGCCAGTGCCGTGAGCAGCCGCGTCATCAGCCGGCCCTCGCTGCCCAGCAGCTCCGGCTGGCCTACGCAGGCGGCAAGCCAGCCCACGCCCACCGCAGTCACTGTGCCCGCCGCCGCACACAGCCCGCCCCACAGTGGGGCGCGCAGGGGTGCAGGCCGGGGCTGCTCAGACTGTACCGGCTGCTGGTTTTGTTCGCGGCGTTCCAGCACCCGCCGCAGCGGCACAAACAGGCTGCACAGGGCTGCCGTAAGGGCAAAACCCAACACCACCGCCGCTGCCAAGGCGAAACGCTCCATAGATCAGACACTCCATTTCGCCAAATAGTTATACTTCTGCTTCTTTATGCTCTTCGTAGAAGATATCCAGCACTTTTTCCAGTGCCATGCCGTGGCTGGCCTTTACCAGAACGGCATCGCCGGGCTGCACCCGGTCCAGCAGAGCATCGGCGGCCTCGCGGTAATTTTCCGCGTGCAGGGTCTTTACCCCCTTGGCCGCAGCCACCACGGCGGTGCGCTTGGCCTGCTCGCCGTAGGTGATCAGGCAGTACAGCCCGCTCTCGGCGGCAAGGCGTCCCAGCTCCTCGTGTGCTTCGCGGCTCAGCTCGCCCAGCTCCAGCATATCGCCCAGCAGGGCAAAGCGGCGCTTGCAGGGGAAATCTTTAAACATAGCCAGCGCTGCCTTCATGCTGTCCGGGTTTGCATTGTAGCAGTCCTCGATGACGGTCACGCCCTCGCTGTCCACCACCTTCTGGCGGCGGCCGGTCTGCTCAAAGTTGGAAAGCCCCCGGATGACCCCCTTGGCGTCACACCCCAGACGGGTGGCGGCGCAGTAGGCAGCCAGAGCGTTTGCCACATTGTGGCGTCCCATGGCGGGGATGTTCACCACAAAGGTGCCGTGCTCCTGATCTTCCAGCACAAAGCTCATGCCGTCGGCTTCCTGCCGGATGGACAGGGCACAAACATCCGCGTTTTCATCGCTCAGGCTGAACCACACCGGGCGCACATGGGCGGGCAGCGTTGCCTTGCGCAGGAAGGGGTCATCGTAGTTCAGCACCAGCGGTGCGCCCTCCGGCAGACCGTTGCAGATCTCCAGCTTTGCCTTGCAGATATTCTCCTGGCTGCCCAGATTGCCGATATGGGACACGCCGATGCAGGTGATGATGCCCACATCCGGGCGTGCTGCCCGCACCAGACGGTCGATCTCGCCCGCGTGGCTCATGCCCATCTCAATGACCGCGTACTCGGTGCTGCTTTCCAACCGCATCAGGGTGCGGGGCATTCCCAGCTCATTGTTCTGGTTGCCCTCGGTCTTGATGGTCTCGCCAAAGCCACTCAGGGCGGCGTAGGTCATTTGCTTGGTGGTGGTCTTGCCCACGCTGCCGGTCACGCCCACCATCTTGGGGTGGTACTGGCTGCGGTAGTTTGCGCCCATCACCATCATGGCATGGTAGCTGTCCGGGCAAAGGATGGCCTTTTCCTCCGGCACACCGGGCACGGGATGGTTGACCACCACATACTCCGCGCCCTGCTCCAGCGCACGGGCGGCGAAATCATGGCCGTCGAACCGCTCGCCGGGGAAGGCCACAAAAATGCAGCCGGGCTTTACCTCACGGCTATCGGTGGTGACCAGCGTCACCTCCGGGTCACTGGTCAGTTTTCCGGCAGGCACCAGCCCTGCCAGAAGCTTGCTTGCATGGATCTTTTCCATTGTTGTATCCCCTCTCGTTCTATCTATTATAGGAAACCGCCGCACCCTATTTTGTACAGCGGCCTTTTCGGCGTTTGACGATCAGAAATGGCCTCCGCGCTGCTCTGGCCATTCCCAGCGGAATTAAGCTTTTAAATCGGGCGATTCCGGGCAGACTGCGGTCTGCCCGGAATCGCATTTTCACGAATGGAGCCGCAGCGGAAAACGCGCTATAAAATCGTTTTTACCCACAGGTCAGGGTGATAATGGTGCCGCGCTGCACGCTGGAACCGGGCTCGGCGCTTTGCGCCTGCACCGTGCCGCTGCCTTCTACCACACAGTTCAGCCCGGCAGCGCTCAGCATCTGACGGGCAAAGTCCGGGCTCTTGCCGGTCACATCCGGCACCTCGGTGCGGCTGCCCTCGTAGGTATCGGTATACAGGTAGATGGTGGTGCCGTAGGGCACCTTGGTACCCGCGTGGGGGTACTGGTAGGTGACCGGGGCAGCGGACTGGCTGCTCTGGCTCTCCTGCAGCTGATGCTTCAGACCCTGAATA
Organism: uncultured Faecalibacterium sp.; assembly: GCA_934539245.1. Taxonomy (GTDB): domain Bacteria; phylum Bacillota; class Clostridia; order Oscillospirales; family Ruminococcaceae; genus Faecalibacterium. Next base: position 48,483 of record CAKTCK010000005.1, read on the forward strand.
TTCAGGCTCACCTGTGCATTGCTCCACTCGTTCCCCACAAGGTTCGGCACAGTGACGATGGTGCCGCTGCGGTCCTCGCCATCGGTGGCGATGCCCAGATAGGGGGCTACCTCGCTGATGATATTGCCCGCCACAGGGGCTGCAAGGATGGAGGAATAGTCCGTTTGTGCGTTGTTGGGGTCGTCCAACATGACGTAGACGAGGATCTCCGGGTCGTTGGCGGGCAACACTGCCACAAAGGAAGCCACCTTTTTATAGTCGCCGTCGGCGCGGCGGTGCATATTCAGCTGCTCGGAAGTGCCGGACTTGCCGCCGATGCGGTAGCCGGACACATAGGCGTTTTTGCCGCCGCCGGTACCGTTGCCCACCTCGTACTCCATCATCTGCCGGATGACATCGCTGGCGCTCTGGCTGATGACCTGACGGCGCACGTTTGCGCCGATCTCCTGAATGACGTTGCCGTTGGCATCGGTGATCTTATCCACCACATGGGGGGTGACCAGATACCCGCCGTTGACGGTGGCCGCAATAGCGGTGCACATCTGCAGCGGGGTGATGGCCATGGCCTGACCGAAGGAGGAGGACGCCAACTGCACCTCGCCCAGCTGGTCGGCGCGGTAGTACTGCATAAAGTTGGTCTCGCTGGGCAGGTCTACGCCGGTACGGGCGGTAAAGCCAAAGGCATCGAAGTAGTTATAGAACTGCTGCGAGCCGACGCGCTGTCCCAGCTGGATGTAATAGATGTTGCAGCTCTTGCGCAGTGCCTCGGCCATGTTGATGGTGCCGTGCGCCTTGCGTCCGGCGCAGTGGTAGGTCTCCTTTGCCACGCCATAAGCGCCGGAGCAGGTAAAGGTGGTGTTCATGGTCGCCACGCCGGAGTCGATGCCCATGGCGGAGGTGATGACCTTGAACACAGAGCCCGGGTAGTACAGCTCGGTGATGGTCTTGTTCTTCCACAGGATATCCCGGTAGTAACCGGAATAGTCCGCTTCCTCGTCCAGAATCTTGTTGCCCAACTCGTCGGTGATGTAGTTGCCGTCGGCGTCCTTTTTATAGATGCCGTAAAGCTCCGGCTCTGCGTGCACCAGCTCGTTGAGGTAAGCCTCGTTGGCGGTGTAGTTCAGCGGGTCGTTGGGGTCAAAGTCCGGCTTGGAGGCCATGGCAAGGATGGCACCAGTCTTGACGTTCATTACAATGGCACAGCCGCGGTTTTCCACCGTATTGGCTGCAATGGCTTCGTTCAGGTACCGCTCCGCGATCTCCTGCACATTCACATCCAGCGACAGCACCAGATTGGAGCCGTCCTTGGCGGCAAAGGTGGTAGCGTTGGCGTCTGCAATGGCGTTGCCCACCGCGTTGCGCTGGGTGATAGTGCGGCCATCTACACCGGCCAAGGTGGACTGGTAGGATTTTTCCAGTCCGTAGGTGCCGACGCCATCCGCATCCGTAAAGCCCAGCACCGCTGCGGCAAAGGCACCGTAGGGGTAGTTGCGCTGGAAGCTCTTTTCCGAGGACACCGAGATGCGCCCCTTGCGGGAGGTATCGGTGGCCTTTTTGTGCGCCTTGTTGAAGCTGGTGACGTACTTTTCAATGGAAAGCTTCACCGCGTTGTTCACCTTGGTGGCAAGGGTGACGTAGGCAGAATCCAGCCGGGAAAGTGCATCGTAGACGGTCTGGTACTGCTGCTGGTACTCTGCCGAGGAGGTGTCCACGCTGTCCATGCTTTCGCCGTCCCCGGAGAGCAGACGCAACGTCAGTTCCCGGCTCACCTCGGCACACATGGCGGGGTCCAGCGTTTTGGTCACAGTGTCGTCATCATTGGTCTTGCTTGTATAAAGGATGCTGCTGTAACTGGGGTCTGCCCAGATGGTCCACACCACACTGGTGGAGGCAAGGGTGATGCCGGAGGCATCGTAGATCTCGCCCCGGGTGGCCTTGATGGTGGTATCCAGCAGCTGCTGCTGGGCGGCGTACTGGCGGTACTCTGCCCCATGGACGATCTGGATGTTATACAGGCTGCGGATGACGATGGCAGCCGCCACCACCACCGCAAGGATGCCCAGACGGCTGCAAATCCGCCGCACCCGGCTGTCCAGCCGGTCCCGGCCGGAGGCCGGACGCAGGCGGTAGCCCCTGCTTTTTTTGTTACGGAAAGGTTCTTGCATTGGTTCTCTCCTGCGGGGCGTGCACTGCATTCCGCGCGCCCTGCGCTGTTATTTGTTCAGACTGCGGTGTCCATAAACCGAAAAAAGCGTGCGCTGCCGCACGCTTTCTCCGTTTATCTCACGGTGCCCAGAATGTTCACCGCGCCGGTGTACAAAAAGTCGGTCCATTGCCGCACGGTGGATTCCCGGCGCACCAGTTCGCCGCTCTCGCCCAGGCGGATGTAGGTGATCTGACTGGGGTCTACTTTCATCAGACCCAGCCGCCCTGCGGTCTCCTCCACGCTGGCAATGTTGGTCTTGCTGTTCAGAGTGCTGTTGTAGTAGGTATACTGGCTCTGCTCGCTGACCAGCTGCGCCTTAGTGGCTTGGATCTGGTCGTTCAGCTCCACCAGCTGTGCCTCGCTCCACAGCAGGCTGATGGCAAAGCCTACCAGCAGCGCTGCCGCCACCAGATTCATAGCGTTATGTACAGCGGCCTGCAGCGGGCTCAAACGCCGCTTGCCGCCCTTTGCTACCCGCAGATTTGCTTTGCGCTGCGGCTGCGGTGCCCTGCGGCGGCGCGCCGCGTTACGATCATATGCTGGCTGACCCATGGTTCCTCTCCTCCTCACGATGCCGGTGCTTCCGGCATCTCAGCATTTTTCCAATACACGCAGGTGGGCAGAACGGCTGCGCCGGTTTTCCTCCAGCTCCTGCGTATCAGCTTCAATGGGTTTGCGGGTGATAAGCTTTGCCTTGGCCTTACCGCCGCATACACACACCGGAAACTCTGGCGGGCAGGTGCAGGCCGTGGACCAGCGGCGGAACTTGTTCTTGACCAGCCGGTCCTCCAGTGAGTGGAAAGTGATCACGCACAGCCGGCCGCCCGGTGCAAGGTGATCAAAAATGGTATCCAATCCCTCTTCCAGCGCATCTAATTCGTGGTTCACTGCAATGCGCAGTGCCTGAAAGGTGCGGCGGGAAGGGTTTTTGTTTTTGCGGCGCTCTGCCGGGGGCATGGCGCTTGCTACAATATCTGCCAGCTGCAGGGTGGTCAGGATGGGAGCGGTTTCCCGCGCCTCCACGATCTTTCCCGCGATCTGCCATGCGTAGGGTTCCTCGCCGTAGTCTCGCAGGATGCGGGCCAGCTCCTCGCGGCTTTCGGTGTTCACAAGGTCTGCGGCGGTCTCGCCCTGCTGGCTCATACGCATATCCAGCGGTGCGTCTGCCCGGTAGGAAAAGCCCCGGGCGGCATCGTCCAGCTGGTGGCTGGAAACGCCAAGATCCAGCAGTGCACCGTTGATCTTTTCAATGCCCAGCTGTTCCAGCGCTTGTCCTGCATAGCGGAAGTTGATCTGCACCACGGTGGCAGGCAGCCCTGCCAGACGGGAGCGCGCGGTCTGCACCGCGTCCGGGTCCTGATCCAGTGAGATGAGCCTGCCGCCCTTTGCGGCATCCAGCCGCAGGGCGATCTGGCGGGAATGTCCCGCGCCGCCGGCGGTGCCGTCCAGATAGGTGCCCGCCGGGTCGATGGCAAGCCCTGTCAGGCACTCGTTCAGCAAAACGGGGATATGCTCAAACGAGGCCGGGTCAAAGGGCTGCTGTTCTTCAAAGGCCATTGGCACGGCCTCCTTTCTCAGTTTAGTTTTTTTGCATCAGAGGTGCAGCTTGCGCAGCCGCTCGGCGCGCTGTTCGTTGGTCACGGCGGCGCGGCGGGCATTCCAAACTTCGGTGGCCCAGATCTCGGCGTGGTTGCGGTTGCCGATGATTGTCACGTCCTTTTCCAGCCCGGCGTAGGCGCGCAGCTCTGCGGGCAGCAGGATGCGTCCCTGCTTGTCCGGCACCACCTCGCAGGCGGTGCTGAACAGGTCGCCGGAGATGGCCCAGCTGTCCATCAGCTCATCGCTTTCCAGCTTGTCCGCCAGCCGCTCCACTTCCTCCATGGGCAGTGCGAACAGGCAGTTATCTACCCATTCCAGCACCACAAAGCTTTCGCCCATGGCATCCCGGAATTTTGCGGGGAAATTCAGCCGCCCCTTGGCATCAATGGTGTAATCATATCTGCCAAAAAACACGCGCTGTTCCCCCTTTCAGGGGCGTTTACAGGGCGTGTGCCCTACTTTTACCCACTTTGCCCCACTGACACATCTTTATTGTAGCAAATCAAACCTGTGAATGCAAGGGTTTTCGGGCGGCTTTTTGCCGCAAAAGTCCACAAAAAAAGTCCCTGTGAGCCGTCATTTTTGCTCGCAGGGACTGTGTTTTCCGCAATGTGTGGAATTTGTGTGGAAAGTTGACCGTTATCAGCCATTTTTCTTGGCGTTCTGGCGCAGGCTGGCGCGGATATTTTTGACCTGTGCGGCGTTTTCCACCATGGTATCCTCGGTGGTGCGCAGCATATTCTCGCAGTAGTCGGTCACAGTCTGGCGCAGGGTGCGCGCCTCGGTCTGGGCTGCGGAGGTGATCTCAGAAGCGCGCTGCTGGGCAGCCTTGACGATCTCGGCATCGCTGACCAGAATGCGGGCGCGCTCCTCGGCCTTTTTCACAATGGCCTGTGCCTGTGCGTTGGCGCTGTCCACGATCTGCGCCCGGTCGTTCACGATCTGCTGTGCCTGCCGCAGCTCGCCGGGCAGAGCTGCCCGCACCTCGTCCAGATAATCCCGGATCTGCTCCACATCCACGATGCGCTTGCCGCCGGAAAGGGGCACGTTTGCGCTCTCTTCCAGTGCATCCTCAATGGTATCCAAAAGCTCGTTCACGTTCATAAGGCTTCTCCCTCCTGCTCAGCGGCGGGCTGCATGGGCTTTGTGTACTTCCACAGCAGCACCTTGCCGTATTTATACTGTTTTTGCAGGGTCAGACTGCCCGCCTGCGCGGGCAGCACGATGCCTGTTTCGCTCTCGCACAGCACGATGCCGCCGGGGGCAACGCACTTTTCCACGGCAGGCAGAATCTTTTCCAGCGTGCCGCCGCGGAAGGGCGGGTCCAGCAGCACCAGATCGAACTGCTCCCGGCAGGCCGATAAGAACCGCGCAGCCTCGCCGATATTCACCCGGCTGCGGTCAAACACGCCGCAGGCCTTGCAGTTGCGCATCACGATGCTTACCGCCTCCCGGCTCTCGTCCAGAAAGACGCACCGAGCCGCACCCCGGCTCAGCGCCTCGATGCCCAGCTGGCCGCTGCCGGCATACAGATCCAGCACCCGGGCCCCGGGCAGGTCAAACTGTACGATGCTGAACATCGCCTCCTTCACCTGCGAGAGGGTGGGGCGGGTCACATCGGTGCCGGGCAGTGCTTCCAGCCTGCGGCCCCGGGCTTCTCCTGCGATCACGCGCATGACGGTACCTCCTTGCCGTAGCTGCCGCCCCCGCGGCAGCCGGTTTGAACTCTTTCGTATCCTTTATTATCTCCCAACTGCATAGCATTGTCAAGAGCCCGCATTGCGCTGCGGGCGGCTTTGTGCTACAATCATAGTAGCAATATTGCGCATTTTACGGCGCATTTCAGCAAAGGAGAGTATATAGCATGAAAGTTCTGCTCATCAACGGCAGCCCCCACGAGAAGGGCTGCACCTACACCGCCCTTTCCCTCATCGCCGGGGAGCTGAAGGCACAGGGCATCGAAACCGAGATCCTGCACGTCGGCGGCCAGCCCGTGGGCGGCTGCATCGGCTGCGGCGGCTGCCGCAGTGGCAACGGGTGCGTGTTCGGCGGCGTGGTCAACGAGGCCATCGAGAAGGCAAAGACCGCCGATGCCTTTGTATTCGGCAGCCCGGTGCACTACGCCTCCGCCGCAGGCAACATGGCCAGCTTTATGGACCGTCTGGCCTACGCGGGCGGCAAGTATCTGGCCTACAAGCCCGCCGCCGTCTGCTGCTCTGCCCGCCGCGCCGGCACCACCTCCACCCTTGACCAGCTGGTCAAGTACCCCCAGTTCTTCCACATGCCGCTGGTCAACGGCTCCTACTGGGCGATGGTGCACGGCTCCAACCCCGAGCAGGTACTGCAGGACGCCGAAGGCTGCGCCGTGATGCAAGAGTTGGGCCGTAACATGGCATGGCTGCTGCACTGCATCGAGGCCGGTAAGGCTGCAGGAATCGACCACCCGCAGAACCCGCCCCGCCCCATGACTAGCTTTATCCGCTGAGGGAAAAATAAATTTTGGAGCACCGGAACGCCACTGGCGTTCCGGTGCTCCATTTCTATGGGCAGTTTTGTACAATTTTTCCAAGCATTTCTTGGGCAACCTGTCAGCGGCGGCTTTCGCAGCGCAGCAAAATTTCCGCTTATCCGGCATAAAAGGGGCGCGAATGCTTTTTTCGTTCATAACTTTGTGATACCATACCTCTATAAGCTTATCACTCAGACGGAGATCCTGCTATGGAACACTACGATTGGAACGAGGGCTGGCTGTTCGCCCCCACCTTTGACCCGGCGCTGGTGCGCCCGGAGTGCCCGGAGCTTTCCCTTACCCCGGTGCGGCTGCCGCACACAGTCAAGCCGCTGTCCTATAACTATTGCAGCGAAAACGACTACCAGCGCCTGTGCGGCTACCGGCGGGAATTTTTTGCGCCCAAGGAGTGGCTGGGCCGCACCGTGCTGCTTACCTTCGGGGCAGTGGCGCACGACGCCACCGTGTTCTGCAACGGGCGGCGGGTGTTCCACCATGGCTGCGGCTACACCGCCTTTACGGTGGATTTGACCGGCGCGCTGCGTCTGGGGCAGAAGAACGTGGTGGCTGTACGCTGCGACAGCCGGGAGGATCTGAACATCCCGCCCTTCGGCGGGCAGCTGGATGCACTGACCTACGGCGGCATCTACCGCGCCGTCAGTCTGGATATCAAGGAGCCCGCCTACCTGCGGGACGTGTTCATTGAGGCAAAGGCGGAGGGCGATTTCCGCATCTACACCGCCACCGTGGGTGAGACGGTCGGCTGCACCCTGCAGGCCGAGATCCGCAGCCCCGCCGGGAGCCGGGCAGTATACAGCGGCGAGCTTTCCCTGCCCATCACCGGCACGCTGAACAATGTGCACCCGTGGAGTCTGGAGCACCCCACTCTGTACATCCTGACCGTGCGGCTCATCCGCCCCGGCACCGGCGGTCTGCCCGACCGGGTGCTGGACGAAAAGACCGTGCGGTTCGGCTTCCGCACCGTGCAGTTCGTGGCGGGCGGGCTGTACCTGAACGGCCAGCGGGTGGAGCTGCGCGGTCTTGACCGGCACCAGAGTTACCCCTATCAGGGCTACGCCATGCCGGACAGCATCCAGCGGCTGGACGCCCAGCTGTTGAAAAAGGAGCTGGGCTGCAACGCCGTGCGCACCTGCTATGCGCCCCCCAGCCCGGCGTTTCTGGACGCCTGCGACGAGCTGGGTCTGCTGGTATTCCCCGAGATGCCCGGCTGGCAGCACATCGGCGATGAGGTGTGGCAGGCACAGGCGCTGCAGAACTGCCGGGAGATGGTGTGCCAGTACCGCAGCCACCCCAGCGTGTTTTTGTGGGGTGCCCGCATCAGCGGCAGCCCCGACAACGAAGCCTTTTATAAGCGCACCAACGAGGCCATCCACCGGCTGGACCCCACCCGCCCCACGGCGGGCAGCCGCAGCACCCGCAAGAGCCAGCTGCTGGAGGACGTGTACGCCTACAACGATTATTCCTACGCCGGGCGCGGCGCGGGCTGCGAGAACCGCGCCGCCGTGACCCCCGACACCCGCAAGGGCTACCTTATCAGCGAGTTCGGCGGGCAGAACTTCCCCGCCAAGCCCTTTGACGATGAGCCCCATCGTCTGGTGCAGGCGCTGCACCACGCCGCCGTGCTGAACGACAGCATCGCCCAGCCGGGCGTAGCGGGCAGCTTTGGCTGGTGCATGACCGACTACAACACCCACCGGGAGTTCGGCAGCGGCGACCGCATCTGCTACCATGGCGTGATGGACCTGTTCCGCAACCCGAAGCTTTCTGCTGCCGTTTATGCCAGCCAGAAAACGCCCCGTGCCCCCTCCGACATCGTGCTGGAGGTCTCCTCTGCCATGACGCTGGGTGACCTGCCCGGCGGCGCAGCTGCCGCCTGTTGGGTGTTCACCAACGCCGAGAGCGTGCGGCTGTACCGCGGCAACGACTTTGTTGCCGAGTTTACCCCTGACCGCCGGGGACGCTTTGCCGCCCTGCCCCACCCGCCCATCGAGATCAACGATTTTGTGGGTTCGCTGCTGGAAAAGTACGAGGGCATGGATCACGCCACCGCCGGGCAGGCTGCCGCCATCCTCAACGAGCTGCGGCGGGACGCCATGGCGCTTTCGCCCCTGTCCAAGGCGCGGATGCTCTCGCTGCGGCTGAGCTGGAACGAGCTGCTGCGGATGTACTACAAGTACATCGGTGTGCTGGGCAGTTCCGCGCCGGTGTACCGGTTCGAGGCTGTGTGGCATGGCCGTGCCGTGCGCACCGTGGTGCGGGAGCCGGTGCAGAGCGTCCGGCTGGAATGCACCGTGCATAACCCCCTGCTGACCGACGGCCCCACATGGGACTGTGCCGCCGTCAGCCTGCGCGCCATCGACCAGAACGGCAATCTGCTGCCCTACTGCGGCGAGGCCGTCTGCCTGTCCGTGGAAGGGCCGCTGAAAATTTTAGGTCCCTGCGTAGTGCCCCTGCGGGGCGGCATGGCGGGCACCTACCTTGCCACCACCGGCGAGGCCGGACGCGCCGTGCTGCACTGCCGCATGGAGGGCGCACTGGACACCGAAGCGGTACTCACCGTGCGCTGCCGGGAGGAGCAAAACGTTTAATTTTCGTCCTTTCATGATAGATTTGCAGTCTGTTCAAAATTTTATCATGGTTGGCTGATATTCTAGAGGTACAAAGTATTCCGCAGGGCGGCGCTGCTGCCCTGCGTTTCCGTGTGTAAAGCCCCAGAGAAAAGGATGCGAGACCTATGAGAGAAAAATTCCGTCAATTCATGATCGGACGCTACGGCACCGATGGCCTGAACCAGTTTCTGAGCATGAGTTCCATCGTGATGCTGCTGGTGTCGCTGCTTACCCGCGTTTCCCTGTTCACCTGGCTGGGCGCGGCACTGCTGATTTTGTGCTACTACCGCAGCCTGAGCCGCAACATCTCCAAGCGCACCGAGGAGAACTACCGCTATTACAGCCTGAAGGATCGGTTCAATAACAAGTTCCGCAGCCTGAAGGAGCAGTGGGCCAACCGCAAGCTGTACCACTACTACCGCTGCCCCCAGTGCCGCCAGAAGCTGCGGGTGCCCCGGGGACGCGGCCGCATCCAGATCTCCTGCCCGCGCTGCGGCACCCAGTTCATCAAAAAGAGCTGAGCCGCCATGTTCGGATATGTGATCCCGGATCGGGCCAGCCTCAGCACCGAAGCGCAGAGCCGCTACCGCTCGGCCTACTGCGGGCTGTGCCGCCGCATCGATGCTCTGCACGGGCTGCGGGGACGGTTCAGCCTGAGCTATGACCTGACCTTTTTAAACATTCTGCTGTGCAGCCTGTACGAGGGCGAGACCCCCGCAGACAGCGGCATCAGCCTCTGCCCCGTCCACCCGATACGAGGTGTACTTTGGCGCAGCGCCGACCCCACCGACTACTGCGCCGACCTGAGCGTGGCGCTGCACTACTATAATGCGCAGGACAAATGGCAGGACGACCGCAATGTGCTGGCGCTGGGGTACAGCGCCCTGCTGGACAACAGCACCGCCGAAGCCGCCCTGCGCTGGCCGCGCCAGTGCAATGCGATCCGCTCGTGTCTCGCCAAGCTTGCCGAATACGAAGCCGCCGGCAGCACTGACCTTGACGCAGTGTCCGGCTGCTTCGGCACCCTGATGGCAGAGCTGTTCGACTACCGGCAGGACCGCTGGGCACCGGAGCTGCGCAGCATCGGCTTCCATCTGGGCAAGTTCATCTACCTGCTGGACGCCTACGATGACCTGCCCCGCGACAAACGCCGGGGCGCATACAACCCCCTGCGGGAGCTGAGTACCCACCCGGACTACGAGGAAGAGATGCTGGACATCTTTGAGCTGCTGCTGGCACGCTGTGCGCAGAACTTTGAGCGTCTGCCCTGCGTGGAGGACGCAGACCTGCTGCGCAACATCCTGTATTCCGGCGTGTGGCTGAAATACAACTGCAAAAACGCAAAACGCACCGGAAAACCCGATGCGTCTTGATTTTGTACCGATGTTCCGGTAAAATAAAACGGATATGGTACAGCGGTGCTGTACCATCAGTATAATGAGTGAGGAAGTATACCGAGCATGAGAGATCCCTATGAGGTGCTGGGCGTTCAGCGCGGCGCAAGCGACGACGAGATCAAAAAAGCATACCGCGCCAAGTGCAAGCGCTGGCACCCGGATTTGAACCCCAACGACCCCACGGCGGAGGAGCACTTCAAGGAAGTGCAGGCCGCCTACGATGCCATTACCAAGGGCGATACCGGCCCCCAAATGGGCGGCAACCCCTACGGCGGCTACCAGCAGCAAAGCTACAACCGGCAGAGCTATGGGCAGCAGGGCTACGGCCAGCAGAACTACGGCTACACCGGTTTTGACGGCTTTGACGGGTTTGAGGGCTTCGACCCCTTTGGCTTCGGCTTTGGCTTTGGCGGCTACCAGCAGGCCGGGCCCAGCGCCTCCGGCACCGACACCCCGGAAATGCAGGCCGCCCGCAACTTTGTGGCCAGCGGCCGCTACGCCGAAGCGCGCCGGGTGCTGGACGGCATGACTGGGCGCAATGCGCGGTGGTACTACCTCTCCTCGCTGGCCAATCAGGGCCTTGGCAAAAGCGTGGACGCCTTACAGGACGCCCGCCGCGCCGTGCAGCTGGACCCCAACAACACCGAGTACCAGATGCACCTGCGCCGGATGCAGAACCCCGGCCAGACCTACCGCACCCAGACCACCTACGCCCAGCCCGGCGGGTTCGGGCGCTGGTGCTGGAGCATGATTTTGCTGAACCTGCTGTGCAACTGCTGCTGCGGCGGCTGGGGCTTCCGTGGGTTCAGGATGTGATATGATTTTATACCAAAAAAGGCTGCTGCACGCACGGTGCAGCAGCCTTTTTTCTGCTTACAAATGTAAGGGGATGCTCTTACTTCTGGGGAGCCTCGAAAGCAATGGCAGTAGCACCGGCAGCGGCGTCCACGCTCTTCAGAGAGATGGGAGCCACCTCGTAGTGCAGGGTGTCAAAGCTCTGGGTATTGCCGTCCTCGGTGGTGAACTCCAGAACGTAGACAACGTCGCCCTGCTTGTCAGCCTCGACGTCGCGGGTGATGACGATGCTCTCGCCGTCAGCCAGACCCTCGCCTGCCAGGTTCTCGCCCTTGTCCTCAGAGCCTGCATCGTACAGGTACAGCTCGGTCACCTTGCTGCCGGTGGTGTTGTACACAGTGTACTCGGCAGAAGTTGCCTCGGCCTCAGAGGAAGCGGCCTCGGAGGAAGCAGCCTCGGAAGAGGCAGCAGCAGAGGATGCGGTGGAGGATGCAGCGGTAGAGGCAGAGCCGCCGCAGGCGGTCATGCCGACAGCCAGTGCCAGAGCAGCAGCGGCAATTGCAACAGTCTTGAGCTTCATAGGGATTATCTCCTTTTTCTTCTTTTTTCTGGTTTCAGGCCTCCGGCAGCATACCAACTGCCTTGGTTGGTCCGATGTTCTTCCATTATACGCACGTTGACGAAAAAAGCAAGCTTTTTTCGTCAAAAATCAACGATGAAGCAAGAACTGTTACTATTTTGACATGAATTTGGCACATTTTAGGAAACGCAAACTTGAAGCAAATCGTTGACGCCCCTTCTGCTCTGCCCCGTGTGCTTGCCGGGGAGCGGACGAAACAATTTTTATTTCCCCCTTGACAGCTGCCCACCGCTATTGTATACTGTGCATTGTGAACAACGTTCATGTTGGGAGGTGAGCGTACGAATCCAATGGCAACGTCCAAAGCGGACATCCTGAAGACCAGCCGGGAACTGATCCAGCAAAACGGCTGGGCAGCGGTCAACATCCGTGCCGTCGCGGCCGCCTGCGGGGTCTCCGTGGGCTGCATCTACAACTACTTCGGCTCCAAGACCGAGCTGGTAAGCGCAGCCGTGGAAAGCATCTGGAACGACATCTTCCACCACCCGGAGGATGAAACCGTGTTTCAGGACACCCTGTCCTGCATCCGGTGGATGTACCGGCAGATGGAATACGGCTGCCAGCAGTATCCCGGCTTCTTCACCCACCATGCGCTGGGCTTTGTGCGACAGGACACTGCCGGCGGCAAGCAGCAGATGCGGCAGACATGGCAGCACATTCTGGATGCTTTGTGCAACGTGCTGCGCCACGATGCCAAAGTCCGTCCTGACGCCTTTACCGAGCAGTTCACCCCGGAGCAGTTTGCGGGCATCCTGTTCTCCCTGATGCTGTCTGCGGTGGTGCAGCAGAGTTTCGACCCCTCTGCGGTGCTGGAGATCGTGCGCAGAACCATTTATTAAGCAAAAAACATCCCACAGTCCTTGTGGGAGTTTTTTAAACCCGAATATGAACACTGTTCAATTTGGTTTCTGTGCCCCGCAGACCATACTACTGCAAGCCCTTTTCCCTACGATGCCTCCGGTACGGCTCTGCCGCGCCGGTTCTCTATAAAATCAAAAAACAAAACCTGCGATCAAAAACAAACAAAGGAGACAAACGTATGAGAGCTATTATTGAGACCGTTTTCGACATCTTCTATCTGGTCACCGTGCTCACGGTGGGTATCCGCATGATCCGCGGCAGCAAGGCCGGCACCCAGTTCCGCCTGTTCGGCCTGATGGCCGTGGTGCTGGGCGCGGGCGACTCCTTCCATCTGGTGCCCCGCGCACTGGCGCTGTGCACCACCGGTCTGGAAAGCTACGCTGTGCCGCTGGGTCTGGGCAAGTGGATCACCTCTGTGACCATGACCGTGTTCTATGTGCTGCTGTACTACGTCTGGCGCAAGAGCTACCAGATCGAGGGGCAGAAGAACGTGACCGCCGCGGTGTACGCCCTGTCCGCTGTGCGCATCGTGCTGTGCATGATGCCGCAGAACCAATGGCTCACCAACCACACCCCGCTGGCATGGGGCATCCTGCGCAATGTGCCCTTTGCCCTGCTGGGTCTGCTGATAATCGTGCTGTTCTACCGCAGCGCCAAGCAGAACAATGATAAGGCTTTCCGCTGGATGTGGCTGACCATCGTGCTGAGCTTCGGCTTCTATCTCCCCGTGGTGCTGTGGGCAGACGTCAACCCCCTGATCGGTATGCTGATGATCCCCAAGACCTGCGCCTACGTCTGGACCGTACTCATCGGCTACAACGCCATGAAGGCCGAAACTGGCAAGCAGAACTGAGCCTGCACCTCCCCCGCTGCTTAACATAAAGGGACTGCACAAGACCCAGCAAAAAGACCAGAACTGTATCAAGCCCTGAAAAGGCTTTACAGTTCCGGTCTTTTGTTTTTTATAAATTATTCGCCGTCCGTCAGCTCTTTTACAATTCTTGTCAGAGTGGCCACATAGGATTCGTTGGAGAACTGCTGCTCATACAGGCGGCGGCAGTCGTCGTGCATGGCAGCCAGCATCTCCGGGTGCTCAATAGCCCAAGCCAGCTTGTCGGCCAGCTGCTGCGGGTCGTCGTCCTTGTAGAGGAAACCGTCCACACTCTCGGTCACAAGTCCCGCCGTGCCGGTATGCTCCGATACGATGGAGGGCTTGCCGAAGATCAGACCCTCGGTGACAAAGGTGGGCATGGGGTCATCCCGGGAGGCGCACACCACGCAGTTGCACTGCTCCATCAGGGATTTGACCTCCGGGCGCTCTAACCGCTTGCGGTAGAAAACGGTCTGGGGGTAGTCCCGCACCAGACTGTCCACGGCGTTGTACATCCCCTTGTCGGCGGCTTTGCCCACAAAGAGGAAGGCGGCTTTTTCCCGCACCTCAGAGGGCAGCAGCCGGATGGCATTGCAGAAGATATCCGGGCCCTTGCGAGGCTCCAGCGAGCCTACCGTTACAAAGAGGGGACGTCCCCCGGCAAAGCTGATATCGTAAGGCGGGAACTGCTCGGCGGCGTAGTCCGGCAGACCGTAGATCAACTGCTCGATGGCAAAATCCGGCCTTACCGAATGCATGGCGGCGGTGGCGTGGGAGCCTACGGCGCAGATGTGTACATTTTTGCCCAGCTCCCGAGGGATCTTGTGGGAAATGAAGGGATAGCCTGCAAAGGCGTCGTGCAGCCACCACAGCACCGGCACAAAAGAGCCGTTCAAAGTGCACACCACCGGTGCTTCCACCACCGTGTTGGCAAGCACAAAGTCTGCACTGGTCGCCAGCCCCCACAGGGCGCTGGAGGTAACGCAGTCCGGGCGGGTGACCACAGCGGCACCGGCATCCAGAAACAATTGCAGCGGGCCTTCATCCGCAGGACCCAACACCACCACCTCAAAGCCCAAGCTGCGCAGCACCGGCACGGCACTTACCAGCACGATGGGTGCACCGGTCATGGTCAGCTCGTGGCTCAAAATCAGTGCACGGCGTCCCTTGGCGGAGAACACGTCCTCGGCGCACAGCTCCCGGCGGAAATGCAGCAGCGCCTGCGGGATGCAGCAGCTGTGCTGTGCCATGGCATGAGCCAGACGCAGCAGTTCGGTAACGCTGTCCTTGCCCCGGGCGGCGGCGCGCACTTTGTCCAGCAGCGCGCGGGACACCATGGCGCAACGGCTGCCGGGCAGGTGCCGGGTGCTCAGGTACAGGGCGGTGGAGCCGTCAAAGCCAAAGGAGGCATCACAGACCGCAAGGTCTGCGCCCTCCCGCAGGGCAGCGGCAAAATAAGTCAGGGCAGTGGGGACGCACTCCACATCCTCGCTCACCAGCAGCACCCCTGCCACATCGGGGGTCAGCTCGCCCTCCAGCGCAGTCACCAGACGGAACTTGCGGTGCAGCTGGTTTTGCAGCGCCGTTTCCAGCGCCTTGTGACGTCCCGGCGCGTAGACCAGAAGATAGGTGCTCTGGGTATCGGTATAGACCTGTGCAGACAATTGCTTGCGTTGAAGGGTACTGTAACTGGTGTACATTGATCCAACTCCTCCGGCAGAATATCGGGCGGGCTCAGTGGCCGCCGCGCAGCAGGTTCAGCAGTCTGCGCAACGGGGCGGTCAGCCGCCAGCTGCTGCTGGCGCGCATCGTTTCCAGCGAGACCTGATATTCGTGCTGGATGCCCTGCAAGGTCAGCAGCTGCTGGTTCAGCCGCATACACTCGGCGCGGCTGGCCTGCAGTACCTCGTCCGCTTCCTGTGCGGCGGCGGCGTTTTTCAGCTTCAGGTCGTTCAGTGCCCGCAGCAGAGATTTGCCGGGCTGCTCGTGCAGAAAACGCCCCAGCGGGTAGTAGTGATAGTTCACCGCAAACTTCATGCCGGCGCCAAAGCCGGTGGTGCAGTGCAGCGAAAGGTTGGGGTCTACGTCCAAAAACAGCAGACTGTCCTCCTGCAGCATAAGGCCGTTGACCGACTGAAAGCTGATGCGCTCGTCCGAAATGGCAAGGTCGGTGATGCAGCACGCCAGCTCGCCGGGGTCCAGACGGACGGCGCGGGCGTCCTCCGGCAGAACAAAGGTGACTGACACCTCATGGGTCAGCTCGTTGTAGGCATCTTCGGCTGCAATGAGACATTCCCGGGGCGAAAAGCCGCTGCCGGTGTCGTAGAACAGCTGCGGCAGGGTGAGGGTAAAGTTATCCGTCTCCGTGCTGTGCTTGGCAAGCTCGGTCTGACAGGTCAGCAGCTGCTGTTCCAGCTCCAGACACCGCTGTGCCAGCTGGGAAACGCCCTCGTCCGAAAGCCTGAGCTGCTGCTCCAGCTCTGCAACGCGAGCCTGCAGGTCAGCAGAGGTCACGGGGAGTTCATGGTTCATAACGGGGTCCTCCTCTTCCTTATTTTATAAGCTTAGCTGCGCCGCCGCAGCTGCAATGTACTGAGAAGCCGTTTTTATAAGCATTGCACCCCAGCTTCTAAAAAATCAGTGCCGCGCAGTGTAGTGCACCTGCGGGGTATGCCGCCGGGCGGGGAACAGCTTGATGATCAAATCCCGCCGCCGCTGCAGCAGGGCGCAGATCAGCCAAATGGAGCCCAGCGAAAGGATATATTGCAGGGTGATGCCCAAAATGGGGCGGTCGGCGTATTTTGCGGCGAACAGATACCACGGAATGGCGGTAAGCTCCACGGTATGTATGCAGAAAATATACAGGGAGCGGCGGCCGATAGCCTCGAAAAAGCTCACCAGCGCATTCCGGTGTCGGTTCAAGCGCAGAAACAGCCGGACGAACAGCAGACCGGCAAGGCCGTCCAGCAGGATGCTGATGGGGCCTAAGGTCCACTCCGCCATGGAAACACAGTCGGTGCTGCCGGTAGCAAACGCTGCCGCCGGGATCAGCAGCACAGCTGCCCACAGGATGCAGGACATCCGCCGTGACAGGGGTTGATCCAGCCAGTGCTGACGCTTGGCAAGGTAGCCAATGTACAGGTACGGTGTGATCACCGCACCTTGGATCAGGCAGAAGGGCAGCTCCCATACAAGGCTGGCACCCCAGCCCAGCAGGGCGCAGCCGCCCACCGCCCACGGGATGTACCGCTCTGGGAAGATGTTCAGGATGACGTCCAGCAAGATCCAGCCCATCAGCAGCGCCAGCAGATACCACATGGGTCCGCAGGAAAAGAACTCCTGCCCGAAGTAGGTGGCGGTGTGGGGCAGACCCAGCAGAAAACCGCCTGCCACCTTGATGCTTTCGGTCAGCGAACCGGGCAGATAGTGAAAGGTATTATAATGAATGATAAAATGCAGCACCGTAGTAAAAACCGCCGTATAGCAAAAGGGCTTGAGCAGACTTTTGAGCTGCTGGTGGATGCACTTGCCAATGGAGCGCTTGCGGAAGCCGTAGCCGCTGGCAATAAAAAAGGCTGCCATTAGGGTCTCGCGGTAGATAAAGCAAAAAAAGGCGAACAGCGACAGACCGCTCGACAGCTGGAGCGGATAAAGCTCTACCGTATGCCCCAGCACGATGGACAGCATCCCTGCGCCCTTGAGCATATCAAACATCCCGATGGAGCTGACCGTGCGGGGCTTGGTTGTTTCCATGAAAGTTCCTTCCCTGCGCCGGACAAATACCCCTTGAGAAAAAGCCGGATACGGCGCAAATGATCAGTTTTTATACAGCATCGCCATGATATATGGCTAGTATAATGCTTTTTATAGAGACTGTCAATTTTGTTTTGCAGTCCGCGCCATACCGGAACTGGTATTTTGCGCTAAAAATTGTAGCACAGGAATCCGCAGATTGCAACGAAAGGTAGAATTTGGCCAAACCGTACCGGAAGATACGCAAGTAAAAATTGTCAATGCAGGAAATTAAATGTTGCAGAAGTATTGCATTGCACTGGAAGATATTGTATACTGGGCACAGCGCGGCGCACCGCTGCATGGAATGACAACTTGGGAGGGAAAAGCAATGATGAAGGTAAAGGTACTGGACACCGTATATGATCTGGTCACCCTGAATATGGAACAGCGTTTTTCGGAGCGTGTGGCGCTCCGCTTCTATAATAAAGATACGGACGAGGTGACCACCGTCCTTTATAAGGACTACGCACGGGACATCCGCCGTGCGGTCAGCTACTTCCAGAGCACCATCCCGGATATCAAGGGCAAAAAAATCTGCCTGCTGAATAAAAACAGCTATGAATACGCCGTAAATTCCTTCGGCATCATGCTGGCGGGCGGCGTGCTGGTGCTTTTGAACCAGCACAAGAGCTGGGACGAGCTGTCCTACGAGCTGGGGCTGGTGGAACCCACCGCCATCCTGACCGACGGCGAGAACTACGGCACCAAGGAGCAGTTGGAAGCCGCCTACGGCAGCATCCTGCGCCCCATGGACGGCTTCCGCAGCTATGAGCCGGTGGCAGAGATGCCCCGCTGCATCGGCCACGATGACCTGATGGTGCTGATGTTCACCTCCGGCACCACCGGACGCAGCAAGGGCGTGATGCTGAGCGAGCGCAACTTCTTCAGCGTCATGCGCGCCCATGTGCAGATCGGTGAGCACATGATGGAATATAAGCACGACCCGGAGCTTATAGTCAGCCAGTATGTTGTGCTGCCCATGTTCCACCTGAGCGCCTTCATCTGCCTGTTCTCCTGGGCACACGGCGGCTGGGGACTGAATATCAGCAATGATATCCGCAATTTCTATAAGGAGATCCAGCGGATGCCCAGTCAGGTCATCGCGGTGGTTCCAGTGATCATGAACACCCTGCACAAGGATCTGATGCGCGGCCGCCGCGACCATTTGGGTGAATTGTGGGTGCCCATCTGCTCCTCTGCCATGTTCGACCCGAAGGTGATGCTGGATGTGGCCAACAGCGGGATGTTCGTGGTGCAGGGCTACGGCGCTACCGAGAGCTGCGGCGACGGCATCATCAACTACGCGCAGGATGAAAAGCATATCGGCGCTGTGGGACAGGGCAACGATTATCTGGATTACAAGATCGAGCCGGACGGGGAGCTGTGCATGCGCGGCGACAGCATCATGCTGGGCTACTATAAAGACCCCGAGGCCACCGCAGAAGTCCTTGACAAGGACGGCTGGTTCCACACCGGCGACCTTGCCCGGGTGGACGAGGATGGCTACTACTACATCACCGGACGCAAGAAGAACCTGATCATTCTGGACAGCGGCGAAAACCTCAGCCCCGAGGAGCTGGAAGGTCTTGTGGAAAAATGCCCCGCTGTGCAGGAATGCGTTGTAAAAGAAATGGGCAAAAAGATCGGCGTTATGGTATACTGTGAGAAAGAGCAGCAGCAGACCGTGCGGGATCATGTCACCCAGTTGAACCGTACCCTGCCGCTGTATAAGCACATTGGCGTGGTGGAGTTCAGCGAAACTCCGCTGCCCCGCAATGCTACGGGCAAGCTGGTACGCTGAGTATAAAATAAACGGAACAAAACAGGAGGGTACCTACAATGGAAAAATTCGTGAACACGATGTACGATGCCATTACGCAGGGCATGGAAAAGGAATTCCCCGAGCGCGTGGCCTTCCGTTACTACACCGAGGAGACCGACACGGTGACCACCGTTCTTTTTAAGGAGCTGGCACAGGATGTCCGCCGGACGGTCACCTACCTTCAGAGCACCATCCCGGATGTGAAGGGCAAAAAGATCTGCCTGTTGAGCAAGAACAGCTACGAATATGTGGTAAACACCTTCGGCGCAATCATGGCAGGCTGCGTGCTGGTGCCGATGAACCAGCGCAAGAGCTGGGCAGAGATGTCCCACGAGCTGGAGCTGGTGGAGCCCGCCGCCATCCTGACCGACGGCGAGGACTACGGCAACAAGGAGCAGCTGGAGGCCGCCTACGGCAGCCTGCTGCATCCCATGGACGAGTTCCGCAGCTATGAGCCAGCAGCAGAGCTGCACCCCATCGGTCACGATGACCTGATGGTGCTGATGTTCACCTCCGGTACCACCGGCCTGAGCAAGGGCGTTATGATGAGCGAGCGCAACCTGTTCAGCTCCGGTCATGTGTTCTGGCGCATCTCCGAAAAGCTGGCGGAGAAGATCGACCTGACAAAGCCCCTGCCCGGCCACTACATGGTGCTGCCCATGTTCCATCTGGGCGCTTTCATCGACCTGTTCTCCACCACCGTCATGGGCTGGCCGCTGAACCTGGGCAGTGATATCCGCAACTTCTACCGCGATATCCAGAAGATGCCCAGCCAGATCATGTCTGTGGTGCCGATGATCATGAATTCCCTGCACAAGGACGTGATGCGCGGCCGCCGCGACCGTCTGGGCGAGCTGTGGGTGCCCATCGGCTCCTCCGCCATGTTCGACCCGCAGGTGCTGCTGGATATGGTGCACAACGGGATGTTCGTCATCCAGTGCTACGGCGCTACCGAGACCTGCGCCGCCGGCATCATCAACTTTGCACAGGACGAAAAGCACATTGGCGCCGTGGGTCAGGGCAGCGAGTACATGGACTACAAGATCGAGCCGGACGGCGAGCTGTGCATGCGCGGCGACTGCGTGATGATGGGCTACTATAAGGACCCAGAGGGCACCGCAGAGGTCATCGACAAGGACGGCTGGGTGCATACCGGCGACCTTGCCCGGGTGGACGAGGATGGCTACTATTATATCACTGGACGCAAGAAGAACCTGATCATTCTGGACAGCGGCGAGAACATCAGCCCCGAGGAGCTGGAGGGCATGTTAGAAAAATGTCCCGCCGTACAGGAATGTATCGTAAAAGAACTGGGCAAAAAGATAGGTGTTGTGGTATACTGTGAAAAAGAGCACCAGCAGACCGTGCGGGACTTTGTTACCCAGATGAACCGCACCGTCCCGCTGTACAAGCGCATCGGCGTGGTGGAGTTCAGCGAAACGCCGCTGCCCCGCAACGGCGCTGGCAAGCTGGTGCGCAAGTAAAACGCAACAGAAAGGAAGCATTATACGATGGAACGTGCAGAAATCATTTCTCAGATCACGGCTATTCTGGAGGACGTCGCAGAGGTATCGCCGGAGGATGTGACCGAAAGCAGCGTCCTGATGGACGATCTGGATCTGTCCTCTATGGAGATCTTGACCATTGTGGCAGATCTTGAGGAGACCTTTGGTCTGCGCATCCCGGAAAAGGAGCTGCGCAACTTTGTCACCATGGGTGATCTGGTGGATTATCTGGCAGCAAACGTGGGGTAAAAACCAATGGAAACACAACAGCGCTCGACGGAATATAACTTTCAGGGTGTCATGTATTTTTTCCGTCGGGAAAAGGTCCAGTGCCGGTATCAGTTCTCGCTGCGGGATGCGGTGGACCCCGCCCTTTTGCAGCGGGCACTGACAACGGCCTTGGCAAGTGCGCCTTATTATACCCAGCGTCTGGTGCAGGAAAAGCGGGAGATGTGGCTGGAGCCCAACACTGAGTCCTGCCTTGTGTACCCCGGCAGCACCATGCGCAATATCCCGGAACAGACGAACGGCTACCTATTCTGCATCAGCTGCGAGGGTGATACCGTCTATTTTGACTGGCACCACTTCCTGATGGACGGCCACGGGGTATCGCCCCTGTTCACCAGCATTCTGGAACAGTACTGCAACCTGCGTTACGGCACTGCCTTTGCGGTGCAGCAGATCGTGTGCGACCCGCCCTATGATATGGATGCCATGCTGGCAGAGAACCCGCCCGTGGAGGGCGGGAGCGATGCCATCCAGCGGGACGTGGTGCAGACCTACGAGGGAACGCTGCGCCGCACCCGGGTGTGCCTGAGCAAGCAGAGCCTTGTGGAAAAAGCACTGGCAAACAACGCAAAGCCGGTAAGCGCCCTGATGGGTCTGCTGTGCATGGCGATGCGGGAGTATCTGGGCAAGGAGAATATCCAGTATTCCTACTCCTCTGATACCCGCGATGTGGCCGGTGTGCCGCATGCGCTGTACAACTGCGTATGCAGCTTCGAGCATACGGTGCAGCTGCAAGCCCAGACCCGCCTTGCGGATTTTGTATCTGACGTAGATGCAGACATCAAGCGGGACTTGCAGCCGCAGTCCAAGCGCCGCCGCATGACCGAGCAGATGGGCTGGGTGTACAAGGTGGACCAGCAAAAAGCGCCCCTGCGCATCAAGCAGCGGGTGTTCCAGATGGGCGAGTACATCGGCGGCACCATTTCGGATTTCTGGCTCAGCTATCTGGGCAACCCGCTGATGCCCGCCACCCCGGAGCTGGCGCAGTACACCACGGATTTTGGTGTCTGGGTACCGCCGGAGGGCGCATCCGTGGGCGTGGAAGCCGCCAGCCTGAACGGAAAGATCATCCTGTGCATCCACAACAAGGCACCCAACCCGGGTCTGGCCGATATCCTCCGCAAGACCTTTGAGCGCGAAGGTGTCACGGTGCTGGAAGCCGCCGATCTGGACTGAGAAGTACATAATAAAAACAAAAGGGATCGCTGTGCGTCATTTGGTGCAGCGATCCTTTTTCATGCCGCAGCCGGGTCTTTCCATTTTATCAAATCCCCCAAATTGCCCAACAAAGTTCCACTTCCGTTCACAAAGGGCAGCGGGAGATGTGCTATACTGGTTTTAGATTTCTGGGTGTGAAAGGAGTTTTGTTTCCATGAGCCAAGCCGCCGCGCAGCAGCCCTCCCGCAAAAAGACTGTGATCTCTCTGCTGGTGCTGTTGGCACTTACCTGTATCATCGTGTTTACTTTTAAGGATCACTGGGCCGAGATCACCACGGCGCTGGCACAGCTGTCGGTGTGGCAGGTGCTGGCGGTGCTGGCGGTCGGCCTCAGCTACCCCCTGCTGGAAGGGTGTGTGGCGTGGGTCATCGTGCGCAGCCGTCTGCCGCAGTTCAAGCTGTGGCAGGGGCTGGATGTAGGCTGGTGCGGCACCTTTGGCAACGTGGTCACGCTGGGTGCCGGTGCAGTACCGGTGCAGCTGTACTATCTGCACAGAGCCGGGCTGCCGCTGGGCCCCGGCGCAGGCCTGATGACGTTGGAATACGTTTTCCACAAGAGCACCGTGCTTTTGTACGCCACCGTGATGCTGCTGTTGCAGCGCCGCTGGCTTGCCGCCAACACCACCGGTGTCATGCGCTACCTGCCCATGGCATACGCTGTGGTAGCGGTAATTATCGTGGCGCTGGTGCTGCTGTGCGTCTCGCCTCTGGTGCAGAACCTCGCCCGCTGGCTGCTGGGCTTTCTGCCCAAGACCGAAAAGTGGCAGCAGCGCCGCGCCGACTGGCTGGAGCAGCTGGAAGTGCTGGGCACCGAGAGCCGCCGCCTGCTGGCAGATAAGCCCCGCTGCCTGAAAATTTTTGCCTTGCAGGCGCTCAAGCTGTTCGGGCTGTTCTGCCTGCCCTACCTGTGCATCCGGTTCATGGGGCTTTCGCCGCTGGGCTTCTGGCAGGTGCAGCTGCTCACCAGCCTGATGCTCTTCGTCTCCAACGCCCTGCCCAACGTAGCCGGGATGGGCTCCATCGAGACCGCCTTTCTGCTGGTGTTCGGCAGCTTTCTGGAGCGGGGCGAGGTGATGAGCGTGCTGATGCTCTACCGCATCGCCAGCTATTATGTGGTATTTGCCGCCAGCGCCGTGGGCTTTTTCATCGCCCAGCGGCATCTGGCTCAAATAGAGCCGCCAAAGGAGGGGTGAGCAGATGAAAAGCTTCCACATTCCCCGCACTGCTTTATTTTTTATCCTGTTTGCACTGGCAGCTTTTGCGGTGCTGTACCGCCCCATCGACCTGAAAGCACTGGTACGCGCCAGCTCGCAGGGCACGCTCCGCACCGAGGAAGTGGCGCATTGGGGCAGCACAAACGAGATGGACTATCACCTCCTCTCCATGGGCAGCGAAGCGTTCCAGCAAACGGCAGAATTGCTTTCCACCGTCTCCTGCCGCAAAAAGCTGAACCAGAACTATTCTGCCTACACCCACGATACCTTCCCGGTGCAGTCGGTCACCGTCAGCTTTTATGACGATGCCGAAAATCAGAAGTTCCTGCTGACGGTGTACTCCGACGGCGTGTGCATCCTGAACAGCGCCTTTGTCAGCGTAAAATATCCCGGCGGCGGCGCAGCACAGCTGTATGAACAGCTGGCGGGACTGGGGAAGTAAAAACAAAAATCGGGGCGTGCAGGTGGTCAAGCTGCACGTCCCGTTTTTGTTTTCTTTGCGTCGGCTGTGGTACCAAACACAGCCGGTGCCGCGCCGGAAGCAGCAGAGCAAACCGTGCTGCCGCTTCCCGTAGAAAAGAGAAAGGAATGGAGGAATGGAGCGGAGCGCTTGCAGACGCTCCTTTTTTCTGGTGCAACGTGGTTAGAATTAGCTAACCACCGCTGCGAGAACAGGATACCACAGACGGTTAGTCTTGTCAACCCTTAATTTGCAATTTTTTTCGCAAAGTGTGTGTGCCGCCGGGGTTTCGGCGTTTTTTCTACATTCTGCCCAAAGAAAGCCCTTTGCTTTGGAAGAAAACCCACTTGTTTTCTATTGCTTTTTAAAGTAGTTCTTGCTATTATAATAACGCAAGATTTTGTGGGCAGGTTTTTATTTTTGTCTACACCTTGTAGTAAGAGCTGCCGCTGCCGGCAGCGCAAGACCGTTTCGCCCCCAGAAAGCCGCCTATGAAGAGCGGTTTTTCAAAGGCTCATTAGTTAGAATTCGCTAACCGCGTAATGGAGCAAGGAGGTTCCAATGATCCAGTTTGAACAGTGGGAAGGCTTTGAAGGCCGTATCTGGAAGGAAGAGGTCAATGTGCGTGACTTCATCCAGAAAAACTACACCCCGTATGACGGCGACGAAAGCTTTCTGGCAGGCCCTACCGAGGCTACCGATAAGCTTTGGGGTGCTTTGCAGCAGCTGCAGAAGGCCGAGCGCGCCAAGGGCGGCGTGCTGGATATGGAGACCGAGGTGGTCAGCAGCCTGACCTCCTACGGCCCCGGCTATATTGACGAAAACCTGAAGGATCTGGAGCAGATCGTGGGCCTGCAGACCGACAAGCCCCTCAAGCGCGCCTTTATGCCCTACGGCGGCATCAAGATGGCAGAGCAGGCCTGCACCACCTACGGCTACCAGCCCTCTGCCGAGCTGCACAAGATCTTTACCGACTACACCCGCACCCACAATCAGGCTGTGTTCGATGCCTACACCCCTGAGATGAAGAAGGCACGCCACACCCACATCATCACCGGTCTGCCGGACACCTACGGTCGCGGACGCATCGTGGGCGATTACCGCCGCGTTGCCCTGTACGGCATCGACGCTCTGATCCAGTTCAAGCAGGAGGATCTTGCCAACTGCGGCGACGGCACCATGACCGATGATGTCATCCGTCTGCGCGAGGAGATCGCCCGCCAGATCAGCGCCCTGAAGGGCATGAAGAAGATGGCCGAGACCTATGGCTACGACATCTCCCAGCCCGCCAAGGACGCCAAGGAGGCCTGCCAGTGGCTGTACTTCGGCTACCTGGCCGCCATCAAGACCCAGAACGGCGCTGCCATGAGCGTGGGCCGCATCTCCACCTTCCTGGATATCTACATCCAGCGCGATCTGGACAACGGCACCCTGACCGAGAGCCAGGCCCAGGAGCTGATCGACCACATGGTGATGAAGTTCCGCATGGTCAAGTTTGCCCGCATCCCCAGCTACAACCAGCTGTTCTCCGGCGACCCCGTGTGGGCTACCCTGGAAGTGGGCGGCATCGGCATGGACGGCCGCAGCATGGTCACCAAAAACTGCTACCGCTTCCTGCACACACTGGAGAACATGGGCCCCGCACCGGAGCCCAACCTGACCGTGCTGTACTCCTCTGCCCTGCCGGAGGCCTTTAAGAAGTACGCCGCCAAGGTTTCCGTCAACACCAGCAGCGTCCAGTACGAGAACGACGATGTGATGAAGCCCGTCTGGGGCGATGATTACTCCATCTGCTGCTGCGTGTCTGCCA
>CAKTCK010000006.1 GCA_934539245.1 uncultured Faecalibacterium sp.
TTCCAACACGAAAATAGGTTCCGTTACAAGTTCTTTCGATATTGTTCAATTTTCAAGGTCCTGTGCGCCTCAGCCTTGCGGCTGACGACTTGATTATTTTACCACAGAAGCGGTTTTTTGTCAAGCACTTTTTTGAGAAGCTTTTGAAGTTTTTTGAACTTAAATCGTTCAGCAGTTTCTCGGTGCTAACCGGAACATTTGAACGTTCATTGGTTCTTTTCAAGAGCTTCCTGCTGGAACTTCAGAAGTCATTCTTTTGTCTCAGCGCTTGGCGCTCAAGTATAATACCACACCCCGGGGTTCTTGTCAACACTTTTTGACATCTTTTTTCCAATTTCTTTGCGGAGGCAAAAGCCTTGCGTATCGGCGGCGGGTGCGCTATTATATATTATATACATTATAAAGCGCCGCGAAAGGAGCCCTGACCCATGATCCTCACCGTCAATATCGGCAACACCCACATCACCGTGGGCGGCTACGAACAAGATACCCTGATCTTCTGCGGGCGGCTGCACTCCGACCCTGCTGCCACGGTGGAGGAATACGCCATCCGGCTGGTGAACCTGTTACAGCTATACGGGGCATCCCCGGCGCAGATCGAGGGCGGCATTCTGGGCAGTGTGGTGCCCATGCTCAGCGGGCGGGTGCTGGCGGCTTTACAGCTCTTATGCAAGGCACGCATCCTGACCGTGGGGCCGGGGCTGAAAAGCGGCATCAAGCTGCGGCTGGACAATCCCGCACAGCTGGGCGCAGAGCTTCTGTGCGGCGCGGTGGCGGCGCTGGCAGAGTGTCCCGGGCCGCTGGTGGTCATCTCGGCAGACACCGCCATCTCCCTGATGGCGGTAAACGCAAAGCAGGAGCTTGTGGGCGGTGTGATCCTGCCCGGGCCGCAGCTTTCCATGAATGCGCTGGTTCAGAAAACCGCCCAGCTGCCCCAGATCGACCCCGCCGCCCGCGCATCGGATTCGGTGCTGGGCAAGAGCACCTCGGCCTGCTTACAGAACGGCTTCGTGCTGGGCACCGCCAGTATGCTGGACGGTCTGGCCGACCGCTTCTGCGCCGAGTTGGGTGCGCAGACCGCTTTTTACGCTACCGGCGACCTGCCCCGCTCCATCCGGGAGGCCTGCCGCACCCCCATCCACTACCGCGAGACCCTGATCACCGACGGCCTGCACCGCATCTGGCTGCGAAACCGGAAGGGTTGACGATTTTCGTTTGCATTTTGCATCCTGATGTGTTATACTGTGTTGTACCCACCAAAGGGGTACGGCATTTGCGATCGTAGCTCAGCTGGATAGAGCGTTCGGCTCCGACCCGGAAGGCCAGAGGTTCGAATCCTCCCGGTCGCACCAAGGACTGCTGCACAGGTTCTGTGCAGCAGTCCTTTTTTATTTATTTTATTGAATCCATCTTGCAAAAGTACCGCAGTGCCTTATAATAGAGGCTGTGCCCCGGTGTGCGCGGGCACGGTTTAGGATGTATAGGATAAAGGAAAAAAGTATGGCTTCTCAAACGAATACGCTGACGGAAGGCCCTCTGGCCAAGCAGATTTTTCTGGTCAGTCTGCCGCTGGCGCTTTCCAACCTGCTGCAGGTGCTGTTCAATATGTCGGACGTAGCGGTGGTGGGGCGCTTTGCCGGTTCCACGGCGCTGGGCGCTGTGGGCTCCACCAGCACGCTGGTGACCCTGTTCACCGGCTTTCTCATTGGCCTGAGCAACGGCATCAACGTGCTGGTGGCGCGTTTTTACGGTGCGCGCCACCCCAAGGACGTGAAAAAGACCGTCCACTCAGCGGCCATCATAAGCGCCGTTGCCGGTGTGGTGCTGCTGCTTATCGGCCTGCTGGGCTCCCCTGCCATGCTGCGGCTGCTGAACACCAAGGAGGATCTGCTGCCCGGCGCGATCTTATATCTGCGGGTGTATTTTCTGGGTATGCCGGCGCTGGCGCTGTACAACTTCGGCAACGCGGTGTTCAGCTCCATCGGCGACACCAAAAAGCCGCTGATGTATCTGTCCATTGCCGGTGCGCTGAACGTTCTGCTGAACCTGTTCTTTGTCATCGTGTGCGATTTGAGCGTGGTGGGCGTGGCGCTGGCCAGTGCCATCAGTCAGTGCGTTTCGGCATTTCTGATCCTGCGGGCGCTGACCCGGGTGCAGGACTGCTACGCGCTGGACCCGCACAAATTGCAGCTGGACCCGGCGCAGGCCAAGAGCATCCTTGCGCTGGGCGTGCCCGCCGGTTTGCAGAACGCTATTTTTGCCATTGCCAACCTGTTCATTCAGGCAGGCGTCAACTCCTTCGACTCTCTGATGGTCAAGGGCAACAGCGCTGCCGCCAACGCGGATGCGCTGATCTACGACTGCATGGCGGCCTTCTACATGGCCTGCGCCAGCTTTATGAGCCAGAACTACGGCGCAGGACGGCCTGACCGGGTGAAGAAGAGCTACTTCATCAGTCTGGGCTATTCCTTCGGCGTGGGGCTTGCGCTGGGCGCGGCGCTGTTCTTCTGCGGGCCATCCTTCCTTGCGCTGTTCACCACCGAAGCGGCGGTCATCGACGCCGGCATGAAGCGTGTGGCCGTGATGGCCTTTGCCTACTGCATCTCGGCCTTTATGGACTGCACCATCGCCGCCTCCCGCGGGCTAGGCAAGACGGTGGTGCCCACCGTCATCGTGGTGCTGGGCTCCTGCGTGTTCCGGGTGATCTGGGTGTACACCATCTTTGCGCACTTCCACACTATCCCCGCGCTGTACCTGCTGTACCCGTGCAGCTGGACGCTGACCGCACTGGCAGAAATCGCCTATTTTGCCAGCTGCTACAAGCGTGCAATGACTATTTTCCGTAAGCAGGCGGCGGCGTAAGAGGACGAATTATTTTTAATTTCGGGATACCGGAGCGTCTGCGGACGCTCCGGTATCCTTTTTTCACGGGAGGGGGCGTGATGGCAAACGGCATTTGCAGCGCTTGTTTCCTGCGGAAACATTCGCGCTGCGGGTAGGCTTTTTGCAGTTTTCAGCGGACAACCCTCTCAGGCTCACTTCGTTCGCCAGCTCCCCCGAAGGGGGAGCTTTTACCATCTTTCGGCTCACATGAATAAAGCTCCCCCTTCGGGGGAGCTGGCACGCCGTCAGGCGTGACTGAGAGGGTTCGTTTTCGCCGCAAAGCGCTGCGGGCGAAACCGAACCTCTTGATTGTATTTGTATGCTACAAAAAAATGACCGCCCCTGTCTACCAAACCGTGGCGGTCATTCTTATGATTAACTGAACCGGTTGGGAGCTGGCCATTGCAGTCAGCGCCTTTTCCATTTCAAGTATACCCAGTTTCGGCAGGGATGTCAAGGGCACTTTGCACGACATTGTGTCGTTTCTAAACAAGGCGCGAGCGCTTGTTCTTCCACGCAAAAAGGCTGCTGCACGGTTTTGTGCAGCAGCCTTTTTATGTCTTATGGGTCAGGGGCTCAGAGCGCAGCTCAGATCTCCTTTTTCAGGGTCTCGCCCATGATGTAGCCGTAGGTCAGAGCGGCATCGAAGCCCATGCCGTACTGCTTGGCGTCCTTCTCCTCGATGGAGCCGCAGACGTCGCCGGCAGCGTACAGGCCGGGGATAGCCTTCTTGTCCTCGGTCAGGACGTGGCAATCGGTATCGATGGCCAGACCTGCGGTGGTCAGGTAGAAGGTGGGGTCAACGCGGATCGCCCACAGACCGTCGCGGGTCTCGATGTAGGGGCAGTTGCGGCGGCCGAACTCGTCCGGCTCACCAGCCAGAGCGGCGGCGTTGTTAGCCTCGATGGCGTCTGCCAGATTGGGCAGGTTCAGCTCCTCGGAAGCCTTCTCCACGCTGTCGTAGTGCACAGCCTCGCCCTTCTCGAACATGGCAACATAGCCGTTGAAGCCGTAGGACTCGCTGTCGCGCAGCTTGATGGCGGAGGACTCGTCGAACACATAGTAGAAGGTGTCGCCGTTGTCCTTGTTCAGCTTTGCCTTTGCCATGGTGTAGTGGTTATCGGAGACGATGTTGCCGATGTTGTCGCCCTTGATGTTGACCATGATGCCGGGCGCAGTCTGGTGGATGAAGGCCAGCTCAAACTTGCTCTTGTAGCTGGACAGGAAGGCGGGCAGAGCGCGGTTCTCGCACTCCACATAGCCGCCGGCGTCGATACCCATCTGGATGCCCTCGCCGGTCATGCTGGAAGCGCAGTTAAAGAAGAAGTCGGCGTAGTCGGGGCTGTACTTCTTCAGCATTTCGGGGTTCTTGGCAAAGCCGCCGGAAGCAAGGCAGACAGCCTTGCCGCGCAGGGTGTAGCTTGCGCCGTTCTCGCCCTTAGCGTGGAAGCCCACAACACGGCCGCTCTCGTCCTTGATCAGGTCGGTGACGCTGGTGGAGTAGATGATCTTGCCCTTCTCGTACTTCTCCACGCGCTGTGCCATGAACATCATGGCATAGCCTGCGCCGCCCTCGTAGCAGCCGGGTGCCAGATACGGGGTGGAAGCGCCGTACTGGGTAGCGCTTTCGTAGTTGCCCATGGTGTTGAAGCCGATGCCGATGCCTGCCATCCAGTCCACCAGGTCACCAGCGACGGTGTACTGCTTGGTCATGTAGGGCATTTCACCGTTGAAGAACTCGGTGCGGTGGTACTTCTCCATGGTCTGCCAGAAGTTCATCATGCCTTCCAGCGTGCCCATAGCAGAGCTGCGGAAGCTGCCGTCCACATCGTAGTTGTACTGCAGCTTGGAGCCTGCGGTGGCAACGCCGCCGTAGGTCATGGACATGGAGCCGCCGGGGATATCGCGCTTCTCCACCAGAATGACGCTGTAGCCGGCCTCCAGCAGGCGGCAGGCGCAGGTCAGGCCGGAGGTGCCGGCACCCATGATGACGACATCAGCCTCTTCCTCGATGACCTCGTTGGAAGCTGCAATGGTGACTTCCTTGGAGAAGTCGTCCACGTTATAGCCAGCCAGCTCGATGGCCTCCTTCACAGCTGCCTTGACAGCCATGGAGGTGATGGAGGAGCCGCGCAGGTTGGGCACGTTGACGCTCTGGTGCTCGACGATGGCGGCGGGGATGCGGGAGCAGGCATAGTTGCCGATGCCGATGGTCTCCTCGTGAGACAGCACCTCACAGGCAGTGATCTTGCCGTCAAAGAAGGTGGTGGCAACATGCACCCAGCTTTCGTGACCCATCGCCTTGGTGACGTACTTGCCGTCTACCGGGGAGGAGGGCTTGGTCACAGCGGAGGAAGCAGCAGAGGAAGCTGCGGAGGAAGCGGGAGCACTGGTGGTGCTGGAAGCGGAGTTGCCGCAGGCGGTCAGCAGACCGGCAGCAGCTGCGCCCATGGTGCCCACAGCGGCACCGCGCATAAAGTTGCGACGAGAGATCTTAGCCATAAGGTTCGCCTTTCTTTTTCTTTTCTCTTCTTTTTTGCGTTTTTCCTGTTCCTTCGTGCATTTTGAACATTGATACGATTATAGCAAAGTTTCGTTCCGGTGTGAAATACAAATTTGCATCCCGATTTATCAAATCTCTTTATAAATTTCTTTCTCTTTACGGCGTGTCAGCAATCCTGTATAATAAAGATGACCATCTTTTTTACCCAAGGAGGCGCGCGGTTCTATGACGATTTACCAGTTGGAGTGCTTTATTGCCGTAGCAGAGGAGCTGAATTTCAGCGCCGCCGCCGAGCGGCTGTTCACCACCCAGCCCGCCATCACCTACCAGATCAATGCGCTGGAAAAGGAGACCGGGCTGCACCTGTTCGAGCGCACCACCCGCCGCACCAAGCTGACCGCCGCCGGGCAGTCCTTTTATCTGGACATGGTGCAGATGACCAGCTTTGGCCGGCAGGCGCTGAAAAAGGCGCAGGATATTCAGGAAGCCGACCGCTCCCGCCTGACGGTGGGTCTGCGGCAGCTGTTCGACTACGGCACTTTTTCCAGCATTCTTGCCGAGTTCCAGCACCAGTTCCCCAACGCCTGCGTGGACGTTGTGCCGCAGGACAACCGCCGCCCACTGGAGCAGCTGCGCTCCGGGCAGCTGGACATCGGCTTTTTCTACGCCACCGAGCACTCCCGCGACCGGGATATCTCCTTTACGCCCCTGTTCGTTCTGGGATACCATGTGCTGATGAACCCTAACTCTCCCCTTGCCGACCGGCGGGCGCTGCATCTGGCAGACCTGAAAGGGCAGAGCGTGGTGTCCTCCGGCGCGTTCGACAGCTTTCTGTCTGCCTGTCAGGGGCCGTCGCTGGAGCAGCTGGCGCAGGTGGGGGTGGATTGCAGCAAGATCTCTCCCAGCTTTGAGGGTGCGCTGATCATGATCCAGATGGGCACTGCCATGTCCATCGTGCCCTGCCTGTCCACGGCGGTGATCCCGGGCATCGTCAAGGTGCCGCTGCTGGATTTTCCCCCGGTGACGGTGGAGATCGCCGCCATGCGCCACGCACCCCGGCTGGAGGTGCAGTCCTTTATCGAGATCGCCAAGCAGAAGTACGCCCATCCCCACGACCCGCTGCTGATGGAGACGCTGATCTAAAAATTGTCCCCCGGGAAAATCCGCGGATCTTCCCGGGGGACTTTTTACGAAAGGGGGCGTCCCTGCACACAAAAGGGCCACTGCACAAACCGTGCAGCAGCCCTCTTACTTTTTAGTGATTACTTGCTCTGTTTGCCCAGCCAGGTCCACAGATCCTCGCCGGTGATATCATCCTTGCATTCCCGGTTGAAGAAGTACAGCCAGCTCCAGTGACCCATATACTGGTAGGGTTCACCATCAGTGCCTTTGTACAGACCGGTGGTATCATGAACATCGGCAAAAATGCTGGTGTGCACCTTGGCATCCACCGCTTTCAAACGTGCCAATGTGGGCGCCTCAAAGACCGCCGGGTCCACAGTCGTGTCGTTCTCTGCATAGATGAACCACATGGGCAGTTCCTTCAGAGTTGCCAACTGCTCCTCGGTAATGCCGCTGTCCTTGTAGGCCTCGCAGATGGGGTAAGCCGCTGCAAAGTATCCGGGATACTGGATCGCCATGTTCACGGTCATATAACCACCGTTGGAGCAGCCGCCAATAAGGATGCGGTTCGTGTCGATCTGGGGATGCTCTGCCACAAAGGCATCAATGAGCTCTTTCAGGGTCTGGGTGTACACCGAGGGCACGCCCGGGTTGTTGCCCCAGTCCCCGGCCTCATTATATTGCAGCCAAAACGTGGGGGTCTGGGGCAGCAGCACATAGGCAGCCCCGCCCATGGCCTGCTGGAACTCGTCACTGAGGAGCGCAGAGGCTTTGTTGCCCAGAAAAGCAATAGAAGGATCCTTGCCGCCCTCTCCCGCACCGTGGAGCCAGATGACCAGAGGCAGCTTCCGACCCTTAGGTGCGTAGTAGCCATACGTCAGCTCTTTGCCATCGGTGCCGCGGAACACTCCATCGGTGACAAACTGCTTCATCTGAGGGATCAGGGCATCCTCGTGGTCCACTACCGGGTCAACAGTAGCGGTGACCTTCTGCCCAAAAATGGTAGCCAGAGCAGAGTTCTCCTTCATGTTGATCTCCAGCTCATAGGGCTTGCACCATGTATTCATGCCCACCAGAAAGTCGTAGCAGAAGGGACTGCCGGTGTTGGGGTCGCAGGACATTTCCAGACAGACATACTTGGAGGGGACCTCCAGCTTTTTACCGTTTTTAGAGCAGGTATAGGCCGCTGTTACCGTGCGGGGCGCGCTGGCCACGATGTGGGGGCCGCCAAAGTTGCCCCAATCCATGGACTCCTTATGCTCCACCACCGAGGCGATATCTTCTGCCCGGACGCTGCGAGGATCCAGTAAACGGTCGAAGGTAAGAATGGTCGCCTTGACGCCGGGGCCCCAATCGTAACCCTCCACCACAGCGGTCTGCGTGCAGGTAAGAGCCAACTCCGGCTCAAAACAAGCGCTGGCAGAGGTAGCGCCGCTTACCACTGCTGCACCCAGCATACCGGCAGCTGTGCCGGTGCGAAGAAACTGACGACGAGAAATTTTGTTCATGATAGTCTCCTTTTTTCGGTGTTCTTCCTGCCGCGGAGCCCGAAGCTCCATATTCTGATGCTAGGATAGCATATTCCAGAGAAAAATATCATTTTTTTCACAATCTGTCGTTTTCGCCGCACAATCTGCAAAAGTTTCAAAATAGTATCATTTTTTACTGTATAGATTGCACAATTCAGCCTTCCCTTCTATTGTGCAACATTCTATACCGTACTATCCGAAGGCGGGTGTGCATAACGTTCCTGTAAAAGCAAAAACCGGACGGCCCGCAGGCTGTCCGGTTTTGTGCTATCACAAGGTTTTACTGATAATCGTGGTTGAGGAACATGGCCTTGATGACCACCACCTCGTCGTATTCCTCCTGCTCCACCTGCACGTCTGCGTTCAGGCTCTTCAGGCGTGCCTTCACCGCATCCAGTGCTTCCGGCACGGTGATGGCTTTCCCCTCTTCCACGGCGTCCATCATCCGCTTGAGCACGATGGGGTGGGCGTACCAGCTTGCCACCGGGAAAGCCCCGTGGGGGTAGTGCTTCACATACTCTGCCATGGCGGCTTCGGCCTTGTCTGCACGCTTCATGATGGCGTTGTTGTTATTGTGGGCGGTGGGCAGCATATTGTAGCTGGAAAACAGGAAGATGGCGGCAAAGCCGAACAGCGCAAAGTACACGCCGTAGCTGCCGGTGTGGCTGAACACGGAGTACAAGCCGTAGACCGCAGCTGCAATGCCCAGCACAAAGATAGCCAGCGCCACATAGCGGTACACCGGCTTGCTTTGCAGCTGCGCGCGCTTGCGGCGCTGGGCGGCGCTCAGCTCTGCGGAAAGCTCCGGCTTTGCGTCCAGATACTCCTTTGCCCGGCGCAGCAGGGTAAGGCTGTGCTCTGCCTCTGCGGAAAGCTCCGGCAGCTTGCGGGCGGCCTTTTCGGCGGCCTTTTTCTCCAGCGCCTGCTCTCCGGCAGCGCTCAGCAGATGCAGCTGCGGCTGCTCCTTGGCAAGCACCTCCAGCAGGGCGTCCACGTCCCGCTCGTCCTTGAAGTTGCACTGCTTCTGCTTGCCGCCGTCGTACTCCACCACAAGATAGGCCATGGAGGCAAACACGCCCTTGCCGGAAAAGCCGCCGGAGCTCATAGCCACCCGCTTGAACACCCGGGTGATGCCGCTGTAAGGCAGATAATAGCGGCGGTCGATGTAAAAGCTGTTCAGGTACAGCGCTTTTTTGCCCACGCCGCAGGGGCCGATCTTCCGGCAGGCTTTTTTGTCTGCCTCCAGCTCCTGCGGGTCAAGCTTTGCCATGCCCAGCTGTGCGGGTTTGAAAATCATGGGTAGTTCCCTTCTTTGCTTTAAATTCTACGCCCCTATTTTCCCACGGGACGGGGGCAATTGCAAGCCCTGTTTTTTAAAAAACAGCGCCCGCCGCTGTACGGTCAGGCAGCGGCGGGCGCAGGTTACTTACGGAAATATGGAGCCGTCAGTTCCTTATGCCTTGGAAGCAGAATGCTTCTTGGTAGCATGGAGGAACAGAGCCAGCATTGCGATGGCAAAGACGATGCCGATGGGGTAAGCAACGGCGGTGTTGTAAGCCACCAGCTTGCCGTCCGCATAGGTGTTGATCATCTTGCCCAGGCACTCGGGAGCCAGCACGAAGTAGGTGCAGGACACAGCGCTCATGAAGGTAGCAGGCACGGCGGTGATCCAGAAGTTCTTCTTCTCCTTGAACAGGTACATGGAAGCAGCCCACAGGACGATCATAGCCAGCGTCTGGTTGGTCCAGCTGAAGTAACGCCAGATGACGGTGTAGTTGATGAAGCCCAGTGCGTTGCCGATGCCAAGGAAAGCACCAACGCCCAGCACGGGGACGCAGAGCTTCAGGCGGTTTGCGTAGCTGTCCTGATCGATCTTGAGCCAGTCGGACAGGGTCAGACGAGCGGAACGGAAGGCGGTATCACCAGAGGTGATGGGGCAGATAACGACACCGATCATAGCCAGTGCCACGCCAACCTTACCCATGGTCTTGAGGCAGACGTCGTAGATAGCGGCAGACTGACCGGCAGCCAGAGCCTCGGCCAGACCGACCATCTTGCCGTCGGTGATGGTGTACAGTGCGCAGCCGGCAGCAGCCCAGATCAGAGCGATGATGCCCTCGCTGACCATTGCACCGTAGAATACGAAGTGACCCTGCTTCTCACTCTTCATGCAGCGAGCCATCAAAGGCGACTGGGTGGAGTGGAAACCGGAGATAGCACCACAGGCAACGGTGATGAACATGAAGCTCCAGATAGGAGTGTTGGAGGGGTGCATATTGCTGAAGTTTGCCCAGATCTCGGGGATGGTGTAGGCAGGGTTGGTGAAGATACCAAAGATAACGCCCACAGCCATGATGATCAGGCAGATGCCGAACACGGGGTAGATCTTACCGATGATGGCATCGATGGAGATAAAGGTTGCGATGAAGTAGTACACCAGAATGATGATCAGCCAGAACAGAGTGGTGGTCATCACACCGGACATACCGCCGTTCTTGCACAGGGTAACGATCAGGCCTGCGGGGCCGACTGCGAACACGGTACCGACCATGATCAGCAGCACCACAGAGAACACACGCATGATGGTCTGCATCACAGGGCCCAGATAGCGGCCGGTGACCTCAGCGATGGAAGCGCCGTCGTTGCGCTCGCTCATCATGCCGGAGAAGTAGTCATGTACGCCGCCGGCAAAGATGGTGCCGAAGGTGATCCACAGGAACACCACGGGGCCCCACAGAGCACCCTGCAGTGCACCAAAGATGGGGCCCAGACCTGCAATGTTCAGCAGCTGAACGAGGAACAGCTTCCACTGGGGCATCACAACGTAGTCAACGCCATCGTTGATGCGCACAGCAGGAGTTTCGCGGTCGTCCGGTCCGAACGTGTTGTCCACGATCTTACCATAGACAAAGTAGCCGATGATAAGGAGCGCCAGACACAGTAAGAAACTAATCATACCAGAAACCTCCTTTTGAATTTCAGCCGCCGGCAGCTTATGCCATACTGCGGCTATGACCAATCTCTGGCTTCATGTTAACACCTTTTTCATAATTGTGTTAATATTTTTTGGGTATAGTTCCCATATCAAAAAGTATATGGCTGCTTATTTTGTTTGTTTTTTAAAACTCTCGCTTTATAGCGATGCTGTGTTTAAATTCGTCAAGTGATTTCTCTCTGCTTTTCTCCCGGGAACGGTCAAAAGCGTCCCCGCCAAACTTTACGCCGTCTTTTTGTGCACTTTGCTTAATCGTTTACGATTTTCTCCCCAAAACGTGGGATTTGGGACGAAAAGCGCCCTCTCAGGCGCTCCCGCGCCAGATTCCCCCTTTTGTCACCTGCGGTGACATCTTCCCCCGGAGCGGGGGAAGTCTTTCCTCAAAGGGAGAGCCAAGCCGTAAGGCTTGTTGCTAAAGCTTTAGGAGCAATGAGAAAGCTTCCGGCAGCGCTCTTGTCTCTCCCTTTGGGAGAGGTGGCATCGCGCAGCGATGACGGAGAGGGCGCACGCCGTTAGACCTGTCGTTAAAGTTTTAGGTGTAATGAGAGAGTTTCCGGGTGCACCAGAGGCTCCCTCTTAGAGGGAGCTGGCAAAGCCGTCAGGCTTTGACTGAGGGAGTTCATTTTAAATCTTCTTCCATCCGCTGTCCTTGATGGTGGCATCCGCCTGCTTGTGCAGCAACTGCACAAACAGCTGCTCCTCCGGCTGCAAAGGCTCCCGCTCCGGGTACACCAGCACGTCCCGCATCTGCTGCTTCTGCGCCGGACAGCCGTGCAGCGCCAGATGGTACTGCTCCAGCGCGCGCTGCGGCATGGGGGACGACCACATATAGGCCGTGGGCAGGTTTTGCAGAATGGAGAACTGGCTGCACCGCTCGTACACATGGATGCGGCGGTTGGGGTTTGCCTGCCAGCGGGAAACGGTGCTCTCCTCCCCGGGCAGATGGGCGTCGCCGTGCAGCACCTCGATGTAGTCGTTCAGCTCGTCAAGGTTCTGCACCTGCCGCCGCGCCAGCGGGCTGTCCTGACTGGTGAGCAGCAGGTAGGAAAACTCCATGATGGGCTCCTGCCGCAGACCGTGGCGCTGGCAGTAGCGCAGGTAGTAGTCCTCGTCCTCGGCGGCATAGCGCAGCAGCGCCATGTGGTAGCCCTGCCGCAGCACAAAGTCCAACGCTTCAATGGCACCGCTCTCCCGGATATGCACCCGCAGCTGTTCGCTGCGGGCAGCCTGCTGCAAAAAGTCCACCGCCGCATAGGAGGCGTAGGTGGCATGGGTCAGCACTACCCGCAGTTCGGCGCAGCTGCGCTGCTGGTGCGCCTCCTGCTCCAGCTCGTCCACCTGCTGCAGCACCCGCTGCGCCTGCCGGATGAACCGCTTACCCTGCTCGGTAGGGATCATGCCAGTGGAGGAGCGCTCGAAAATGCGCAACCCGTATTCCTCTTCCAAGTTCTTCAGCGCCTTGCTGACATTGGGCTGCGCCGCGTACAGCTGCTTTGCCGCCGCCGACACCGACCCCCATTTCATGATGGCTACCAGATATCGCAGTTCCGTAATATTCATGAACCCCTCCGCGTTGTTTGCAGTCGTAACCGTATTGTAACAATTTCTCCGCGCCGCTGTCAAGCGGGGAACTCCCCCTTGCACCAAAGCCCCCGGGTGCTATATAATAAGGAAAAACACAAAGGAGGGGCTGTACCATGCCGGAATACCGCGTGCTGCGCATTGACGAGCAGCTGTACGGCTGCGAGGAGCTGCCCGCCGGGCAGCCGGTGCTGTGCGATGTGACCCTGACCGATGCCGCCGGGGCTGTCCGCATTCTGCCCTACCCGGACAAGGAACTGACCCGTCTGGGCATCGACGAGGGAGACACCGTCTGTCTGCT
Organism: uncultured Faecalibacterium sp.; assembly: GCA_934539245.1. Lineage (GTDB taxonomy): Bacteria > Bacillota > Clostridia > Oscillospirales > Ruminococcaceae > Faecalibacterium. Next base: position 12,915 of record CAKTCK010000006.1, read on the forward strand.
GCCGGACGGCACTCTGCACAAGCTGTAAGGAGTAATTTTATGCATAATATCTATTTCACCCGCCACGGCGAGACGGTATGGAACGTGGAAAACAAGATCTGCGGCATGACCGACAGCCCGCTGACCGCCCGCGGGCAACAGCAGGCGCGGCAGCTGGGCGAGCTTGTCCGGGACAGCGGCCTGCAGATCGACGAAATTCTGTACTCTCCCCTTTCCCGCGCCGCCGACACCGCAAAGGCCATTGCCGCCGCTACCGGTCTGCCCGCCCGCTGCGAGCCCCGTCTGCGGGAGCAGTGCTTTGGCAAGTACGAGGGCACGCCCCGGGACGGTGCGGAGTTCCGCCTTTCCAAGACCCACTTTGCCGACCGCTATGTGGGCGGCGAGAGCATGATGCAGCTGGCGCAGCGCATCTACAACCTGCTGGACGAATTGAAGGCCGACACCGGCAAGACCTACCTGCTGGTGGCGCACAACGGCATTGCCCGGGTGGTGCACTCCTATTTTTACGATATGACCAACGAGGAATACGCCGCTGCGGGCATCAAAAACTGCCAGCTGGTGGAATATACCTTTGAATAAGAAAAGCCGCCGGAGCCACGGCGGCTTTTCTTGTTATAACGCGTCACCCATGACGGTAATGGAATGTCTGGTCTTTCGTCACGAACATATACACGGTCACTGCCAGCGTGGCAAGCTCGGCGGCGGTCACCGCCAGCCACACGCCGTCAAGACCCCAGAGGGCGGGCAGAAGGAGCAGCGCGGCCATCTGGAACAGAAACGTGCGCAGAAAGGAGATCAGGGCACTCGTCACGCCGTCGCCCAGCGCGGTGAAGAAAGAGGACGCATAGATGTTGAAGCCCTTGATGAGGAAGCACAGCGCATACAGCCGGAACGCGCGGCTGGTCAGCGCCAGCAGCTGGGCATCGTAGCCCACAAAGATGCGCGCCACATAGGGAATGATCACCATGGACGCCGCCGTCAAGGTCACAGACACCACGGCGATGAGGCGCAGGCTCTTCTGGTAAAGGTTGTGCACCTCGGCGTGGTTGCGGGCACCGTAATGGAAGCTGACGATGGGTGCGCTGCCCACCGCATAGCCCACGAACACTGCCACGAACAGGAAAGCGGCATACATGATGACGCCGTAAGCCGCCACGCCGTCTTCCCCGATCAGCCGCAGCAGCTGGAAGTTATACAGGATATTGACCAGTGACATGGAAAGGCTTGTCATCAGTTCAGAAGAGCCGTTGATGCAGGCATCCCACAGCACGCGGCCGTAAAACTGTGTTCTGCACAGGTGCAGACAGCTGGTGTTGCTGTGGTCGATAAAATAAAACACCGGCAGCACGCCGCCCACCAGCTGGCTGATGAGGGTGGCAAGGGCAGCGCCCTCCACGCCCCAGTGCAGCATGCCCACCATTACCACGTCCAGCACCATGTTGGTACAGCCCGCACCTACGGTGAACCAGAAGCCCAGATGCGGCTTTTCGGCGGTGACAAAAAAGCTCTGGAACAGATTTTGCAAAGCGAAGCCCGGCAGCGCCAGCATCAGGATGCGCCCGTAGCGCACAGCGTAGTCCAGCAGCTCGCCCTTTGCGCCCAGCAGCACGGCGACCGGCCGCAGGGACAGGATGCCCAGCACGGACAGCACACCGGCCGAGATAAGCGCTGCCAGCATAAACATGGTAAAATAGCGGTCGGCTTTTTTCCGGTCGCCCTCGCCCAGCGTGATGCCCACGATGGCGCTGCCGCCGGTGCCCAGCATAAAGCCGACAGTGCCCAGCATCTGCGGCAGCGGCATGATAAGGTTGATCGCCGCAAAGGCCGTTTTGCCCACAAAGTTCGAGACACACAGGCCGTCCACGATGCCGTAGATGGAGGTGAACAGCATGGTGCCGATGCAGGGCAGCACGAACCGCAGCAGGCGGGAATAGTTGAAATGATCGGACAATTGGATGGTTTTCTTTGACATAGATCCTCCTTTTCCGAGATCTGTATATGCAAAAAGGCCGGATAAGAACCACCGCTCCGGTGCATCCCCTTTTCTGCTGCGGCACTACGGCGCCCACAGCCTCCGGGAAGCACGAACGATGACATCTTATCCGGCCCTTCAATTACGTTGAAACAGCCCTCCGATGAGCGAAAAACAGTATAACAAAGTTTATTTTTTATGTCAAGCTCCGTTTTGCATCACTCTGCTGCAAGGCGGACAAAGGGTGCGATGGCGTTGGCGTCGCCGTGGCGGACGATGGAGTAGGTGATATCGCAGTAGGGCTGGATGGCGGTGCTCTTTTCCACGGTGGAGATAAGCAGCACCTGCAATTGCAGGCGGCGGAACAGCTCCATCATGGGGCGGATGCGGTCGCTGGTCATCTTGCTGAAAGCCTCGTCCAGCAGCACCAGACGGATGCTGTTCTCGCTCTTCTGGTAAATTTGCAGAAGGCTTGCGCAGATAGCCACATAGAAGGGTGCCTGATTCTCGCCGCCGGAGGAATCGCGGCTGACGCGGGACAGGTACGCCTGCTGCCCTGTGACCTGATTGGTCACCTTGATATCGTAGTCCAGATAGGTGCGGTAGTCCACATAATCCGAAAGGGTGGCACCGGCGGCGGTGCGTCCCTCCTGCCGGGCGCGGGTGTTCTCGTCCACGTCTGCCATGATCTTTTCCATTAATTCGTCCACCTGACGCTCGTAGGCGGGGTCGGCGGTAGCGGCAAGGTTGTCCAGAGAGTCGCCCTCGGTCATCTGCTGGTTGCCCTTATCTACGATGACCTGATAGAACGCCGCCAGCTGCGGGTCGCGGCTGGGTTCCAGCTCAAAGCGGTAGACCTCCTCGCCGTAGGTCAGCTGCTCCATGACCTTGTTCAGCTCCCGGAACTGCCGCCGGGCGTTGAAGATATCGTCCTTCATGCGGAACAAAATATCCTTGCGGAAGCGGTCCTTGCAGTCCCGCTGCGCCTGCTCCAAGCGGGCGGCGTAGCGCTCCAAGTCGATGCGCACAAGGCTCTCATGCTGGGCGCGGTACTGTTCCAGCCCGGCAAGGCCCAAGGGATAATCGCAGACATAGCGCTGGTTGTAGGCCTTCTGCGCCGGTTCCAGCGTGCTGTTCAGGTAGACGGTCAGGGCATCGTCCAGCTTGGCCTGTGCTTTTTCGGCGGCCTGCGCGGCGGCGCGGGGAGACTTATCCGGCCCGGTCAGCGCCTGCTGCCGGCTGCGGGAGAGGGGCTCCACCAGCGGGTGGGCGGCAAAAAAGCTCTCGGCGGCCTGTGCGCTCTTTTCGGCGGTGTCCACTGCCTTTTGCTGCTCGGTCTCGCAGGATGATATCTGTTTTTCGCATACGCGCAGGTCGCCGCCGGCCTGCTCCACGGCGGTGCGGGCGGCTTCCCATGCGGCTTCGCGCACCTCTTCCTCCTTATACAGCTGCTGCAGCAGGGGGTTCTCGCGGCACTCGGCCAGCTTTGCCGCCTGTGCGTCCACGGCTTCCCGGGCGGCGGTCAGGGCGGCGCGGGCTTCCCACAAAGCGGCAAGCTCTTCCAGCGTGGTGCCGCGCAAAAGGGTCTGGTACTGGCTGTATGCGGCTTTCAGGTTCTGCTCTGCCTGTGCGGCGGCGCGCACCTCTTCGGCAAGAGCGTTCATCTCCCCTGCCAGTGCCCCGGCACGGGCGCGGCGGGCTTCCAAGCCGATATAGCGCTGCGGGGTACGCAGACGCTCCAAGCGGAAGGGGTGGTGGCGCAGAAGGTCCCGGGTGGCGCTGTCGGGGTAGTTTTCCAGCGTGTCGGGGGTGTCGCAGCAGACGATGCGACGCAGGATGGTGTCGGCGTACTGCGCCGCCAGCGGGTTCTCACTGGTGACCTGTGCCGCCAGACTGTCGGCAGGGGCGGTGTCGGCGCGGCGGTTGGCCTTGCGCAGACCCGGGGTGTCCAGCAGGCTGATGGGGCCCACCTTGTCCTTCAGCGCCACAAAGGCGCTCTTTGCGGCGGCGTAGTGGGCGGGCGGCACAAGGATATCGAACCGGCGGTCGCCCAGACAGGCTTCCACGCAGTCCTGCCAGCTCTCGTCCTCCACGTTCAGCAGCTCACAGAAGATGCGGGCATCCGGCTCCATGCCCCGGCTCTTCAGCTCCGCGTTCACGGCGTCCCGCACCCGGGTGGCGGCGTCGCCGTGGGGGTACACCCACTTGCCGCCGGACACGGCGTCCAGCTCGGCGCGTTTCTCGGTCTGCTGCCGCTGCAGGGCGGCGGTGTGCTGCCGGGCGGCAAAATAGGCTTCTTCCAGCGGCTTTTCCTGTGCGGTCAGCCAGTCGGTCAGGGCGGGCAGAGTGTCGGGGGTCAGGTCTGCCATCTTCTGCCCGGCGGCAAAGCCGCTGCGGCGCAGCACCGCCAGCAGGTTGCCGGTCTTTTCGGCGGCTTTTTCAGCGGTATCGGCCTTGCGGGCGGCGGCATCCAGTGCGGTCTGCCGGTGTGCCAGCTCCTCGCTGAGGGCATCCAGTGCGCGTCCTTCGCCGCTGGCACCGGCGGCGCTGTGGGCGGTCAGGTAGGCGCGGCGGGCCTCCGCTTCGGCGGTCTTGGCCTCGGCGTAGCGGGTGCGCAACGTCTCCTGCTGGCGGCGTCCGGCGTCCACCCGCTCCTGCCAGACAGCCTTTTCGCCGGCATCGGCAGCAGCCCGTGCCAGCAGGGCGGCACCCCGATTCACAAGGGCTTCGGTCTGCTTTTCGGTGGCTTCGCGGCCAAAACGGACGATCTCATCCAGCGCGTCAGCGCGGGTCTGGGCTTCGGCAAGAACGGCGTGCAGGTTTTCCAGCTCCAAGCGGTCGCCCTGCAAAGCTTCCAAGTCCAGCTCCGGCTGCGGGAGGATATACTGGTACAGAAACTCCCGGAAATTCGGGATCTCATCCATGCTGGTGCCCATCTGGAACACCTCGTTGAACTTTTTACCCAGCGGGCTGGCTGCGCGCCCGATGCCCAGTGCGCGGCAGATGCGGTCCCGCGCTTCGCTGGGACTGCGGGTGTAGGAGAGCCGCCCTTCGGCGGGCTTGAAGTCCTCCTTGGCGCTGGGCGCACCGGTGCGCGGGTCGATAAAGGGCAGCTGCTCCAGCGTGATGCCGTCCTCCGAGATATACCATGTCTGGTCGCCGGGGTGCAGCTCCTGCATGGGGCCTTCGGACTCCACCCGCACCGCGATGACAAAGCTGGTGTGCTTGACGCTGTCCCAGAACTCCGCCCCGATATACGCCACGGTATGCCCCGGGCGGCGGTAGGCGTTTTCGCCGCGCTGCTTGGCGTGGACAGAGCCTTGCAGGGTGCGGCCGCTTTTCTTATTGCCCAGCGCATTGAAGTTGCGGTTGGTGGTCAGGCAGTAGCGGATGGCGTCCAGAATGGTGGTCTTGCCCACGGCGTTCACGCCGATCATATAGGTCAGGCGGGCGCAGTCGAAGGTGGTATTTTCAAAGTTGTGCCAGTTGATGAGCTTCAGGCGCTTGAGTTCGATCATGCTTCCACCTCCCCTGCTTCGGTGTCTGCGCCCTCCGGGCGCTCGTACAGGCCAAGCTCGGTGCGGGTGCGGGCGCTCTCGGCGGCGGCATCCGCAAGGTCGGCGTCCGGCAGCGCCAGCAGCACCGTGGGGAACACCTCAATGCGGCTGTCCAGCCCGGAAAGCCGCCCCACAGGCCGCGCCAGATTGTACCGGCGCAGGGTGCGCATCAGCTTTTCCAGCGTTTGCTGGTCCAGCTTGCGGGGCAGGTTCATCTTTTGCAATTCGGCCTGCACTTCCTCTACGGTCACCAGCACCTCGTCTGCGCTGGCGGCAAGGCTTTCCCGCTTTTGCAGGTACAAAAGCCGCAGCACCAGCAGCAGAATGCTCTCGTACTTAAGCAGCCGTGCCTGACTGCCCTCGTGCTCGTTGACCAGTGCCGCCGCCTGCATGGGTGCGGGGTACAAAAGCACCGCGTAGCCCAAGGGCTTGAACACCGCGCGCACCTCGTTGAGGTGGTCCTGAATATACAGATATTTTGCCCGCTGTTCCTCTACGCAGCCCAGCACAAAGCAGTGGTTGAGCAGATAGTTTGCGGTCTCTTCCAGCAGATCAATGGTTGCCATCCGTGTTTACCTCCTTGCGGCGGGTCAGGACAAAATCCTGAAACCGGAAGCCGCCGCGCTCCACCCAATTTCCGGTCAGGGTGATATCATACTCCCGGTGCGGCGACTGGGAATAGGTGTGCAGGCCGATGATGCCTGTAAAATCGTTCGGGTATTCCTCCACAAGGGTGGAGGCGTTCACCTGCGGGCGGGCAGCCAATGCCTGCTGCGCCAGCAGCGCCACGTTTTCCTCGGTGACGGCAAGGCGGGCGTAGTCCAACAGCAGCTGCTGCTCCTGCCGCAGCCGGTCGGGGTCTAGAGGTTCGGTGCGCACCGGGGCAAGGGGTGCTTCGGTGCGGGGCGCGGCGGGGGGATACAGCGGCTTTGCGCCGAACACCGCCGCCGGGTACAGATGCAGCCGCGCCGCCACCGGGCCATCGTCCGGCTCGAACAGCTGCTCCGGGCTGCGGATCTCCTCGGCGTAGCGGCGCAGCAGGGCGGTGACGCTGCCCTGCGCCGAGCGGTCGCTCAGCAGCAGGAATTGTGCCCGCTGCACCGCCCGCTTGCGGTAGCGGATGTGGCTGGCGTCGATCTCCTTCATCAGGGTGCTCATCTCTTCCAGCGCGTCCCGCTGCTGCTGAATGAGGGCACGCACCCGGGGTGCAGCTTCGCCGGGGGCGCAGCGCTCCACCCGGGCGTAGTCCAGCGCCAGCCGGGGCAGCTGGTTCTGCTCGCAGTCGTCCAGCTCTTCTTCCAGATAGGCGCGGTAATTGAACAGGTTATCGCTGGTTTTAAAGCGATGGTACGCCGCCGCCACTACCTTTTCCTCGTACTGGTCGAACAGCTCCAGCACCTCCTGCGGGGTGCGGTTATGGGTCAGGCGGTCGATATAATGCCCGATGGAAGCGTTAAGGGCGCGCAGGGACTTGTTCAACGTCTCAAGGTCTGCCGCAACCTCCCGCAGCACGTTCTCGTAGGGGCTTTTTTCCTGTCCGATGCTGCCCAGCAGCTGCCACGCCTTGTACAGCTTGCCGGTGTAGGTGACCACCCGGGGGTTCAGTATTTCTTCCAGCGCGTCCAGCAGCGGGGTGACCTCCGGCATAAAGGCAAGGGTGGGCTCGGTCTCGTAGCTGCCGGGCTGCTCTTCCAGCCAGCCGGTGCGGCGCAGACGCAGCAGAAAGCCCACCGCCAGCGTGTGGGGGTCGCGGGTGGGCTGCTCGTCCTCATCGCCCGCGCCGTCGGCGTCCAGCGCCAGCGGCTTTGCCAGCGCGGCAAAATAATCCTCGGCGCGGGAGACGGCTTCGGCGCGGGAAATGCTGTAATCTGCCGTATGGCGGCACTCCTCCCAGAGCAGCAGCAAAAGCTCTGCATAAAACGCCCGGTTGGGCCCCGCCAGCGGGCGGAACAGCCGCGGGCTGACCAGTTCAAACAGCTGCATGGAAACGTCCTTTCTGTCTTGGTTCGATACCCTTTTATTGTACCACAGCAGGCGGGGTTTGTCACAAAAAGGCGGAAAAAAGCAAACTCCCTCAGTCAAAGCCTGACGGCTTTGCCAGCTCCCTCGGGGAGGGAGCCTCTGGCGCACCCGGAAACTTTGCACTTTAGCCGGAAACTGTACCGTTATGCCAAAGGCCCCACCCCAGAGGGGGCTGTCGAGCGAATGCGAGACTGGGGGAGTTTCTTCGGGAGCGCCTGAGAGGGCAGCAAAAAAGCCCGCCGGGCAGGCGGGCTTTTGGTGCGTATTTCACCCCAGCACTTTCAGGGGAGAGTTTTCCACCCACAGGGTATTGTCCAGCAGGCGGGTGACGGCAAGGCAGCCATTGGCGGTGACCCGGGCGGGGTCGAGGGCGTAGAAATCGCTCTCGGTCAGGTTCTCCGGGTCGGCGGTGGGCGAAATGCCCGCCACGCATACCCAGTGGCCGTAGGTGCTGCTGGTGGCAATGTGGGGGTAGTTCACCTCGCTCCAGCCGGAGGAGGTCAGATGGTATTCATAAGTAGAGGTGCGGTTCGAGTGCTTTTTGACCCCGCTGACCGTGGTATTTTTCAGATGCACGATCACCGGACGCCCGGCGGAAAGCTCGGTGTACAGCTTTTTCAGGCACTCGGCGCGGGTACCGGAATACCCCGTGTAGCCCGCAGCGGACCACACCGCACCGTTCGACCACATCCCGCTGCCGGAGCAGACCTTGCCGTCCAGAATGGTGCGGGCGTAGCGCAGCGCGTACAGGCTGCACTTGCCAGAGGTCTGGTTGCCGATAGAAAGGATGTGGCTGGTGTCAAAGCTGAGCAGCAGGATGCCGTTTTTCTCCTTCAGCTCAGCGGCGTGGGCACGGGGCAAAAAGGCGCACAGCAGCAAAACCAGCGCCAGAACTGCCGCCGCCAGCCGCTGTGCCGCGCGGGCGGGACAGTGTTGCATGGGTACTTCCTCCGAGTTCGTTTCAATTCAGACATGATTTTACCACCAAAACGTGGTGAAAATGTGTAAAAAGGCAAAATGATGAAAAAACTCCCCCAGTCTGCTCCCGTTGGTCGCAGACAGCCCCCTCTGGGATGGGGCCTTTGGCATGGCGGCATAGTTTCCGGCTAAAGCGCAAAGCTTCCGGGCGCGCCAGAGGCTCCCTCCCAGAGGGAGCTGGCGCGGCGCAAGCCGCGACTGAGGGAGTCCGCCCCATTAACACAACATATGTCCAAATTTAAGTATTTCCGCACCCGGCAAAGCCACGCCGCCGGGGCGGGTGCGGCGCTGTTTGGCAGACTGTCGACAAAACCAGCCCTGAAATACACCAAAACCGCCACAAAGATAACCTATTTTCATCCATTTTCACGAATCTGCTTCAGGAAGTTTAGCGATATTTCCGATTGACAAAACCGTCACCTGTCGGATATAATCAGGGCAGAAAGGCAACGACAGTTGCGTAAAGCCTTTTCAGAAAGAAGAAACATAACCACAAAAAAAGCTGATTGGAGGGATACCCTTATGAAGAAACTGTCAAAGATCGTCGCTCTGCTGCTTGCAGGCGCAATGGCCATGCTGATGTTTACTGCCTGTTCCGGCGGTGCCGGCGGCCCCGGTGAGACAGATAACCCCAAGGAAAAGGAAATACTGCAGACCATCATGAATAGCTCGCAGGGCAAGGGAATCAAGGAAAACGACCCGGGTCTGTACAAAACTGCTCTGATGGATCTGAATACCGATATCGAGGCCAACAGCAAAAAGGGCGGCATCTTCAAGGGTGATGTCCGTGTAAGAGGCATTGACCCCGCACAGGAATATGTAACGATCACCGTGACAGCAGACTACAGAGTCGGTAAATTCCTGACGAACCTGTTGGACTTCATCAGCACGAATATTGGCATCAAGTACCCCGGCGCAAACGTTGACTTTAAGGCTAACAACAGCTGGACTAAGGCAGCCGTTGTCGTTAAGTCTAACGAATATGGCAGCTACGTTGCAGTGGCTATTCAGGTCAAGAATCTCAACTACCCCAAGACCTGATAATATCAACATCTTTCCCCGGAGAGCAGCCGCCCTCCGGGGCTTTTTTATGGTGCAAAAACGGGGCTGCTGCACCTTTTGTGGTACAGCAGCCCCGCTGCTTTTTAATAGCCCCTTACCGAGAACCCGCGCTCCCACGGGTCGGGCGGGATGTCCTTTTGGCGGATGCCGGTGATCTGGATATAGTCGCTTTTCTGAATCATGGCGAACAGAGAGATGAATTTGTCCGGGTCGCCCTGCACCTCCAGCGTCACGCTGCCGTCGTCCTCGTTCTGCGCCCAGCCGGTCAGGTCAAGCGCCTGCGCGGCGTACCGCGCCCGGTAGCGGAAGCCCACCCCCTGCACCTGTCCGGTGATGGTGTAGCGCCGCCGCACCGTGCCTTCCGGCAGTGCGGGCGGGGTGCGGTCCTTTTTGGAAAGAAAATCAAACACGGCAGTGTCCCTTTACAAATCCTGATAAGCGGTCATCAGGGCGGGAATGAACTGCTTTTTGCGGCTCACCACGCCCGGCAGCGTCCAGCTGGCATCGGCGGCGGGCTGGGTCTCGAAGCCATCCGTCAGCACCTCGGCGGCGTAGCGTCCGCTGCAGATGACCACGCTCTCCTCCTTGGGCACGTCGGTCAGCAGCATGTAGATATCCTCCACGTTCTGCTTGTTGCGTGCCTCCTCCAGATAGGGCTTCAGCAGCGCCTCGGCGGCGGTCAGGTTCTTGCGGGTCATATAGCTGCCCTGCGCCACGCCAAAGCGGATATCGCCGCACATGAACACCTTGAAGTCCTGCAAGAACACTTCTTCAGCGGTCTTGCCGTCCAGCTTCTCGCCGGCTTCAAACATCTCGTTGGCAAACTCGTTGATGTCCACCCCGGCAATTTTCGCCAGACGGTTGGCTGTATTCACGTCGATGGGGGTGCAGGTGGGGCTGCGGAATACCAGCGTATCCGACAGGATGGCAGCCAGCAGCAGACCGGCGGTCTTTTGCGGGATGGTCACGCCGTTTTCGTCGTACATCTGGGTGACGATGGTGGCGGTGCAGCCCACCGGCTGGTTGCGGAAGTACACCGGGCCGCTAGTCTCCAGACTGCCGATGCGGTGGTGGTCAATGATCTCCAAAATCTCGGCCTGATCAAAGCCCTCCACCGCCTGTGTGGCCTCGTTGTGATCTACCAGAATGATGCGGCGCTTGCGCAGGTTGATGATGTTGCGGCGGCTGATCATACCGCAGTACTTGCCGTCTGCGTCCAGAATGGGGAAATACCGGTGGCGCACCTTTGCCATCACGCGGGTAACGTCTGCCACAGGGCTGACGAGGGTAAATTTAATGATATCGTCCCGGGTCATGTAATAGGAGATGGGCGCACACTGGCTGATGAGCTTGCCCGCCGCGTAGGTATCGCAGGGGGCGCTCATGATGGCTACGCCGGTCTCGGCGGCGATATGCTGGATGGTGCGGCCTACCTTTGCGCCGTTGCAGATGATGATGAGAGAAGCTTCCTTCTCGATGGCGCAGAGCTGGCTTTCGTAGCGGTTGGTCAGGATGACGATATCGCCCTTTTCCATGTTGCTTTCCAGCATTTCCGGGGTGGCAGTGCCAATGCGGATGTGACCGGTAGTGCACACTGCGTCCTCGCTGCCCACCACCATGGTAGCGCCCAGCGTTTCCAGAATATTGCGGTAGCTGGTGCGGCTCTTGGCAAGGATGCCGGTGTCGAACAGGTCCATGTTGGCGGTGGCGATATCCTTCACCGTAATGACGCCCTGCAATTCGTTGTCCTCGCTGGTCACGGCAAGGGTGTCGATCTTCTGGTCGCGCATGATCTCCCACGCCTTGCGCAGGCTGGTAGAACCGGGAATACCGGGGATCTGGCGATAATCCACATCCCGAATTTTAGGGTTGACGTCGGTGCACATCCGGGGCGGCGTGACCCCGAACTTTTTCAGCACAAATTCTGTTTCCTGATTCATCTTGCCCGCACGCCGGGCTTCGCAGACCAGATCACTGGTCTTGTTTTTCAGCTCTGCATAGGCAATGGCAGAGCAGATGGAGTCGGTGTCCGGGTTGCGATGCCCGATGACAACGACCTTATGGGCAGTTTGCTGCATACTGTACCCCCTTATGGGTTTTTACCTTCTTATCATATATCTTATCATTTATCAAAAGCAGTGCCCCTCTCCTGCACAGCGGGGCGGGCTGCAACCTTATTTTAACACAACTGTGCCCGGGGGTAAAGGGTAACAAACGGCTTGACCTGACCGGCAAAATGCTTTAAGCTTATAGAAAATATTGCTGATACGGAGGAACACCCATGAAAAAGCTTTCCCGCCTGCTGCTTGCCCTCGGGCTTATGCTGTGCATAAGCCTTACCGCCTATGCCGAGGACGCGCCCGCTGCCCAGCCCACCGCCAAAGAGCCCCGCACCCTGACCGCCCGCACCAGCACCGAGACCTCTCTGTGGAACGCCTATGCTTTCCTTGCACAGCACGGCACTGCCTACCGCTTTGCTCCCTGCGCGGTGCAGACCCCGGCAGACGCCGCCGGTGACGCCCCTGCCGAAGATGCCGTGGCGGTGCTGCGGCTCTACACCTCCTGCGTGGAAAAAGACACCCCTGTCAACACCGACGGTCATGTATTTCTTTTGGTGACCAACAACACTGATGCCGACCTTGTAGTGGGTGGGCTTTCCATTGCGCCGGGCACCTGCATTACCATAGGCACCCGGGGCAACAACCGGGAGCACGCCGGGCTGTGGTATAACACCGAAGGTTATAATCTGTACTATATCCCGGATTTTTATGTCAACCTGACCTATTTGCAGCTTTCCATGAACGCGGAGCAGCTGGCAGCCGTGAATGCCGCCCTTGCCGAGGCAGACAAGTGGTCGGCATGGCACAACTGCGCTGCCTTTGGCGCGGCGGTGTGGAATACCGTGTGCACCGACAAGGTAGACCCCGGCACTCCGCCTACCCCTGCCAGCCTTGCCGCCAGCGTGCGCAGCTGCACCGGCAAGTGGAACGCCGACCCGGCAGTGCCCTTTGACTACATTGTTTACTACGGCTACCCCGCCGTGCCCAGCAAAGAATTTTCCTGAGTAGGAAAATTATTGTATACAACGCTTGCATTTCGACCGTTTCCGCTGTATGATAGAGCCATTCGAGCTTTTTTATCATTTACAACGGAGGACAGCATGAAATCGTCCAAATTTACATCCACTCCCCTGTTTCCACGGCAGGCGCTGGTGGCGCTGCTGCTGCCGCTGATCGCGGAGCAGGCGTTAAGCGTGACCATTGGTCTGGCTGACACCTTAATGGTATCCTCGGTGGGCGAAGCCGCTGTGTCCGGCGTAAGCCTTGTGGACAGCTTTAACACCCTGATGATCCAGATCATGAGCGCGCTGGCGACCGGCGGCGCGGTGGTCACCAGCCAGTACATCGGCCATCAGGAGCCGAAAAACGCCAAAGCGGCGGCTGCGCAGATTTTATTTGTGCTGTCCAGCTTCAGTGTGCTGGTGGCGGCGGTGGTCATCGGCGGTCGGCACGCCATCCTGCGGGGCATCTTCGGCTCCATTGACGCGGACGTGATGCACTACGCCGAGACCTATTTTCTGCTTTCGGCGCTGAGCTACCCCTTCATCGGCCTGTACAACGCCGGTGCGGCGCTGTTCCGGGCGCAGGGCAACAGCAAGATCAGTATGCTGTCCAGCTTGGTGATGAACGTGGTGAACATCGGCGGCAACGCGGTGCTGATCTACGGCTTCGGCATGGGGGTCATGGGCGCGGCGCTTGCCAGCCTTGTGTCCCGCGCCATTGCCTGCGCGGTGGTGCTGTATCTGCTGCAAAAGCCGGACTGCGCCCTGCGGGTGGACAGCCTGCGGGCGATGGCACCGAACGGCGGGCTGATCCGGCGCATCCTGCGGGTGGGCATCCCCGCCGGTATCGAGAACGGCATGTTCCAGATCGGCAAGCTGTCGGTCTCCAGCCTGACCTCCACCCTTGGCACGGCAGCCATTGCCGCCAACGCGGTGGCCAATACCACCACCACCTTCCTGAATATCCCCGCCACCGCCGTGGGCATGGCTGCCTTGACCGTGGTGGGACAGTGTCTGGGTGCAGGCGAAAAGGAGCAGGCGGTGTACTACTCCCGCCGCCTGATGCTGACCGCCTACTGCGGCGCGTGGGTGATGAACCTGTCGGCGTTCTTCTTTGCCAACCGGTTCGCGGTGTCCCTGTTCAATCTCTCGCCGGAGGCACAGGCCATGGCGCTGGACATCATGGTGTGGTTCAACATCGTTTCCCTGTTCGTGTGGCCATCCAGCTTTACCCTGCCCAACATCCTGCGCGCCGCCGGTGACGCCCGGTTCACCATGACCGTGAGCATCGTGTCCATGTGGGCGTTCCGGGTGGGCTTCTGTTATCTGGCAGTGCTCTGCTTCGGCGGCGGGCTGCTGAGCATCTGGATGGGCATGTATCTGGACTGGGTGTTCCGCTCGCTGTGCTTCTATCTGCGTTTCCGCCGGGGAAACTGGCTGGAACAGAGTGTGATCTGACCACAAATTTTCTAACGGATCCGTTTCCATAACGGATCCGTTTTTGTTGCTTATTCTTATTGAGATAATGCACCGATTTGTGCTATAATTCAAAATATAGTCTTTATACAGGAGTTCATCGTGAAAGATACCAGAAAATCTATTTCTTTATTTTCCGGCGCCATGGGATTAGACCTCGGTCTTGAGCAAGCCGGAATCAATATTCAAATCGGGCAGGATTTTGATGTTTCCTGTGTTAAAACCATGCAAAAAAATGGGCGTCAAGCACTATTGGGTGACATTCGAAAGATTGAACCTGAAGATCTTCTTTCTGTGTCCGGCATGACCTTTGGCGAACCTTTTTTGATTTGTGGTGGTCCTCCCTGTCAGCCTTTTTCCACTGCGGGAAAGCGACTTGGCATCAACGACCCGCGCGGAAGCCTTTTTCGTGAATATGTTCGCATGATCGACAGCATTCGGCCACGCTTTTTTGTGATGGAGAATGTCAAGGGACTGATGAGTTCCCCTTTAAAGGACGCAGACGGGAAAAACGCCGAGGGGAAAGTCATTGATATAATATTAGAAGAATTCTCCAAGCTTCATTATAAGACTGTCTATGGTGTGCTGGATGCAGTTAATTATGGTGTTCCTCAATTCAGAGAGCGGTTTGTGTTGATTGGCAGCCGTGACAACGAAAATATCTTTTTGCCAATTCCAACGCACTTTCAAATGCACCAGAATGCAGCTCACCGTTGGGTAACATTAGGCAATTCCATTCGAGATTTAGAGGACGTTCCTGGAGAATGCGCTGATTTCAGTCCTACCCGGCTTAAATACCTGAAGCTAGTTCCAGAAGGAGGAAACTGGAAAAATCTCCCCGCTGATGTTTTAGAAGATGCGATGGGCGGCGCTTATTTGTCCGGCGGTGGAAAGGTTGGATTTTATCGACGTCTTTCCTATTCTCAACCTTCCCCCACTGTTGTTACAAGCCCTATTCAAAAAGCCACTATGATGTGCCATCCCACCAAAGACCGCCCCTTGAGTGTCGCAGAATATGCTCGCATCCAACAGTTTCCTGACACTTGGCAGTTCACCGGCACACTCGTTGACAAATACCGGCAAATTGGAAATGCCGTACCGGTCGGTCTTGCAAAAGCCATTGGAGAAGCAATTATTTCAACTGCTGATAACGTTTCAACTGTCAAAGTAAAACGTATCCGTGGAACCGGCATCCACGAAAAAATACAGGAAGCCATCCGGCTTGGAGGTACGAATCATGCTAACGATTGAGCCTTTAAACACCTCTTACGATGAAGAAAAAGTGCTCTGCGCTATTTCGAATGCGCTGAATGACTTTTATGCTTCTTTAACCGAAAATCTCGACAGCATAAACCTCAATAAAATTCTGAAAAAGAAAAATCCCTATCTGTATCGGGCAAAGGGAATCAATAACGCTGCACAAGTAGTTGACTGCATTCTCTCTGCTTTCGTTTCTTCCAGTGAAGAAACGATCTTCGGAAATACCTTTTTTGAGCCAATTGCCATTATGGTATCCGGCGGTCAAAAAGCGGTTACTGAGGGCGTTGATATCACCGTAGATAAAAACAATACGATTTATAGCATTGCTGTAAAAAGTGGCACATCCGTTTTTAATGCTGACAGCAGAAAAAGACAGGAGCAGAATTTTCAATCTGCTCAAAAACGAGCGCAGCAAGCCCACCGCGCTTTTTTCCCTGTTGTCGGGTATGGCTACGGCAAGAAAAAAGTCTCTCCCAAAAACGAAAAATTCTACAAGGAACTCGCCGGAAAAGATTTTTGGGAATGGCTGACCGGTGACCCTTCTTTCTACACCAAGATTGTTGATTATATGGGGCAAAAGCCAGACATATTTGCCGCTTCTTTTGAAGAAGCCTACAACAAAGCGCAAAATCGCATGGTTCGTGATTTTACATTGAACTATTGTAAAGATGATGGTTCCATTGACTGGGTCAAACTCATTGAATACAATAGTGGAAACTGATTTTCAGCCTGTCTTTATGACAGGCTTTTTCCTTTTTTGCAGGAAACCGCCGCTTTAAATCGTATTATCAACAGAAGATTGCTGGTATTTTTTACAGGTTCCACAAATTATTTTTTCAGTGCTTGACAAAGTTTTCACCTTTCGTTCTTGCAATCTTCATCGTTCGGGCGTATAATTTCTCAATGCTATCAAGTTCTGCTCTTCTGCAAAAAGGAGGCTATTCTATGAAACGCAGCTGGCTTGCGCGCCACCCTGTTGGGTTCATGGCGCTGTATACTATATTTTATCTGTCCGTCTTTCATTATCTGGAGGCAAACGTCCCCCTGCGCAGCATTCTGGTGCACTGCCGTCTGGACGATCTGATCCCCTTCTGCAAATATGCGGTGATTCCATATTTTGCATGGTTTGTGTGGATCCCCTTCACCCTGTTCTATCTGATGTGGAAAGCCCCGCGTGAGGACTTCTGGCGGCTGTGCCTGCCGTTGTTCTCCGGCATGACCATTGCACTGGCGTGCTACGCGGTGCTGCCTACGGCGCTGGCCCTGCGCCCCTACTGGGTGCCGGGCAGCGACATCTTTGCGCGGGTGGTGCGCTTTTTGTACCGCACCGACACCGCCACCAACGT
Organism: uncultured Faecalibacterium sp.; assembly: GCA_934539245.1. GTDB lineage: Bacteria > Bacillota > Clostridia > Oscillospirales > Ruminococcaceae > Faecalibacterium. Next base: position 29,649 of record CAKTCK010000006.1, read on the forward strand.
CTGCCCTTCCATCCATGTATTCAACTCGGTGACGCTGCTGTTGGCGTACTACCGCAGCCGTATCTTTGAGGCGCCCCGCCGCCGCTGGATGCGTCCCGCAGCCGCTGTGCTGTGCGTTTCCATCGTCTGCTCCACCGTGCTGCTCAAGCAGCACAGCTGCATTGATGTGGCCTTGGGTGCGTTGCTGGCACTGGCGCTGGACACCGCCTTTACCGCCGCCGAGCGCAGCCAGCTGCCGCAGGTGCGGAGAGCATAAAAGCTTTTCCTGCGCGGAAAAAATGTTATTATAATTTGTGGCTCAGAAACGCCCGCAGACGTTTCTGAGCCACTTTTTCATAGTTAGGGTCGTAAGAGAACCCTCTCAGTCACGCCGTAAGGCGGTAACTGAGAGGGCGCACGCAAACCTTATTCTTCCTCTTTTTTCACCTTTACGCGCCACTTGTGGGACAGATACTCCGAGCGCAGCTTGCTGGTGACGAAGGTCTGGCTGCTGTACAGGCCGTGGTGGCCGGAAAGCATATAGCAGATGCCGCAGCCCAGTGCGATGAGCTCCAGCCCCGCGCCGCTGAACAGTTCAAAGCCCAGCAGAATGGAGGGAATCAAGGCGTTGGTGGCACCGCAGAAGATGGACACCAGCCCCACTGCCGCCGCAAATTCGGCAGGCAGACCCAGCAGCGGGCCGACCACACAGCCGAAGGTAGCGCCCACAAAAAAGCTGGGCACCACCTCGCCGCCCTTGAACCCGCAGGCAAGGGTCAGCGCGGTGAGGAAAATCTTGCACAGAAAATCCCACGGCAGCGCCTGTCCCTGCTCCACGGCAGCAACAATGACGCTCATGCCCGCGCCGTTATAGCGCCCTACGCCGAAGAGATAGGAAAAGCCAATGACCAGCACGCCGCCCGCAAAGACCCGCACCCACGGGTTCGGGAGAAGCTTTGGTACGGTGTGCTCCATGAAGTGGAGGGTGTAGCAGAACAGCCGGGAGACGGCAGCGCAGGCTACGCCCAGCAGGATGACCAGCAGGGCGGTGCGGACGTTCAGCTCCGGTGCAGTGAGGGCAAAGTGGGTGGGCGCGATGCCAAAGGCCAGCGAGCAGCCGTAGGCAATGAGGGCAGAGGTAAAGGCCGGGACAAAGGCAGAGGTGAAGGTCAGGCCCACATCCTCCACCATCATGGCAAAGCAGGCCGCCGCCAGCGGGGTGCCGAACAGGGCAGAGAAAAACGCAGCCATGCCGCTGATGGTGGCGGTGCGGCGGTCGTGGTCCTTGAGCCGCAGCAGGGTGCCGAGGTTCCAGCCGATGCTGCCGCCCATCTGCAGGGCAGCGCCCTCGCGGCCGGCAGAGCCGCCGCACAGGTGGGTGAGCACCGTTCCCAGAAAGATAGCGGGCACCAGCAGGATGCTGACCGGCTCGCCGCTCTGCACAGCGCGGAGAACGTTGTTGGTGCCCACGCCCTCGCACTTTGTTACCTTATAAAGGGCGGTGATGAGCAGACCCGCCGCAGGCAGCAGGAACAGCAGCCAAGGCTGCGCGGCGCGCAGCTCGGTGGCGTGCTCGACAGCAAGGTGGAACAAGGTGCCCAGAAATCCGCAGAGCAGACCCATGGGGACTGCCAGAAAGAACCATTGCAGCGCCACCCGGACGGCGGCTGCGGCTTCGTGCCGGAATGTATCAAAATCGTTCATAGATATAAACTCCTATATATAGACATCCGTTCCATTTTTCGGAACCGATATAAGATAACACCGCAGGGCAGGGCTGTCAACCCCAAAATGGGCAGAGAAAAAACAGCGCTGTTCCATTTTCTGTTTACACCGCTCGCCCGGGTGTGCTATACTGAACAAAAGAGAGACCGCGCGGCAGACGCCGCCGGAAGGAGATAGGAGGAAAAACACCATGGAAGCATCCAAAGTTTACTATACGGATTTCCGCTGTCCGGTGGGCACCAGCCTGCTGGAAAAGCTGCGCCGGGTGTGCATTGCCGCCGGCATCAAGGACATCGACATGGACGGACGTTTCGTGGCCATCAAGATGCACTTCGGCGAGCTGGGCAATCTGGCCTTTCTGCGCCCCAACTACGCCAAGGTGGTGGCAGACCTGTGCAAGGAGCAGGGCGGTATGCCTTTCCTGACCGACTGCAACACCCTGTACCCGGGCAGCCGCAAGAACGCGCTGGAGCACCTGAGCTGCGCCCAGCTGAACGGCTTCTGGCCCATGACCACCGGCTGTCAGGTACTCATTGCCGACGGTCTGCGCGGCACGGATGAGGTGGAAGTGCCGGTGCCGAACGGCGAATACTGCAAGACCGCCAAAATCGGCCGCGCCATCATGGATGCGGACGTGTTCATCAGCCTGAACCACTTCAAGGGGCACGAGGCCACCGGCTTCGGCGGTGCGCTCAAGAACATCGGCATGGGCTGCGGCTCCCGCGCGGGCAAGATGGAGCAGCACGCTGCCGGCAAGCCCGCCGTGCAGGAGGGCTTGTGCCGCGGCTGCCACCGCTGCGCCAAGGAGTGCGGCTCGGACGCCATTACTTACAACGCCGAAAACAAGGCTGTCATCGACTACGACAAGTGCAAGGGCTGCGGCCGCTGCATCGGTGCCTGCAGCTTTGACGCCATCTATTCTCCCAACGACTGCGCCAACGAGCTGCTGGACCGCAAGATGGCGGAGTACGCCGCCGCAGTCTGCCACGACCGTCCCTGCTTCCACATTTCTCTGGTGCAGGACATCAGCCCCAACTGCGACTGCCACGGCGAGAACGATGCGCCCATCCTGCCGGATATCGGCATCTTTGCGTCCTTCGACCCTGTGGCGCTGGATCAGGCCTGCGTGGACGCCTGCCTGAGCGCCGCCCCGCTGCCCAACAGCCAGCTGAGCACGAACCTTGCAAAGCCGGGCTGGAACTGCTACCACGACAACTTCAAGGACTCCAACCCCAACATCGAGTGGAAGGCCACCCTTGAGCAGGCCGAGAAGGTGGGCATGGGCACCCGCCAGTATGTGCTGAAAAAGGTATAAAGACAAAATGGGGCGCTGACCACACGGTCAGCGCCCCATTGCGCTTTAAAAGTTAAGTTTGGGTTTAAGCCTCGCCGTTTGTCTCCGGCACAATGCCGTCCAGCACGCTTTGCAGCGCCTGCCAGTTTTTCAGGGTGCAGCCGGGCAGGGTGTCAGCGTCCAGCCCTGCGTCCGCGATGCGGCCGGTCATGCTGTCCTTGTCGCTGAGCAGATCCAGCGCGGCGTCCTTGATCATCGGCCACGACTCGGCAAAGCCCTCCTGCTGGTTGTCGGTCAGGCCGTCGTACCAGCTGTAAAAGGCTTCCTGAATGGCCTCCGGGGAGCGGCTGGACATCCGTGCACCCTCGGCCCATTGCAGCAGCGATGCCGCCGCGATGACCGATTTCAGGGAGCAGCCAGATACCCCGGGTCCCCAGCCCAGACAGGGTGCAAAGGCGTCTGCCGTGCCGGTGATGGAGAACACCGAGTTCTCGTCAAAGTTGCCGGGGTTCAGGTCGCCGGTGTTGGCTTCTGTGGTGGAAGAGGGCAGCTCGCTGCTGCCGGAAGCGGATGCGCTTTCCGAGGCGGGCGCAGCGCTGGAAGCGGGGCTGCTGTCGGCAGAGCCGCCGCAGGCTGCCAGCAGGCAGCCCAGCAAAGCGGCGCACAGCAGCAGCGCAAGGGAACGGATATATTTCGATCTCATAAGAAAAACCTCCGTAAACGGTGCTCCGGCAAGCCGCCGGAGCAATGCGGAACCTACACCCTAAGTATACGTTCTGTGCACGGCGTTGTCAATCGTTCCGCGCAGGACGAATTTCAAGCAGACCTGTGCAGGATATACAAAAATTCGGCTTAAATTTCGGACAGTTCAACGCATTGACATTTTCTGCGCTGGCTCGTATAATCAAAGCAGACAAGTGAATTTATCAGTGCGTGTAACTGTTCGATCAGGCATGAGCATCAGAGGGAAGGCGGCAACGGCATCCCTTTGGTTCTTGTGCCCTTTTTCTTTTTTCACAAAAGCTGCGGCATGGAAGCGGAGGAGTGCGGCGATGCAGGCTGTAAAGGTATTCAATAACAATGCGGTGTCGGTGGTCATGCCGGACGGCAGGGAAGCCATTCTCGTGGGCAACGGGCTTGGATTTGGCCGCCGCCCGGGGGACGTGATCGACAAAAGCCGCGTTTCCAAGGTGTACTATGTGCAGAACGCGCTGCAGACCAAGTTCCTCAAGATGCTGGATAACGTCACCCCGCAGGTGATGCAGGCCGCCGAGCGCATCTCGCTGGCGGCAGAGGAGCAGGGCATCCTGCTCAGCAGCAAAAGCACCATCTCGCTGGTGGACCATATCAGCTTTGCGCTGGAGCGCGTGGAAACGGGCACCTTTCTGCCCAACCTCATGCTCTCGGAGACCCGGATGCTGTACCCGAAGGAGTACGCAGTGGGACAAAGGGCGCTGGAACTTGTCCGGCAGTTCTGCGGCGTAGAGCTGCCGGAGGACGAAGCGGGCTACATTGCCCTGCATCTGGTAGCTGGTGCGGCAGACGGTGCGCTGGCTTACGATACCGTAAAGTTCGTCAAGGCGGTCAAAGAGATCATCTGCGATACCTATCACTGCACCTTTGAGGAAGAAAGTCTTGAGACCACCCGCCTGACCGTGCACCTCAAGTTTCTGGCGGCGCGCATCCTGCGGCACACCCCTTGGCAGGACGCCGGGCTGGAGTCCATGTACAAGGTGCTTTTGCAGCGCGACAGCCGCAACGAGGTGTGCTTGCAGCGCATCAACGCCTATCTGCGGCAGGAATTTGATTACGAGCTGGATCATCAGGAGCAGGTCTATCTGCTCATCCACCTGACCAAGATCGTTGGTTAAAATGTTTCAACAGGGCGTCCGGAAGCCCTGCGGAATAGAAATCATCCCCCAAAAAACAGTCAAGTCAAAAAGTGAGGAGTATTACACGATGAAAGAAAAAGTCATGAATGGCTTGGAAAAGTTCTCCAAAGCCATGCTCTCACCGCTGTCGTATATCTCGGCAGCAGGCCTGATCCTTGTGCTGGGCGCATTGCTTACCAGCACAAGCCTTAGCGCGATGATCCCCGTTCTGCAGTGGACCCCCATCAAGCTGCTGGGACAGCTGATCTACAACTGCATCATGGTCATCATCAACAACCTCAGCCTGATGTTCTGCGTGGGCATCGCAGCAGCGCTTGCCAAAAAGAACAAGCAGCAGGCTGCCATCATCGGCCTGATGAGCTATTTTATGTACCTGACCGCCGGCAACGTCACCCTGACCCAGCTGGGTATGCTGGCTGAGGCTGACCCTCTGGTAGGTCTGTACGGCACCGGTCAGTCCACCGTGTTCGGCATCCAGACGGTGGATATGGGCGTGTTCGGCGGCATCCTGCTGGGTCTGGTCTGCGGCTGGGTGTACAACCGCACCTGTGAAAAGCAGTTCAAGGGCATCATCACCCAGATCTACTCCGGCAACCGCTGGTCCTTTACCTGCATGGTGGTCTTTTCCATCCTGTTTGGATTTGGCTCCTGCTTCTTCTGGCCGCCGGTGCAGAGCGTCATCAGCGCACTGACCGATCTGATCGCCACCTCTGGCAACTTCGGCCTGTTCCTGTACGGCTTTTTGGAGCGCTTCCTCATCCCCACCGGCCTGCACCACCTCATCTACACCCCCTTCCAGTTCTCTGCACTGGGCAACAGCCTGACCGTGGGCGATGCCACCTACACCGGCTCCTATATCGTTATGATGATGGAGTACAGCATGGGTCTGCCCTTCTCGGACGGCATCGTGTGGATGTACACCGGCTTCACCAAGACCTTCGGCTACTTTGGCATCGTGGCGGCCTTCATCTTCTGCGCCCGCAAGGAGAACCGTAAAAAGACCGCTGCCGTTCTGGTGCCGCTGGCCTTTACCGCCTCTCTGGCCTCCATCACCGAGCCGCTGGACTTCATGTTCTGCTTCTCTGCCCCCATCCTGTGGGTGGCACACGCCTGTATTTCCGGTCTGTTCATCGTGCTGCTGCACACCTTCCATGTCACCGGCTTTACCACCAACCTCCTTGGCTCGGTGCTGATGAACCTTTCTGCCGGTGCAGATAAGACCAACTATCCCACCCTGTACCTGCTGGCACTGTGCCAGATCGCAGTGTACTTTGTGGTGTTCACCCTGCTGATCAAGGCCTTCAACATCCACACCCCCGGCCGGGAAGAGGTGAGCACCGAGACCGCCAAGAGCGATGCACCCGCCAAGAAGGCAAGTGTGAAGAACGCTGCCGAGGTCCAGTGCGTCATCGACGGCTTGGGCGGCAAGGAGAACATCCTGTCGGTGGACAACTGCTTCACTCGCCTGCGGGTAAACATCAAGGACCCTGCAAAGCTGGACGAAGCTGCCATCAACAAGCTGCCGAACAGCGGCATCGTGAAAAAGGGTACCGATATCCAGATCGTTTACGGTCTGCAGGTAGCCGATATCAAGCGTGCCGTGGAGACACAGCTGGAAAACCAGTAAACCGCTTTTCCGCGCCCCGGCGGATTGCGCCGGGCTAACCTGAAAATACAAAAAAGGAGCGTTTATATTATGGTCATTACCATCGCTGGCGGCGGCAGCACTTTTACCGCCGGTATCGTCAAATCCATCGCCCTGCGCCGGGATGAACTGGAAGTGGACGAGATCCGTCTGTTCGACATCAACAAGGAGCGGCAGGACAAGGTTGCCGTCGTGGTGGACTGGGTCCTGCACAAGGAACTGAATACCGACATCAAGCTGGTGGTCACCACCGATGTGCAGGAGGCTTACACCGATACCTCTTTTGTGTTTGCCCAGATGCGCGTGGGCGGCTACGCCATGCGGGAGCAGGACGAAAAGATCCCCCTGCGCCACGGCTGTGTGGGACAGGAGACCTGCGGCTGCGGCGGCATGGCCTACGGAATGCGCACCATCTTCCCCATGATCCAGCTGATCGACGACGTGGAAAAGTATGCCAAGAAGGACTACTGGATCCTGAACTACTCCAACCCCGCCGCCATCGTATCCGAGGCCTGCCGCAAGCTGCGCCCGAAGGCACGGATCATCAACATCTGCGATATGCCCATTGCCATCATTGACGTGGTGGCAGCCGCCATGGGCATCCAGAACAAAAAGGAGATCGTTTACGATTACTTTGGCCTGAACCACTTCGGCTGGTTCACCTCCATCCAGTACCGCGGCGAGGACCTGATGCCCAAGCTGCGCGCCTACATCAAGGAGAACCAGATCCTTCTGCCGGAAAGCTACCTCAAGGGCATGGGTGCCCTGACCTCCTCCGGCAGCCAGAACCGCCACACCAAGGGCAGCTGGTACTATGTGTGGAAGGGCGAGTACGAGATCATGGAAAACTTCCCGGAGTACCTGCCCAACACCTACCTGAACTACTATCTGCAGGCCAAGGAGTTCGTGGAGCACTCGGACCCGAACCACACCCGCGCCAACGAGGTGGAGGAGACCCGCGAAAAGAACCTGTTCGACGGCATCGACCACTACCTCAAGACCGGCGAGGTGGACGCCAACACCTTCTATGCCGGCAGCCACGGCGACTGGATCGCAGATCTTTCCGCTGCGCTGAAGAACGACACCAAGGCACGCTTCCTCATCATCACCGAGAACCGCGGCGCTATCCCCAATATGCCCTATGACGCAATGGTGGAGCTGCCCGCCTACATCGGCAAAAACGGCCCGGAGGTCATTGCCCGGGACAACATCCCGCTGTTCCAGCAGGGCCTGATGATGCAGCAGCTCAACAGCGAAAAGCTGCTGGTGGAGGGCTGCGTGGAAGGCAGCTACGAGAAGGTGCTGCAGGCCTTTACCCTGAACAAGACTGTGCCCAGCATGAACGTTGCCAAGGCCATTCTGGACGATATGATCGAAGCCAACAAGGGCTACTGGCCGGAACTGCACTGAGCAGCCGGCTTTCCCGCCGCCGCAGGCATTGCCGCCTGCGGCGGCTTTTTTATGCGCATTGACCTTTGCACAGCAAGGGCTTATAATGAGTAAAAACCAGTAAATCGAAAGGAAGCACACCCATGCAAAACCAAGTCCCTGTCCCCACCAGCCGCCCGGTCACCGGGCGCTTTGCGCCCAGCCCCAGCGGCAGACTGCATCTGGGCAATCTGGCGTGCAGTCTGCTGGCATGGCTCAGCGCAAAAAGTCAGGGCGGGCGCATCGTGCTGCGCATCGAGGATCTGGACGCCGAGCGCTGTCCCCGCGTCTACGCCGACTTACTGGAGCAGGATCTTGCGTGGTTGGGGCTTACATGGGACGAGGGCGGCAGCACCGGCGGCGCACACGCGCCCTATTACCAGAGCGCGTGCGGGGACATCTATACCGAAAGCTACCGCAAGCTGGAGCAGAGGGGGCTGGTGTACCCCTGCTTTTGCTCCCGCTCCCAGCTGCACGCCGCCAGCGCACCCCACACCTCGGATGGCAACGTCATCTACCCGGGCACCTGCCGGGGGTTGACACCGGAGGAAATTGCGGAAAAGCGCAAAAAGAAAGCCCCTGCCTACCGCCTGATGGTGCCGGACGAGGCCGTCACCTTTACGGACGGCTGCATGGGCACCCACACCGAAAACCTGCTGCGGGACTGCGGCGACTTCTACCTGCGCCGGGCAGACGGGGTGTTTGCCTATCAGCTGGCAGTGGTGGTGGATGATGCCCGCATGGGTGTCACCGAGGTAGTGCGCGGGGCAGACCTGCTTTCCTCCACGGCGCGGCAGCTGTACCTGTACCGGCTGCTGGGCTTGCAGCCGCCCCGCTTTGCCCACTGCCCGCTGCTGCTGGCAGCGGACGGGCGGCGGCTGTCCAAGCGGGACGGCGACCAGAGCCTTGAAAACCTGCGGGCAAAGTACACCGCCCCGGAGATCATCGGCAAGCTTGCCTTTGCCTACGGTTTGCAGCCGGAGCCCGCGCCCCGCACCCCGGAAAGCCTTGTGCCGGACTTTGCATGGACGAAAGTCCCCAAGCAGGATATTTGCCTGCCCGAGGGGCTGTTCTGAAAAGAACCCTCTCCGTCATCCCTCCAAGAAAAAAGAATCACACCATACAACAAGGGGCTGCTGCACTCAATACTGTGCAGCAGCCCCTGTTTTATCCTTATAAAATTTCTCTTATGCCAGCGCGGTGATAGCCGCCACAGCCAGCACGATAGCACCCAGCACGATGCGGTAGATGCCGAAGAACTTGAAGTCGTGGCGCTTGACGTAGTCCATCAGGAAGCGGATGGCTGCAAGGCTGACCACAAAGGCCACAACGCAGCCCACCAGCAGCACAGCGATCTCGGTACCGGTGATGGATACGCCGGAGATGACGAACTTGACCACCTTGAGCAGGGATGCACCTGCCATGACCGGGATGGCCAGATAGAAGGTGAACTCTGCCACGCAGGCGCGGGAGAGCCCCAGCAGCAGACCGCCCACGATGGTAGCGCCGGAGCGGGAGGTGCCGGGGATGATGGCAAGGCACTGCCACACGCCGATAAGCAGCGCGTCCCGGTAGCTGATCTGTTCCAGCTTTGTGACCCGGGGCGTGGTGCGGCGGTTCTCCACCACAAGGAAGAGCACGCCGTACAAAATCAGCATGGCAGCTACGGTGATGTAGTTATAGAAGTGTGCCTCCATCCAGTCGTCCAGCGGGCTGATGACCAGCACCGGCAGGGTGGCGGCTACCACCTTGAACCACAGGTTCCACACACTGGGCTTGGAGATGACCTTGCCCTGCCGCAGCCCGAAGGGCCACAGCTTATTCCAGAACAGCACCACCACAGCCAGAATGGCACCCAGCTGGATGACCACCCGGAACATGGACATGAATTCTTCACTGGCATTGAACTTGACGACCTGCTCCACAAGGATCATGTGACCGGTGGAGGAGATGGGCAGCCACTCGGTAATGCCCTCTACGATACCCATCAGGATCGCTTTAATGATCTCGAAAAACGTAATAAATCCCTCCTGCAGCACCCGCCGGGTGCGTAGTTTTTTCAAAAGCAGTTCCAGTATACCATACTATGAGCCGCTGTGCATATAGATTATGAAAATTTTACCGGGTGAGAGCAGTTTTCTGCAAGCGGGTGCGCCCTCTCAGGCGCTCCCGCGCCAGCTCTCCCGAAGGGAGAGCCAAGGTCTAAGGCTCGTTGCTAAAGCTTTAGGAGAAATGAGAAAGTTTCCGGCAGTGCTCTTGGCTCTCCCTTTGGGAGAGCTGTCACCGAAGGTGACTGAGAGGGCGCACGTCGTTAGCCTTGTCGCTAAAGTTTCAGTCGCAATAAGAAACTTTCCCTCCACCGCTAAAACCGTTCCCTTTGGGAAAGGTGGCACGGCGTAAGCCGTGACGGAGAGGGCGCGGGCAAGCAGCAACCTGTGCAAATTTATTTCCGCGTTTCCGGCGGGCGCTGTATTTATCTGCCCCGGGAAATGTGCTATACTATAAAAATAAGAAGTCTGTCCGCTTTCTGCGCCCGGCGCAGAGAGCACTGAGAACAACGAGGTGAACCTTCATGAACATACTGGTGATCGGCTGCGATCAGGTAGGTGCGGCGCTGATCCGCGATCTGGAGCGCATCGGCCATGATATCTCGGTGGTGGAAAAAGACCCCGAGCAGCTCAAGCGTCTGGATGCCTTTGACGATTATACCTTTCACGGCACTGCCCTTGTGGGCGACCCTACCGACCCGGACACCCTGCGCCGGGGCGGCGTGGAGAACTGCGACGCCGTGGCGGCGGTGACCGAGGAGGACTCGGTGAACCTGATGGCCGCACAGCTGGCGAAGAACATCTTCCGCCGGGATAAAGTCATCTGCCGGGTGTCCGACCCGCATCTGCAAATTTTGTACCACAAGGCCTACGAGCTGGAGACCATCTGCCCCACCGTGCTGACCGAGCAGGCGGTGTTCCGGGCACTTTCCAAGTAAAACAGCCTGTATTTGCTTTACAGACCGTAAAACGAGGTAGTAATATGAAAGTTTGTATTGCCGGCGGCGGCCGGGTGGGGATGTATCTTGCCCAGAGCCTGCTGTCCCACCGCCATAAGGTGACCATCATCGAGCCGCAGGAGTCGCTGTGCCGTACCCTTGCCGATACGCTGGATATCCCGGTCATCTGCGGCGATTCCCTGAGCTTTGACACCCTGCGCACCGCCGATGTTGCCAGCTGCGACGCCTTTGTGGCGGTGACCAACACCGACGAGACCAATCTGGTGGCGTGCCAGATCGCCAAGCGGGAGTTTGGCGTGAACCGCACTGTGGCGCGCGCTTCCAACCCCAAGAACCGGGACATCCTGCACACGCTGGGCGTGGACACCGTGGTGTGCGGCACCGACAACCTGAGCCACATTCTGGAGCGGGAGATCGAGACCGACACCATCCGGCAGCTGCTGTCCTTGGGCGGCGGCACTGCCAGCCTGAACGAGATCCTGCTGCCGGAGGACTTTCAGTTCGCGGGCAAGGAGATCAAGGAGATCCCCATCCCCGGCGATGCCATTCTGGTCAGCATCACCCGGGATACCGAGTTCATCATCCCTCACGGCAGCACGGTGCTGCTGCCGTGGGACCGGCTGCTCTGCCTGACACAGGACGACACCCTGCATCTGCTGATGGATGCGTGGGGTCTTTCCTCCCACAAATGAGCGAGCAGGAGCTGCTGCGCACCGCGCTGGTGCTGCCGCCCCGCGCCCGCCGGGTGCTCTGCGTCTGGGCAGCTGTGCCCGGGCTGGTCTGCGCGCCCTTTGCCTTCTGGCAAAGCGTGTGGGCGGGCGCAGTCTTTTGCGCTGTATGGGCGGCGCTGGTGGCGCTTGTCCGGGTGCGCTGCTGCAGCTTTGTCGCTGCCCTGACGACGGACAGCGTCACGGTGCAGTCCGGGGTGGCTGTCCCTGTGCTGCGCCGTATCCCGCGCCGGGCGGTCACCGGGGTGCAGCTGCTGCGCACCCCGCTGCTGTGGGCGGCAGGGTGCACCGTGCTCCTTGTGCGCAGCCCGGGGCTGCAATTGGTGCTGCCCGGCATCCCTGCCGGGCAGGCTACCGCGCTGGCGGCTGTGCTGATGGAGGGCGACGTATGAACCGGGAAAAGCACTTTCACCCGCTGGCGGCGCTGCATCTGCTGCGCAAGACCCTGCTTGTGTACCTTCTGCCGCTGGTACAAGTGCTTTTTGCCCGCAACTGGGAAGCCCTGCGTGCGGCGCTGCGGCAGGACCTTGTGCTGCTCTTCTTTATCAGCTTAGTGTGCTGGGCGGTGTACTACGGCGGCCGCTGGCAGGTGGATGCCGAGGGCACAGTACACGTCAGCTGGCGGCTGGGGGTACGGCTGGACCGCGCCCTGCGTGCCGAAGGTCTGGCGGCGCTGGTGTTGGAGCAGCCGCTGGTCTACCGTCTGGCCGGAGCCTGCCGGGTGATGCTGTACCCTGTGGGACAGAAACAGACCATTACCTTGTATCTTACCCGTCAGCAGGCCGAGGAGCTTGCCGACCTGCTGCTGCCGGTGACAGACCCGCTGTGGCACGCGCCCAAGGGCGGCGAAAAGCTGGCCTTTACGGTGCTGGGCGCCAACGGCCTGTCCACTTTGATTTTATGGTGGCTGGCGATCCACCAGACCCAAAGCTACGCCCCGGACGCCCAGACCGCTGCCCTTGCGCAGCTGGGACAGCTGGCGGCGCTTGCCGCCCGCTGGCTGCCGCTGGGCACGGCATGGCTGCTGGTGCTGGCGGGCACCCTGTTCTGCATCAGTCTGGTGCGCAGCGCTTTGCAGGCGGTGCATTACACCGTCTGGCGCACCGACACCCAGCTGGGCAGCCGGGGCGGGCTTATCCGCCGGTACGAGATGCGGCTGCGGCTCAGCCAGCTGAACTACGCCGACCTGCGCCGCTCCCCCGCCACATGGGCGCTGCATTACTGCCCGGTATTCGTCTCGGCAGGGGCGTGCCGCCCGGAGCTGCCCTTGTTCGTCTGGCGGGAGGGCACTCCGCTGTTGCGGGAGCTGCTGCCGGAGATGGCACAACTGCCCCCGGACACCCGCGCCGACACCACCGACCGCAGCATGGCATTCTTTTTACCGGCGGGCATCCCGCTGGCGCTCTGCCTGCTGCTGACGGCGGTATCCCGCACCACCCTGCCCGCCCTTACCCTGCCGCTGCTCATCCCCACCGGGGTGTTTGCCGCCCTGCTGGGCGCTGCCGCCGTGGGCTGGCACCGGGAGGGCGTATGGCAGCAGCAGGGACAGCTGCTGCTCTGCCGGCAGCACCGGTTCCATCTGCACCAGCTGTGCGTGTTCCACCCGGACACCGGCTTTACCGCGCTGCAATCCCCTTGGGCGGCGATGGTGCAGCGCGCCAACCTGACCCTTATATTTCCCGGCAAAGAAAAGGTCACCGTGCGCAGTGTGCCGCTGACGGCTCTTGATTTTCTGGGAATATAGAAGTATACTTGCGATGCCCCGCTGAACCTACGGTCGGCGGGGCATTTTTGTAACACAGACCAACGGAGACTATTTTTATGATAAAGACTGTATTATTTGATCTGGACGGCACCCTGCTGAACACCATCGACGACCTTGCCGATGCCGGCAACTGGGTGTGCGCACAAAACGGCTGGCCCACCTTTACGGTGGCACAGTTCAAGCTGATGGTGGGCAACGGCATCCCCAAGCTGGTGGAGCGGTTCTCCCCCGCTGACGCCCGCACCCCGGCGCAGTTGGCGGCTACACTGGCGCAGTTCACCGCCCGGTACGATGCCCACAAGGAGGACAAGACCGCGCCCTACCCCGGCATCCCGGCGCTGCTGGACGCACTGAAGGCCGAGGGCATCCAGTGCGCGGTATTCTCCAACAAGGCCGATGCCCTGTGCGGCGGCATCATTGCCCACTACTTTGGCACCGGCCGCTTTGACGCCGTGCGGGGCAGCCGCCCGGGCGTGCCCACCAAGCCCGACCCCACCGGGCTGTATGCTCTGATGACCGAGTTGGGCGCAGACCCCGCCGCCACCCTTTTTGTGGGTGACAGCGATGTGGACATCCTCACCGGGCACAACGCCCACCTGCCCGCCATGGGCGCGCTGTGGGGCTTCCGCGGCCGCGCCGAACTGACCGCCGCCGGTGCCGATGCTCTGGCAGAAGTGCCGGAGGATATCCTGCGCTATGTGCAGGAGCGGAATAAATAAAAACACGGGAAGGTCTGCGGATCTTCCCGTGTTTTTGCGTATTTTTGCGGATCAGGATGCCGATTCCAGCGGGTCTACCACCACAGGACAGGTCTCGTACAACTCGATGGGATCCAAGTCCACACAGCTGCCCGGGTCCCGGTCACCGGTCACATCCCATGCAGCGGTGTCGTTCAGGACGGTCAGACGGCTTTTGAAAAAAGCTTCATCCTGCAAGGGCGCAAAGACCCCGCCCAGTTTAAGCAGCGGCTTTGCGTCATACAGACGCACAGAGCCATCGTTGAAATAGAGGTACACCGTAAAGTCCTCGCCCGCAACAGCCTGCAAGACCTTTGGGAACAATGTATCCATAGAGATGCCTCCTTTGTTCCTTCGATTCCTCGTACGGGTTGCATGAAAAAATCCCTGATCCTAAGATCAGGGATTTTATTCATGACCCGTACGGGAATCGAACCCATGTTACAGCCGTGAAAGGGCCGTGTCTTAACCGCTTGACCAACGGGCCTTACAAATACAGAGCTTCGCTAAAACCTCCGACTTTCATCGTCCACTACTGCGGACGACCGTCCCCCTTATCTTAGCGAAACTCTGTAACGTGGTAGCGGTAACTGGATTTGAACCGGTGACACTTCGGGTATGAACCGAATGCTCTAGCCAACTGAGCTATACCGCCACATATTTAACTTGCACTTGAACGGTGCTTTATTATTATATCCATAGATGCCCTTTTTGTCAACACATATTTTCAAAAAATTTTGCAGTTTTTTGATTTTTTCAATTTATTTACGTAGATGCGTTGAAACACGAGATTTCTTGTTGCTTTTTGCGGTAAAAAGCCCTCTCAGGCGCTCCCGCGCCAGATTCCCCCTTTTGTCGCTGCGCGACATCTTCCCCCGGAGCGGGGGAAGTCTTTCCTCTCAGGGAGAGCCAAGCCGTAAAGTTCAGCACTAAAGTATTAAGTATAACAAGAAAGCTTCCGGCAGTGCTCTTGCCTCTCCCTTTGGGAGAGGTGGCTTTGCGAAGCAAAGACGGAGAGGGCGCACGCCGTTAGCTCTGTTGCTAAAGTTTCAGGCGCAATAAGAAACTTTCCCGCCATGCCAGAGGCTCCCTCCCCGAGGGATCTGTCAAAACCGTCAGGTTTTGACTGAGGGAGTTCAGCACTCGCTTGCCCACGCAAAAAGCACCGCTTCCCTCTACGGAAAGCGGTGCTTTTTTCAACCTTTTTCTGCCCGGTTGTGGAAAACCCGGTGCAGTTTTAGTTCTTCTTATTGGTGGGGACCATGACCTTCAACCCGCCCATGTACGGCTGCAGCACTTCGGGGATGGTCACGCTGCCATCGGCCTGCAGGTGGTTCTCCAGGAAGGCGATCAGCATACGCGGGGGTGCCACGCAGGTGTTGTTCAGGGTGTGGGCCAGATAGGTCTTGCCGTCCTTGCCCTTGATGCGGATGTGCAGGCGGCGTGCCTGTGCGTCACCCAGATTGGAGCAGGAGCAGACCTCGAAGTACTTCTGCTGGCGGGGGCTCCAAGCCTCGATATCGCAGCTCTTGACCTTCAGGTCAGCCAGATCGCCGGAGCAGCAGTTCAGCTGGCGCACGGGGATCTCCATGCTGCGGAACAGCTCCACGGACATCTGCCACAGCTTCTCGTACCAGTCGGCGCTCTCCTCGGGGCGGCAGACCACGATCATCTCCTGCTTCTCGAACTGGTGGATGCGGTAGATGCCGCGCTCCTCAATGCCGTGTGCGCCCTTCTCCTTGCGGAAGCAGGGGCTGTAAGAGGTCAGGGTCAGGGGCATCTTGCTCTCGTCCAGCGTCTGGTCGATAAAGCGGCCGATCATGGTGTGCTCGCTGGTGCCGATGAGGTACAGATCCTCACCCTCGATCTTGTACATCATGGCGTCCATCTCGGGGAAGGACATGACGCCCTGCACCACGTTGCCGTGCATCATGAAGGGCGGGATGACGTAGGTAAAGCCCTTGTTGATCATAAAGTCGCGGGCGTAGGCCAGCACAGCCTCGTGCAGGCGGGCGATGTTGCCCAGCAGATAGTAGAAGCCGTTGCCTGCCACGCGGCCTGCGGCGTCCATATCAATGCCGTCAAAGCTCTCCATGATCTCGGTGTGGTACGGGATGGGGAAATCCGGCACCACAGGCTCGCCGAAGCGCTGGGCTTCCACGTTATAGGTATCGTCCGGGCCGATGGGCACGCTGGGGTCGATCATCTGGGGAATGGAGTACATGATCTCCTGAATGCGGGCAGACAGTGCCTCCTCTTCCTTCTCCAGCTCTGCCGTCTTGTCGGCGTCGGCCTTGACGGCGGCGTTGTTGGCATCGATCTGTGCCTGCAGCTCAGCCTTCTGTGCCTCGTCGGTGCACTTCTTCAGCTGGCCGAACAGCGGGCCGTTGGCCTTGCTCAGCTTGTTGCGGGCGGCCTTCAGAGCCTCCACTTCCTTCAGGGCTGCGCGGTACTTGGCATCCTTTTCGATGACCTCATCCACCAGCGGCAGCTTGGCGTCCTGAAACTTCTTTTTGATGTTTTCCTTAACGGCGTCCGGGTTCTCGCGGACAAATTTGATATCCAGCATGATTGACTCTCCTTAACTCTATTGGGCTTGCAGCGGCTTACCGCTGCCGTTCAAAGGCGGCAGTTCCCGCCTTGGATCGCATGGTTATTCGGTTTCCATCTGGTACTGTCCCAGCAGGTTTGCAAAGGCGCGCAGCTGCTCGTCGGAGTAAAAATGCACCGTCAGCTTGCCCTTGCCGCCGTGGTAGGCTACGTTCACCTCGCTGCCCAGCACCTGCTTCAGGCTCTCCTCCACCTCAACGGGAAAAGTGCCGCGGGGTGCGGGTTCGCGGGGCTCTTTGGCGGGCTTTGCCATCTTTTTGCAAAGCGCCTCGGCCTGCCGGACGTTCAGCTGGTTGTCCGCGATGATCTGCGCGGCTTCGGCCTGCAATTCCGGCGTGGGCAAGCCCAGCACCACCTTCGCGTGGCCGGTATTGATAAAGCCGCTTTTCAGCAGTTCCAGCACCGCTTCCGGCAGGTTGAGCAGGCGCAGACTGTTCGCCAGTGCGCTGCGGCTCTTGCCCAGCTTGCGGGCGGCCTGTTCCTGTGTCAGGTCGCAGCGGGTCATCAGCTCCCGGATGCCGGCGGCTTCTTCCACCGGGTCCAGATCCTCGCGCTGCAAATTTTCCACCAGCGCCAGTTCCATGGCCTGCTCGTCGGACACATCCTTGATGACCACCGGCACCTCGGTAAGACCCGCCATGCGGGAGGCGCGCCAGCGGCGCTCGCCCGCCACGATGCTGTAACCGCCCATGGGTCTCGGCCGCACCGCGATGGGCTGCAGCAAACCGTGCTCCGCGATGCTGGCAGCCAGCTCACTAAGGGTCTCCTGTTCAAAGGTCTTGCGGGGCTGGTCGGGGTCCGGCTCGATCTCGCGCAGCGGCAACGTTTCCACCGCTGCGTACTCTGACTCAAAGACCGGTGCTGCGTCCTCAAACAGACTGTCCAGCCCGCGCCCGAGCCCTCCTTTTCCTCTTGCCATTGTTTACCTTGTTCCCCCTGTTTTAATCTTCCAGAGCGTTTTTCGCCGGCTCTGCGGCGGGTGCAGCCTTTGCGCGGGACTTTTTAGGCTCCTGCGGGCGGTTGTGCTTGACAAATTCGATGGCCAAGTCCATGTAGGCTTCGCTGCCCTTGCCCTTGGGCTCGTAGAAATTGATGGGCTGACCGTAGCTGGGCGCTTCCGAAATGCGGATGGAGCGCGGGATGGTGGTATTGTACACCTTGGAGCCGAAGTACTTCTGCACCTGCTCCACCACCTGCACGGTCAGGTTGTACCGCAGCGAGAACATGGTGAACACCACGCCCTCGATATCCAGATACGGGTTATACTTTTTGCGGATGGTCTTGAGGGTGCTGATGAGCTCCGACAATCCTTCCAGCGCATAGTACTCGCACTGCACCGGGATGAGCACACTGTCGCAGGCGCTCAGGCCGTTGAGGGTGAGCAGGTCCAGACTGGGCGGGCAGTCGATAAAGATGAAGTCGTAGTCCTTCTGCACCCCGGCCAGCGCCTTGCGCAGACGCCCCTCGCGGCCGGGCAGGTCGATCATTTCCAAGCTGGCACCCGCCAGCCGGGTGTTGGAGCCGATGACGTCGGTGCGGTACTCGGTGTGCCGGATGGCCTGCGCCGCCGTTGCCTTGCCGATGAGCACCTCATAAGTGCCCGCTTCTACGCTGCGCTTTTGGATGCCATAGCCGGTAGTGGTGTTGCCCTGCGGGTCTAAGTCCACGATGAGCACCTTTTTGCCCAGTGCCGCTACGCAGGACGAAAGATTGACGGCAGTGGTGGTTTTACCCACTCCGCCCTTCTGGTTTGCGATCGCTACAATTTTTGCCACGCGCTTTTCTTCCTCCCGGGGAAAGTTTTGTTCCACGTGGAACACGCAGTCGTGCCCACCGGTTTCCCCGTCCGGCAGGCACCTTGGCTTCTAGTATAACACATCCAAATTGCTTTTTGAACCATCTGGAGCGTTTTTCAGCTGGATTTTTAACTTTTGAGGGTGGGAAAGTGGAAAACGAGAAGAAAACTCCCCCAGTCTGCTCCCGTTGGTCGCAGACAGATTTCCCTTTTTGTCACCTTCGGTGACATCTTCCCCCGGCCGGGGGAAGTCTTCCTCTGGGATGGGGCCTTTGGCATGGCGGGAAAGTTTCTCGTTGCTATTGATACTTTAGTGATAGAGCTGACGGCGTGCGCCCTCTCAGTCAAAGCCTACGGCTTTGCCAGCTCTCCCAAAGGGAGAGCCAAGAGCACTGCCGGAAACTTTCTCATTACACTTAAAACTTTAGCAACGAACGTAATGGCTTGGCTCTCCCCTTGGGAGAGCTGGCGCGGGAGCGCCTGAGAGGGCGTCCCCTCCCCTGTTCCACATGGAACAATTCACTTCTCTGCGGCGGCGGTGGGGATGCGGACGGTGTACTCGATGTAGCCGTCCTTCTCTTCCCGGTGGGCGGTGGCGGGCACGCCGTTATCGGTCATCAGCCGGATGGCGTGGTCGATGGTGTTGACAAAGATGCGCACGTCCCGCACCATGGAGATGCGGTGCCCGGCCTTGGGCGGGCTGTTCAGCAACTGCTCGATGTAGCTGTCGGTCTGGCGGGCGTTCAGGCGGCGCTTGGCGATGGTGATCAGCGCTTCGCTGCGGCGGTTCTCCGGCAGGCGCAGCACCGCCCGGGCGTGGCGCTCGGTGAGGTTGTTGTCCAGCACGAACTGCCGCTGGTCTGCCGTCAGCTGCAACAGCCGCAGCTTGTTGGCAAAGGTGGGCTGCGCCATGCCCAGACGCTTGGCGGCTTCGGCTTGGGTGCAGTCCCACAGCACCATCACATCCCGCAGCCCCTGCGCCTGTTCAAAGGGGTTCAGGTCGGCGCGCTGGATGTTTTCCAGCAGACCCAGCGCGGCGGTGCGGTCGTCAGCGTAGCTGCACAGGATGGCGGGGATGGTGGTCATCTTTGCCAGTTGGCAGGCACGCAGCCGCCGCTCCCCTGCCACCAGCTCGTAGCCCTCTTCCACCCTGCGCACCGTGACCGGCTGGAGCAGACCGTTCTCCCGGATGCTCTGCGCCAGCGCGGTCAGCTCCTGCTCGTCAAAGCTTTTCCGCGCCTGAAAGGGTGATGGGCGGATCTGGTCGATGGGCAGAGAGAGTAATTTTCCGGACGGTTTCTTGCGTTCAAACATGATGCTGCCCCTTTCCTTGTGTAATGGGGTTTTCCACATTTCTCCGGGAAATCGTGGAAAACCGGTTCAGCTTCAGTGTAGCACACAAAGAAAGACCCCGCCAGAATTTTCGTTCGGCAGGGTCTTACAGGTTGCGTCAGGTCATGCGTTATTTCAGCGGGCTTTTTGCAATTTTACCGCCGTTTCTGGGATATGCTGTCGGAGTTTGCGAAATCTTTTTGCACAGGATCAAAGTGCGGGTGTCACCGCCGGGCAGGTGCAGGGTGCGGGTCTCGCGGTACTCGCCGCCCAGCTTTTTGATAGCCCCCCGGGCGGCGGTCAGCTCCTCTTCCCCGGAAGCACCCTTCATGGCAAGGAAGTTGCCGCCCACCTTCACCAGCGGCAGGCAGTATTCTGCCAGCATGGGCAGCGCCGCCACGGCGCGGGCAGAAGCCAGATCAAACTGCTCCCGCCAGACCTTGCGGGCGGCTTCCTCGGCACGCTCCTTGGCAAACTCCACCCCGGTCAGCCCCAGCTGGGCGCAGGCGTACTTCAAAAACTCCACCCGCTTGCCGGTGGGCTCCATGAGGGTTAGTTCCAGCTCCGGCTTGAAGATCTTGGTCACGATGCCCGGAAAGCCTGCCCCGGCGCCTACGTCCACCATACGCCCGGCCACCTCCGGCTGGCTGGCAAACAGCAGGCTGTCAAGGAAATGCTTGTCCTCGATGCCCTCCGGGTCGGTGATGGCGGTCAGGTTGACCTTCTGGTTGTAGCCTACAAGGATCTGGGCAAAGGCATCCAGCTGATCCAGCTGGGTGCCGGTGAGGACAATGTTCCATGTGGAACACTTTTCCTCCAACCGCTGTTTGTCGATCATAGTGTTTTCCTTTCTGTCGGGTGGTTGGGGTAGCACAATTGTTTATTTTATCGCAACTTCGTATTATTTTTGTTGTTTCCCTGCCAGTGCGATGCTCAGCTGCGCCACATCGGAGGGCGAAACGCCGGGGATGCGCCCCGCCTGCCCCAGATTGCGGGGACGGATGCGGGCAAGCTTTTCCCGGGCTTCCAGCGTCAGGCCGGTCAGGGCGGCATACTCGAAATCCTCCGGGATGAGGGTCTTTTCGTGGCGTGCCACCTCCCGGATCATCCTGTCCTGTCGGGCGATGTAACCGGCGTACTTGATCTCGGTCTCCAGCCGCTCCGCCAGCATGGGGGTGATCTCCTCGCCCCAGCCGATGATGCCCGCCACCAGCGGGTAGCTGATCTCGGGGCGGCGCAGCAGCTCTTCCGCAATGCCGCCCTCGGCGGCAGGGGCAAGACCGGCGGCTTCCATGGCGGCGCGCAGGTCGGCAGTGCGCAGATGCGTTTCGTGCAGGCGGCGGCGCTCGGCTTCCAAGATCTGCTGGGTGTGCTGGTACTTTGCCCAGCGGTCATCCTGCACAAGGCCGTATTCCCTGCCGATGGGGGTCAGACGCTGGTCAGCGTTGTCCTGCCGCAGGGTCAGCCGGTACTCGCTGCGGCTGGTCATCATGCGGTAGGGGTCCATGACGCCCTTGGTCACAAGGTCGTCCACCAGCGTGCCCAGATAGCTGGTGTGCCGGGGCAGCACCAGCTGCTCTAAGCCCAGCGCGTTGCGGGCGGCGTTCAGACCCGCCAGCAGACCCTGCGCGGCGGCTTCCTCGTAGCCGGAGGTGCCGTTGAACTGCCCTGCCCCGTACAGACCCCGCACCACCTTGCTTTCCAGTGTGGCTTCCAGACTGGTGGGGTCTACGCAGTCGTACTCGATGGCGTAGGCGGGGCGCATGATCTCCAGATGCTCAAAGCCCTTGATGCTGTGGTAAAAGGCATTCTGCACATCCTCCGGCAGGCTGCTGGACGCGCCCTGCAAATACATTTCCTCGGTGTTCTCGCCGCAGGGCTCTACGAACAGCGGGTGACGGTCCTTGCCGGAGAAGCGCACCACCTTATCCTCGATGGAGGGGCAGTAGCGCGGACCGACGCCCTCGATCATGCCGCCGTACAGCGGGCTGCGCTGGATGTTGTCCAGAATGATCTTGTGGGTCTCGGGGTTCGTGTAGGCGATCCAGCATTCCACCTTGTTGTGCATGGGTGCATCGGTCAGGAAGCTGAAGGGCTGCAATTCACTGTCCGGGTCGCCGGGCTGGCATTCCAGCTTGGAAAAATCAATGCTGCGGCGGTGCACCCGGGCAGGAGTGCCGGTCTTGAACCGGCGCAGCGGCAGACCGGCGGCTTTCAGGCTGTCGGTCAGGGCGTTGGCGGCGTGCATGCCGTCCGGGCCGGAGGCATACCACGCATCGCCCACAAAAATTTTGCCGCCGAGGTTCGTACCGGTGGCCAGCACCACGCACTTGGCGGTGTATTCGCCGTGCAGCTGGGTGACAACGCCCTTCACATGGCCGTCCTCTACCTCCAGCGCCACCACCTCGGCCTGATGGATGGCAAGCCCCGGGGTCTGTTCCAGCGCGTGTTTCATGTATTCGTTGTAGCGGCGGCGGTCGGTCTGCACCCGCAGCGCGTGCACGGCGGGGCCCTTGCCCTTGTTCAGCATCCGGCTTTGCAGATAGGTGGCGTCTGCCGCCAGACCCATCACACCGCCCAGCGCATCCACCTCCCGCACCAGCGTGCCCTTGGCGGTACCGCCGATGCTGGGGTTACAAGGCATATTGCCGATGGCGTCCAGACTCATGGTAAAGACGGCCGTTTTTGCGCCCAGCACAGCAGCTGCGTGGGCGGCTTCGATGCCCGCATGGCCAGCGCCGATGACGATGACATCATAATCTCCTAAGTGGTTCATATACTTTCGGGTTTCCTCTAATAATTGATTTAAAATGCAAATTTTACCTTAGGGTGAACTCCCTCAGTCAAAACCTGACGGTTTTGCCAGCTCCCTCGGAGAGGGAGCCCTTGGCATGGCGGGAAGGTTTCTTGTTATGTCTGAAACTTTAGCGACATGGCTAACGGCGTGCGCCCTCTCAGTCAAAGCCTACGGCTTTGACAGCTCTCCCAAAGGGAGAGCCAAGAGCACTGCCCGAAACTTTCTCATTGCGCCTAATACTTTAGCAACGAGCCTTAGACCTTGGCTCCCCCTTTGAGGAAAGACTTCCCCCGCTCCGGGGGAAGATGTCACCGTAGGTGACAAAAGGGGGAATCTGGCGCGGGAGCGCCTGAGAGGGCGTACTTTCCTTATTTCCCCACACAAAACCGCTCAAACACCTGTTCGATGACGGCTTCCGAGGCGTTTTCGCCGGTCAGATCGCAGAGGGCATCCAGTGCGTCATCCACGCAGACCGAGACGGCGTCCAATCCAAAGCCGCCGACGGCGGCATCCAGTGCCCCGGCTACGGCGTCCCGGGCGCGGAGGGCAGCGGAAAGCTGCCGCTGCCCGGACAGGCTGGCGGCGTGGGGGTCGATGCTGCCGGTGCCCAGCAGCCGCGCCACCGCAGCGGCGATGACCTTGCGGCTCCCCTCTTCCCGGCAGCAGACCGGCAGCACCATGGCAAAATACGGGGCGATAAGTTCTGCATCAAACTGGGTGGGCTTATCCTCCTTGTTCACAAGGGCGATGGCGGGACGCCCTGCGCAGCGCTGTGCCAGCGCCAAGTCCTCCCGGCTGGGCGGCTCGGAGCCGTCAAAGACGGCTAAGATCAGCCCGGCTTCTTCCAGTTTTTTCCAGCTACGACGGATACCCTCGGCTTCAATGGCGTCCTCGGTCTCCCGCAGACCGGCAGTGTCGAAGAGGTTCAGCCGGATATCCCCCAGCTGCACCGCCTGCTCCACCACATCCCGGGTGGTGCCCGCCACCGGGGTGACGATGGCGCGGTCGAACCCAGCCAGCAGGTTGAGCAAGGTGGACTTGCCCGCGTTGGGGCGTCCCACGATGGCACAGTCTACGCCCTCACGCAGCACCGCACCGGCATCATAGCTGCGGATAAGACCGTCTAGCTCCTCCCGCACCGCGCCCAGCACGGTGCGCAGGTGGGCGGGGTCCAGCTCCGGCACATCTTCCTCCGGGAAGTCCACCCATGCAGCCAAATGCGCCTGCAGGGCGGTCAGCTGGGCTTTCTGGGCGTTGATCTTTTTCGCCAGCGCGCCGCCCAGCGCGGCGTTTGCCAGCGCTGCTCCCTGCCGTCCGTCCGCTGCGATGAGATCCATCACCGCTTCGGCCTGTGTCAGGCCCAGCTTGCCGTTCAGAAAGGCGCGGCGGGTGTACTCGCCGGGGGCGGCAGGCTGCGCACCCGCTGCAAGACAGGCTTCCACCAGCCGCCGCGCCACTGCGCTGCCGCCGTGGCAGGAAAGCTCCACCACGTCCTCGCCGGTGTAGCTGTGGGGCGCGCGGAAAAACAGGGCAACGCCCTCGTCAAAGGCTTCTTCCCTGTCCACAAAATGCCCGAACAGTGCGGTGTAGCCCTTAGCATGCTCCACCTTTTTTGCCGGGTTTGCCGGGCGAAACACCCGGGCAGCCACGGTATAGCTCTCTGCGCCGGACAGGCGCACTACGGCAATGCCGCCCGCCCCGGGGGGCGTTGCGATGGCGGCAATGGTCGTTCCCTGCATACTGCATCCTTTCCGCACACCCGTCCTGCGGGTGCGCTGCTCGTGCGCCCGATACGGCAGAGCCGCAGCAGCGCACACTTTCTGATTTTACAGCTTATTTTACCACGTTTTTGCGCAAAAAGATACACCCGCCGCGCGGTTTTTCCACATCTTCCAAAATGTTTGTGGAAAAAAAGATCGAAAATGGTGGGTGATGGGGAGAGTTTTCTGCCTGCCAGCAGCGGGCAGGGACGCTCCGCTGGGCCAGAGGCAGGGAGGGGTGTTCCGAGTCCCCCCTCCCTACCTCTGGACTCCACCCACCCCGCAACGGGCCAAGGGCTACACGCCCTTGACAATCCTAAAGAAGAAGTCGAAGCACAAAAAAGCTAGCGCTGCGCCAGTCGGCGCTATCGCTTTAACGCTTTTTTCGCTTCTCCATTTATAGCCCCTCAGTCGCTGCGCGACAGCTCCCCCAAGGGGGAGCGAGCGCAGCAGCTGCCGTTTCCCGTTACGACCCCTCCCGTGAAAAGGCAATTCTGGAAAATCCGCAGATTTTCCAGAATTGCGAAATTATAAATATTCTTTCCGCTGATGATGCGCAGAGTGCAACGACGACGACCGCCGCCAGCGGCGGAAACAGGGAGGAGTTGTTGGGGCAGCGGCCAGCAAGACGCAAGTGCCGCCCAAGGCACGATGCGGATGCTGGGTGCCGCAACCCGTTAGCGGAGCGCATTCCAAATCGTGCCACTTGTGGGCAGACAATCAAAAAGCGCCCCGCACTTCCGGTGGAAATGCGGGGCGCTGCATGGTTTTATTGAAGTCTGCCGATCACAGCTCGATCTTGCCGAAGCTGAAATCTGCAAAATCGTCCACGCGCTCGGTGCGCTTGGGTGCTACGGGTGCTGCACTCTCGGCGTCGCGGGGGGCGTAGGTGCGCTCCGGCACACTGGACGGACGCGGGCCGCGGGGTGCACCGCTGCGGCTGCCACGGTAGCCGCCGTTGCGGCCACCATTCTCGCTGCGGCGCTCGCCGCGATAACCGCCGCTGCGGTTGCCGCCGGGACGGCGGCCATTCCGGTTGCCGCCACGACCACGGCGCTCGCCGTAGGTGTTGTCGGTCTGGGCATCCGGTGCGGTGGAGTAGATGACCACGCGGCGGTCACGGCCTTCGCCCTTGCTCTCGCTGCGCACACCCTCCATCTTGCTGATGGCAGAGTGGATGATGCGGCGCTCGTAGGGGTTCATGGGCTCCATGGCAAAGCTGCGGCCGGTCTTGCGCACCTTGGCGCCAATGCGCTGTGCCAGTGCGGTCAGGTCGCTCTCGCGCTTGTCGCGGTAACCGGCCACATCCAGACCCAGCTTGATGTAATCGCCTTCCAGACGGTTTGCCACAAGGCTTGCCAGATAGGACAGGCTCTCCATGGTCTCGCCGCGGCGGCCGATGAGGGCACCCAGCTTTTCACCATCCAGACGGATGATGGTAGCTTCTCCCTTCTGCACAGCGCTGAAGGTCACGTTCTCCACGCCCATCAGGGTGATGACTTCCCGCAGATAGTCCACGGCAGCCTTCACCTTGGCGTTCTCCTCGATGACGATGGGCACTTCCACCTCTTCTGCTTCCTCGGCAGTCTCGGTGGTCTGCTCAGCAGCGGGGGTCTGCTCTGCGGCGGGAGCGGCGGGCTCTTCCACAGCAGTCTCTTCTGCCACAGGGGCAGTCTCCTGCACGGGGGCAGCAGTCTCGACCGGCTGCTCTGCCACCGGCTCCACCGGCTTTGCGGGTGCAGCGGCGGGGGCATCCGGCTCTTCCACGCTCACGCGCACCTTGGCGGGGGTGGTCTTTAAGCCCAGAAAACCGGTTTTCTGGGGCATTTCCAGCACTTCATAGCTGACGTTCAGATCGTCGGCCTGCACGCCCAGCAGGGCGCAGGCTTTGGCGCGGGCTTCGTCCACCGTCTTGCCGGTGGATTCCTGTGTACGGATCATAACCGTTTACCTCCCTTGTTACTGTTTATCCTGCTTGTTCAGCTCGCTCAGCGGCACGGTGCGCTCGTCCTTGTAGCGCTCGGCGTCCTGCTGACGGGCATACTCCAGCCGGCGCTTGTTCATCTCGCTGGCGGAAAGGTTCTTTTCCACGCTCTTGCCGGTCTTGGGGTCGGTCACCGTGATGGTAGTGTTCTTCACACCGCGCTTTTCCTGCTTGCGCTTGGCGGCGATCTCGGCTTCCACGTCCTTGCGCATCTTCTCGGGGTCGTAGAACTTGCGCATGACCTGGGTCTGTACGGTCATAACGATGTTGGAAATGACGTAGTACAGAGAGAATGCCAGCGGGTAGGTGAAGCAGAAGAACAGGTACATCAGCGGCATCATGTACATGGTCAGCTTCATGCTGCCCTGCATCTGCTGGCCAGAGGCCTTCATGCTGACATGGGTGGACCAGAACATGGTGAGGACCGACAGCAGCGGCAGCACGATGTCCAGAGAAAGGCCCAGCTTCGGGATGCGGGTCAGGTCGATGCCAAGGAAGTTCATGTGCTGGCTGAACTCGGTGATGGTAGCGATCTGCTGTGCGGTAAAGCAGCCCAGCACGCCGCTGTTGCCGGCAAGCACCTCGGCGATGATGTTGGTATCGCGGGTGATGGCGGTAAAGGAGATGCCGGCGGCGGTCATAGCCTCGCCAGCGCTGGCAAGTGCAGCGGCGCTGATATGGAAAATGCGCTCCAGCGGGTTATACACCACGCCGATAACGCCGAACATGATCATAAAGTTCAGCAGCATGGGCAGGCAGCCGGCCGTGGGCTTATAGCCAAAGTCCTGCTGCAGCTTCATCAGCTCTTCCTGCTGCTTTTCGGGCTTGTCCTTGTACTTGGTCTGGATCTCCGTGATCATGGGCTGGAAAGCAGACATTTTTGCCATGCTCTTCTGCTGGCTGGTCTGCAGGGGGATCTTGACGATGTTGATGAGCAGGGTGAAGAGGATGATGTCCCAGCCGTAGTTCGGCAGCAGCTTGTAGATCCACTCCATGACATAGCCGAGAGGACCGCTCAGGATGTAAAAGAAGTTCATACCTTTGTCCATTCTGCCCCGGCTGTGGCCCGGGACGCATTATTTTTTTATCGTAGGACACGCCGCCCACAGTGCAGCGCGTCACAAGAAGCGAAATTAAAAGATAGTCCAGTATCTCCGTGGTTAGCAGGCTCGCCCTCTCAGGCGCTCCCGCGCCAGATTCCCCTTTTTGTCGCTGCGCGACATCTTCCCCCGGAGCGGGGGAAGTCTTTCCTCAAAGGGGGAGCCAAGTTTCAAGGCTCGTTGCTGAAGTTTGAAGTGTAATGAGGATGTTTTATCCCCTATGCCGCTTTTCAAACAGCTTTGCGGGCTGTAGGTTGCGGGCGGGGCTTTGCCAGCGGCCGGGCGGCGGTACGGGGTCATAGCCCCACCTGCCCAAGGGATTACACCGGGCAATGCGCCAGGCCCCCAGCAGGATGCCCTTTACACAGCCGTGGGTCAGGATGGCCTGCATGGTGTAGTTGCTGCAGCTGGGCGAAAACCGGCAGCTGCGGCCAATCCACGGGCTGAGGATATGCTGGTAGATACGGATGGGCACGCACAGCGCCCTGCGGCAGAGCATTTGCAGCCGGTTCACGCGCGGGGCTCCGGCTTCTGCTTGCGGGCAGGGGGCACGGTGGCGGGCGGCTTTGCGTCCGGGCGCTTGGCCTTATCCGGCAGACCGGCCTGGGCAAACAGCTTTGCCACAACGCTGCTCAGCTGCCAGCTTTTCAGCTTGGGGGTCATGCCCCGAGCCACGAAGATCAGATCGTAGCCGCCGATATTGTAATCCAGATGCTCGTCGATGGCGGCCTTCATCACGCGGCGGGCGCGGTTGCGCTGCACGGCATGGCCGATCTTTTTCGTGGCGGTCAGGCCCACCCGGGTGTTGCGGCCCCGGGTCTTGAGCACATACAGCACCAGTGCCGGGTTCACATAGGACTTGCCGCGGGCGTACACACGGCCAAACTCGCTGTTGCGGCGGATCGGACGATAACGCATAACGTCGGCACCTCCTTTCGTCCGGGTGCACATAGGTGCACTCTTTAGCCAGTATATCAAAAATTTTTGCAGTTTAAAAGCCCATCCGGGCATTTTTACGAAAAAACTTTTGACAGGTAAAAAAATAAGACCGCCAATGGGATATCAGCGGTCTTTTGTGCGCATATTCATTTCTGCGCCGGATCTCACCTGCAAGGCAGAGATCAGACAGTCAGGCTCTTGCGGCCCTTTGCACGGCGAGCATTGATGACCTTACGGCCGTTCTTGGTGCTCATGCGGGTCAGAAAGCCATGAACTTCCTTGCGCTGACGCTTCTTGGGCTGAAAAGTTCTCTTCATGGTTGTATCCTCCGTAAAAACTTATCCCCGGTATGGGGTCTTGATCGGTCCCAGATTGGGGACAGGCTTGCAATTCAACAGTATATCGCATAGTATGACGTTCTGTCAAGCATTTTTTGCAGTTTTCTGCAAACTTTTTTCTGATTTTTCTGTTAAAAGCTTTTCAACTTTTTCACCATTTTGCTGTGGAAAACTTTTTTCTACCAGATATTGTGGTCTTTTTTGCGCTTTTCCACAAGGCTGCTGTACCAGCTTATCTTATGTATT
This sequence comes from uncultured Faecalibacterium sp., assembly GCA_934539245.1. GTDB lineage: Bacteria > Bacillota > Clostridia > Oscillospirales > Ruminococcaceae > Faecalibacterium. Next base: position 58,750 of record CAKTCK010000006.1, read on the forward strand.
ATAAATTACATTATAGTAATATAGACGCAGGGAGATTTTTGTGGTATACTAACGTGGTATCAGCAGCATTGTTGAAAACTTCGACCGATTCAATGGAGTGGATGTTTTATGGATTCTTTCAAGGACGTTTTAGAAGCGGCCCAGATGTACTGCAAGGCGCAGATGGCCGAGCCAACGTACAATCTCTATATCGACGGGTTGGAGCCCATCAGCTTTGAGGACTCCAGCCATATCACCCTGTCGGTGCGCAACGATTTTATCTGCAAGATCGTCACCGACCGGTACCTCGGCCTGCTCAAGGAGGCCTTCAAGTCCGTGCTGGGCTTTGATGTGGACATCACCCTTGTGGTGCCCAGCACCCCGCCCCACGAGGTAGTACTGGCCCAGCAGTACGAGGCAAACCCCGCCTCCCCGCAGGGCAACTACGAGTTCACCTTCGAAAACTTCATCAAGGGGCCGTCCAACCAGTTTGCGTTTGCTGCTGCGCAGGCTGTGGCGGCAAACCCCTCCGGGGCGTATAACCCCCTGTTCATCTACGGCGGCTCGGGTCTGGGCAAGACCCATCTGCTGACCGCCATTCAGACCGAGATCAAGCGCACCCACCCCGATTTCGTCATCATGTATGTCACCTGCGAGCAGTTCACCAACGAGCTGATCGCCGCCATCCGCGCCGGCAGCACCGAGGACTTCCGCATGAAGTACCGCGTGGCAGACCTGCTGCTGGTGGACGATATCCAGTTCATCGCGGGCAAGGAGTCCACGCAGGAAGAGTTCTTCCACACCTTCAACTCCCTGCACGATGCCCACAAGCAGATCGTCATCGCCTCCGATCGCCCCGCCAAGGAGATCAAGAGCTTGGAAGAGCGTCTGCGCACCCGCTTTGAGTGGGGTCTGACCGCCGATGTGCAGCCGCCGGATTTCGAGACCCGCGTAGCCATCGTGAAGCGCAAGGCAGAGCTTCTGCATCTGGATCTGCCCGAGGACGTGGCAGAGTTCATTGCCAACCACCTGAAAAACAACATCCGCCAGCTGGAGGGCGCAGTGAAAAAGCTGAACGCCTATTATATGCTGGAGGGCATCCAGCCGGTGATCAGCGTGGCGCAGAACGCCATCAAGGATATCCTCAACGAGACCCAGCCGGTACCGGTGACCATCGAAAAGATCATCGGCGAGGTGTCCCGCACCTTCAACGTGTCCCCTGCCGACATCCGGGGCACCAAGCGCAACGCCAATGTGGCTTCCGCCCGGCGCGTGGCCATCTATATCCTGCGGGAAGTCACCGGCATGAGCATGGAGGAGATCGGGCGGGAATTTTCCGGCCGCGACCACTCCACCATCGTCTACTCCCTCAAGACCATGGAGCGGGACATGAAGAACGACCAGCACCTGCGGGAGACCGTGAGCGATATCATCAAGAACGTGAAGGCCTAAACCGGGGAAAACCGGGCAAAAGTCATACTCATTTCAGGGTGTGACCCCAAAATATGGGGAGAAAACGGAACAAAAGGGGGAAAATACGCCTATATCTTGTGGCAAAAAGGCGAAGCTTTCCACACTTTCCACTTAGTTTTCAACATTTAACATTAGTTCTTCACATCGGCTGTGGAAAGAAACACCGTTCCCCACCTTTCAACATTTCCTTCACGAGCCTTCCACAACCCGGTGGAAAGCCAAAGCCCCGCATCCCGGCAAGACATTTCCGGGTTTTCAACATCTTCCCCACCCCCTACTACGGTTACTACAACAAGTTCAATATATTACAGCCTTCCGGCAGCAGCCCAAAGGACAGAGATCCAGCCGGAAGTGTGAAAAAAGGAGAGATACTGTTTTGAACATCGTCTGCGATAAAACACTGCTCAGTGCAGCCATCGACGGCGTTTCCAAAGCTGTCACCATGCGCTCGTCCATCCCAGTGCTGGAGGGCATTCTGCTGAAGGCCGAGGGCTTTCAGCTTACCCTGACCGGCTACGATCTGGAAATGGGCATCGTGACCACCATCGAAGCCAACATCAAGGAACCGGGCGAGATCGTGCTGAATGCAAAGCTGCTCAGCAGCATGATCAGCCGGATGCCGGCAGGTCAGATCAGCATCGTGGCGGCCGATAACGGCAAGACCACCATCCAGAGCGGCGTGGCACAGTTCGAGATCCAGTCCATGCCGGCCACCGATTTCCCCGATCTGCCCAACACCGGCGCGGAGCAGACCCTGACCATCAAGACCGGTGTGCTGCGGGATATGATCGACCGCACCCTGTACGCCGTCAGTCAGGACGAGAAAAAACCCGCCCACACCGGCGAACTGTTCGAGATCGAGCTGGACAAGCTGACCATGGTGGCGCTGGACGGCTACCGCCTTGCCATCGTGGAGCGGCCCATCACCGCCGTGAAGGATATCCGCATCATCGTGCCCAGCAAGACCATGACCGAAGTGTCCCACCTGCTGGCCAACGATGACGAGGAGGACGTGCACATCAGTGCCAACCGCCGCTATGTGGTATTCACCACCGCCGGTTACACCATCATGAGCCGCCTGATCGAGGGCGAGTTCCTGAATTACCGCAACGTCATCCCTGCCGGAAGCCGCACCCGGGTGACCATCGACACCAAGGACTTCATCTCCACCATCGAGCGCGCCTCTCTGATTATTACAGAGCGTTTAAAAAATCCCCTCCGCATCTCCTTTACAGAGGGTAAAGTTGTGGTGCGCTGCCAGACCAACCTCGGCCGCGTGGTGGACGAGTTCAGCGCCGCCTGCGAGGGCGATGAGGTGGAGATCGGTTTCAACAACCGCTATCTGCTGGATGCGCTGCGCAACGCCCGCACCGAGCAGGTGCGCATGGAGATCAGCGGCCCCTTGAGCCCGGTCAAGGTGCTGCCGGTGGAAGGCAACGATTTCCTGTATCTGGTACTGCCGGTACGGTTTAAAAACGACTAAGGAGCGCGTTTTATGCAGAAGATTCTCATTCATACCGAGTTTATCAAGCTGGATGCCCTGCTCAAATTTGCCGGTCTGTGCGAGACCGGCGGCGAAGCCAAGGAGCTGGTGCAGGGCGGTGCTGTGAAGGTGAACGGCGAGGTGTGCACCATGCGGGGCAAAAAGTGCCGCGCGGGGGACGTCATCGAGCTGGACGGGCAGAGCGTAGAGATCGGGCAGGGTCAGTAAATGCGTCTGCTTTCGCTGGAAGTACAGAATTATCGCAATATCCGCGCCGCGCGGCTGGAACCCGGGCGGGAGCTTACCGTCATCTGCGGCAACAACGGCCAAGGCAAGACCAACCTTTTAGAAGCCATCTGGCTGCTGACCGGCGGCAAAAGCTTCCGGGGCGGCAAGGATGCCGAACTTGTGCGCCGGGGAGAAGCATTCGCGGTGCTGGAAGCCGACACCCAGCGGGACCGGCCGGCAGGCTGCGAGCCCGCCGAGCCTGCCCACATCCGTATGACGGTGGGCACCCCGGAAGCCGCAAAGCCCGGCCGCTATGCGGCGGTGAACGGCGCAGCGCCCAAGCGGGCGGCGGCGCTGGCGGGCAGCTTTCCGGCGGTGGTGTTCGACCCCGGCCACCTGAGCCTTGTCAAGGGGGCACCGGAGGGGCGGCGCAAGTTTCTGGACGCTGCACTGTGCCAGCTGTACCCCGGGTATCTGGCAAGCTACCGCCGCTATGTGCGGGTATTGCAGCAAAAAAATGCGCTGCTGCGCCACTCTGCAAACGGGCAGGAGCGCCCCTATGCGGAAAAGCGCACCCTGCTGGAAGTGCTCAACACCGAGCTTGCCGCGCAGGGCGAGGCTTTGCAGCAGCGGCGGCGGGAGTATCTGGAGCTGCTGGCTCCCCGCGCCTGCGCCAACTACGCGGAGCTTTCCCACGGGGCGGAGCGGATGAGCATCCGCTATGCCGCCCAGTTTGCGCCGGGCGGGCTTGCCGCACTGCTGCGCCAGCGGCAGGAGGAAGAACTGCGCGCCGGGCAGAGCCTGTGCGGCATCCACCGGGAGGACTTGGAGCTTTTACTGGACGACCAGCCTGCCCGGGTGTATGCCAGTCAGGGACAGCAGCGCAGTGTGGTGCTGTCCCTGAAAATGGCGGAAGCCGCCGCAGCCGCGCAGATCACCGGGGAGCACCCGGTACTGCTGCTGGATGATGTGCTGAGCGAGCTGGACGAAGGGCGCAAGCAGTATCTGCTCACCTGCATGAAGGAAAAGCAGACCTTTGTGACCAGCTGCGATGACACGGACTTTTTAAAGACCGACGGCGAGGTATACCGCATGGACGGCGGGGTGCTGAACCGGGTCTGACGGCATGGAAAAATGTTGCAGATAATGCTGCATAAAAACTGCATTTTTACTGGCTTTATGCAAACAAAAGACACGGGAGAAAATACAGTATGTATATTCATCTGGGGCGGGACTATGTCCTGAACGACCGTGACATCATTGGCATCTTTGATCTGGAGACCACCACCACCTCCCCCCGGGGGCGGGAGTTTTTGAACTACGCCCAGAAGAACGGGGCGGTGGTCAGCCTTTCGGACGAGCTGCCCCAGTGCTATGTGCTGGCAGACGGGGGGCTGGTGGATGCGGTGTATCTTTCGGAGCTGTCCAGCGCCGCCATGCGCCGCAGAGCGCAAAAGATGGTGGAGTGAAATTTGCGGAAAACGGGCGGAAGATCCACAGAAAAAAGAGGGATGGGAAAGCCCCGGAACTGCCCGGAAAGCCGCACCGTGCCAGCTGGAACGCCCTCTGCGGGCAGCGCGTGAAGACACAACAAAACGGCGAGAAAAAAGTACACCATGGTGTACCGGTTCCCGCTTTGCTATAATTTGAAAAAACAAACGCAAAAACGAACAAAAGGGAGAAAGGATATGGCAGAAGAAATCATTACCAGTACAAATGCCGATACCGTAACCGACCACGAGTATAACGCCAGCGAAATTCAGGTTCTGAAGGGTCTGGAGGCGGTGCGCAAGCGCCCGGGTATGTATATCGGCTCCACCGGTGAGCGCGGTCTGCATCATCTGGTGTACGAGATCGTGGATAACGCCATTGACGAGGCGCTGGCCGGTTACTGCGACCACATCGAGGTTAAGATCCTGAAGGACAACATCATTCAGGTCACCGATAACGGCCGCGGCATCCCCGTGGACATTCAGGCTGATACCGGTCTGCCCGCCGTCACCGTGGTGTACACTATCCTGCACGCCGGCGGCAAGTTCGGCGGCGAGAACTCCGGCTACAAGGTGGCCGGCGGTTTGCACGGCGTGGGTGCTTCGGTGGTCAACGCCTGCTCCGAGTGGCTTACCGTCAACGTGCGCCGCGACGGCAAGGAGTACGAGCAGACCTTCCGTCGGGGCGACCCGGACGGCGCACTGAAGTGCATCGGCACCGTGGCTGATGGCGTCACCGGCACCCGGGTCACCTTCAAACCCGACCCGGAGATGTTCAAGGACACCACCGTCTACGACTTCGACACGCTGGAAAAGCGCCTGCGGGAGGAAAGCTTCCTGAATGCCGGTGTCAAGATCACCCTGACCGATGAGCGTCAGCTGTACACCCCCGTATTGGAGGATGGGCAGGAGGGCGACCCCTGCTACCGCTCCGAGGTCATGTGCTACGAGGGCGGCATCAAGAGCTTTGTCACCTATCTGGGCGAAAAGCGCAAGCTGGAAGTGCTGCACCCCAACGTCATCTACCTCAAGGGGCAGACCGACCGCGGCGTGGCAGAGATCGCCTTGCAGTATAATTCCAGCTACAACGAGCTGCTGCTGAGCTTTGCCAACAACGTCAACACCCCGGACGGCGGCACCCATGAAGAGGGCTTCAAGGCCAGCCTGACCCGCGTGTTCAACGATTACGGCCGCAGCCACGGCCTGCTGAAGGACAAGGACGAGAACCTGTCCGGCGCAGACGTGCGCGAGGGTTTGATCTGCGTGATCTCGGTCAAGCTGCAGGAGGCCGAATTTGAAGGCCAGACCAAGGCAAAGCTGGGCAACACGGAAATTCGTACCCTCGTTTCCAACATGGTCTACTCCAAGCTGATGGAGTTCTTTGAGGAGAACCCCGGCGTGGCAAAGGCCATTTTTGAAAAGGCCACCCAGGCCGCCCGCGCCCGCGCCGCCGCCAAAAAGGCCCGCGAACTGGTGCGCCGCAAGAGCGCACTGGAGACCAGCCGCATGCCCGGCAAGCTGGCAGACTGCCGCGAAAAAGACCCCAGCCGCACCGAAATTTTCATCGTCGAGGGCGACTCTGCAGGCGGCTCTGCCAAGATGGGACGCGACTCTGCCATTCAGGCCATTTTGCCGCTGTGGGGTAAGATGCTGAACGTGGAAAAGGCCCGGGCCGATAAAATTTACGGCAACGACAAGCTGATGCCGGTGGTGCTGGCACTGGGCTGCGGCATCGGCGACGAGTTCGATATCTCCAAGCTGCGGTACGACAAGGTGTTCATCATGGCCGATGCGGACGTGGACGGCTCCCACATCTGCACCCTGATGCTGACCTTCTTCTTCCGCTATATGCGCCCCCTCATCGAGCAGGGTCATGTGTATGTGGCACAGCCGCCCCTGTTCAAGGTGCAGAAGGGCAACACCATCAAGTACGCCTACAACGACGCGGAAATGGCAATCCTCTCGCAGGAGATGCCCGGCGCAAAGGTGAACCGCTACAAGGGCCTTGGTGAGATGAACCCCGAGCAGCTGTGGGAGACCACCATGAACCCGGACAACCGGGTCATCGTGCAGATCACCATCGAGGATGCCGAAAAGGCCGACGAAGCCTTTACCATCCTGATGGGCGATCAGGTGGAGCCCCGCCGCCGCTTTATCGAGACCAACGCCCAGTACGCAAAGCTGGACGTGTAAGACACGGAGGAACAAATGGAAGAAGATTATGTGATGATACCGGGCAGCGGAACCAAAAAGATCATCCGCGATGTCAAAAAGGAGATCGAGACGGCCTTCCTGGATTATTCCATGTCGGTCATCGTGTCCCGCGCCCTGCCCGATGTGCGGGACGGCTTGAAACCCGTCCACCGCCGCATTCTGTACACCATGCACGAGCGCGGCAACGACCCCAGCCACGCATACCGCAAATCCGCCGATACCGTTGGTGCGGTGCTGGGCTCTTACCACCCCCACGGCGACGCATCGGTCTACGATGCCATGGTACGTCTGGCACAGGACTTCTCGCTGCGCTATCCGCTGGTGGATGGTCAGGGTAACTTTGGTTCTGTGGACGGCGACCCCCCGGCTGCTTACCGTTACACCGAGGCTCGCATGAGCCGCATGGCGGTGGAAATGCTGACCGATATCGAGAAGGACACCATCGACTGGGACCCCAACTTTGACGAGACCAAAAAGGAGCCCAGCGTGCTGCCCTGCCGCTTCCCCAACCTGCTGGTCAACGGCAGTCAGGGCATCGCGGTCGGTATGGCCACCAACATCCCGCCCCACAACCTGAGCGAGGTCATTGACGGCTGCATCGCCTATATCGATGACCCGGATATCGACCTGCCCGGCCTGATGGAGCACATCAAGGGCCCGGACTTCCCCACTGCCGGCATCATTATGGGCCGCAGCGGCATCCGCGCCGCCTACGCCACCGGCCGCGGCAAGATCACCCTGCGCGGCCGCGCCACCATTGAGGAGACCAAGAACGGCCGCACCCAGATCGTGATCACCGAGATCCCCTATATGGTCAACAAGGCGCGCCTCATCGAGCACATGGCAGACCTTGTCAAGGAAAAGCGCATCGAGGGCATTACCGGCCTGAACGATGAGACCAACCGCAAGGGTATGCGCATCGTGGTGGATGTCCGCAAGGACGCCAATGCACAGGTCATCCTGAACCAGCTGTACCAGTACACCCAACTGCAGGACACCGTGGGCGTTATTATGCTGGCCATCGACCATAAGGTGCCCAAGGTGCTCACCCTGAAGCAGATGCTGCAGAAGTATGTGGAGTTTCAGGATGAAGTGGTGCGCCGCCGCACCCAGTACGACCTGAAAAAGGCCAAGGAGCGCGCCCACATTCTGGAAGGTCTGAAAAAGGCCACCGACATCGTGGACGAACTCATCGCCACCATCCGCGCCTGCAAGGGCGGCATGGCAGAAGCCAAAGCTGCCATCATGGAGCAGTTCGGCTTTGACGACCCGCAGGCAGACGCCATCGTCAAGCTGCAGCTGGGTCGTCTGGCCGGTCTGGAGATCTTGAAGATCGAGGAAGAGCTGGCAAGCCTGCAGGCCAAGATCGAGGACTGGGAAGCCATTCTGGCCGATGACGCCCGGGTACTTGCCATCGTCAAGGACGAGCTGCTGGAAATGAAGAAGCGCTTTGGCGACGAGCGCCGCACTGAGATCCAGTCTGTGACCGGCGAGGTGGATATCGAGGATCTGATCGCCGAGGAGCAGTGCGTCTACACCCTGACCGAGGCCGGTTATATCAAGCGCCAGCTCAAGGCCACCTATCAGGCACAGCGCCGCGGCGGACGCGGCATCTCCGGCATGACCCGCAAGGAAGAGGACATCGTGCAGGAGATGTTCGTAGGCTCCACCCACGACTATGTGCTCTTTGTCACCGACCGGGGCCGCCTGTTCCGCATCAAGGGCTACACCATCGCCGAGGGCAGCCGCACCAGCAAGGGCATGAACATCGTCAACCTGCTGCAGCTGGCGGAGGGCGAAAAGGTCACCAATATGATCTGCCAGAGCAAGGACGCCGAGAAGTCGGGCGGCTATGTGACCATGGTCACCAAGCAGGGCCTGATCAAGCGCACCCCGCTGGAACAGTACGCCAACATCCGCAAGAGCGGTCTGATCGGCATTGCCCTGAACGAGGGCGATGCCTTGGCATGGACCCGCCTGACCTCCGGCCACGATATGCTCATCGTTGCCACCCGCAACGGTCAGGCCATCCGCTTCAACGAGGAAAACGCCCGCCCGATGGGCCGTAACGGCCATGGCGTGCGCGCCATCCGTCTGGCGGAAGGTGACGAGGTCATCGGCGTGTGCATCTGCCGCGAGGGCGGTACGGTGCTGACCGTGACCGAGAACGGCAAGGGTCGCCGCTCGGATATCGACACCTACCGCATCACCGCCCGCGGCGGCAAGGGCATCCGCAACTACGATGTCAGCCGCGACAAGGTCGCCGCCGTGAAGATCGTGGACGATGTGGACGATGTGCTGCTGAGCAGTCAGGAGGGCATCATCATCCGCCTGCACGCCAACGAGATCCCGCTGCAGAGCCGCTACGGCTCCGGCGTGCGGGTGATGCGTCTGGGCGAGAACGACAAGGTGATGGTGCTGGCACGCACCGACCACGACGACGAAGCACAGACCGAGAAGATCGACGCTTCTGAAGCCGATGCCGAGCCCACCGCCGAGCAGCTGGCCGAGATGGAGGCTGCCGACGCAGCAGCCGCCACCGAAGCCCCGGAGGCAGACCCCGAGGAGAAGGAATAAGGAACGGCTTTTCTCTACGACCCCTCCCGTGAAAATGGGTTTCAGGAAAGTCCGCAGACTTTCCTGAAACCCGAATATTAAATGATTTTTCCGCTGAAAATGCCCAAAGCACACGCGGCGGGCATTCTAAATCGTCTCGTCCGGCGGAAAGCGCATTTTTTGCGCTTCCTGCCGTCAGGTTTGTCTGGACTTCCCCTTGAAACTGTGTTAGAATGAATGAAATCACAATACCCGTGGGGGAGTAGCAGGCGCTTTGCAGAGCGCAGCAAGTCAACATAATGACCGCTTTTCGGTCTGGCTTGCTTTCATTTGCGAGACTCATGTGTTTTGGTGCGTGTTTGCTGCGCCCGTGCACATGGAGTGGATTTCCTAAAAAATCACCCGGTCCCGGACGTACAATGCGCCCGGGGCCGGGTTTTGTTTTGGTTTGGTTTGGAATACGGTCAACAAACAGGAGGCAGACAGAATGGAATGGAGCTTTGTATTTTTTCTCAACAGCGTTTTGCTGGGCGTGGGGCTTGCGATGGATGCGTTTTCGGTGTCCATGGCAAACGGCCTGCACGACCCTAAAATGAACAAGGGCACCATGGGCAAAATTGCGGGCACTTTCGGCATTTTTCAGGCCGCAATGCCTATGATCGGCTGGGTGTGCGTGCATACCATCGTGGAGCTGTTCTCGTCCTTTGAGACCCTGATCCCGTGGATCGCGCTGGCACTGCTGAGTTACATCGGCGGCAAGATGCTGCTGGACGGCATCCACGGCGAAGAAGCCGAGGAGGCGGCAGAGCTCAGCGCCGGGGCGCTGTTCATGCAGGGTGTCGCTACCAGCATCGATGCCCTCTCGGTGGGCTTCACCATCTCGGAATACGGCTGGCTGATGGCACTCACCGCTGCCATCATCATTGCGGTAGTCACCTTTTTCATCTGCATGGCGGGTCTGCGCATCGGCAAAAAGTTCGGCACACAGCTTTCCGGCAAGGCGAATATTCTGGGCGGTGTCATCCTGATCGGCATCGGGCTGGAAATTTTCATCACTGGAGTGTTCTGAATATCAAAAGCCCGGAGCGTCTGCGGACACTCCGGGCTTTTTAAATCATCTTTGTTCCCCGTGGAACAATTTTGCATTATTTCACGTTTTCCGGCTCAAAAAAGTCGGCGTATTCCTCGGTCAGCTTGCTGCCAAGGCGGCGGATGCCGCCGTACAAGTGCCGCTCCACCAGCGGCTCAAAGGCGGCAAGGTCGCACCGCTCGATGGCGTTCAGCAGGTTGCGGTGGTCGGCGATCACCTCGTCCAGCCCGCCGGTGGTCATGGTGTCCAGCATACGGAACCGGCTGTAATCGGCGTGGGCGTTCTGCAGGGTGCTCCACAGGTACATCTTGTCCATGGCGGCAAACCATGTCTCGTGCAGGCGGCAGTCCATCTCGTACAGCTTGTTGAAGTCCGGGGTCTCGGCACGGGCCAGCGCCTCGTAGGCGTCCACCCGCGCACGGATCTGTGCCCGCTGCGCCGGGGTGGCGATGGGGGCAAAGTCCCGCAGAATGCGCCCTTCCACGGCAGTGCGCTCGTAGATCAGCTCGTCCACGATGCGCCGGTTCAGCCGGGTGACGGTGGTGCCCTTGTAGGGCACGATGCGCACCAGCCCGTTTTCCTGCAATTTTTGCAGCACCACCCGGATCAGGGAGCGCGGCGCATTGAACCGGGCGCACAACGGGTTCTCGCTCAGCGAAGAGCCGGGACGGAGGGTCAGGTCGATGATCTCCCGCTCCAGCACGGCATAAATTTCGGCATCAGTCTTGTATTGCTGTTCCATATCACTCACCTAGTTCCAAAAACTCCTTCCACGGTGCGGCGGCGGGCAGGGGCAGAGAAAAGGCCATGGGTTTTCCGGTGTCCGGGTGCACAAAGCGCAGCCCGCAGCTTTGCAGGGCGATGCTGCCCTTCTGGCGGCTGCCGTATTTGCCGTCGCCGTACAGCGGGTGCTTGCGGGAAGCAAATTGTACTCGGATCTGATGGGTGCGCCCGGTGTGCAGGGTGATCTCGGCAAGGCTGCTCTCCCCTGCCGTGGCAAGGATGCGGTATTCCAGCACCGCTTCCCGCACCCCCTTGCGGGGACGGCTGACCGGGAACACCCTGCCCTTGCGGCTGTCCTTGAACAGGTAGTCCCGCAGCACTCCGGCAGCGGGCAGCTGCGCGTCCGGCGCACCGGCGATGACCGCGCGGTACTGCTTGACGAACTGCGGTGCGGCGGCTTTGCCCTCGGCGCGGCCGTCCTGCACGGCGTAGGCCTCCTGACTTTGTGTCACCTGACGGCTCAGGGCGGCGGCAGCCGCCGGGGTGCGGGCATAGACCATCAGCCCGGACACCCCGGTGTCCAGCCGGTGCACCACTCCCACAAAGGCGTCGGGCGCGTTCCAGTGCGCCCGCAGCGCGGCGGGCACACCCTCTTCGCTGGAAAGTCCGGCGGGCTTGTCCAGCACCACAAGGGCGGCGTCCTCGTACAGGATCACAGCTTGCCCTCGGCCAGCAGAGCCTTCAGCTTCAGGATGCCCGCAATGGTCTTGCCGTCCTTGATCTCGCCGCTCATGACCATCTGATATGCCTTTTCCAGCGGCACCCGGTCGGGGGTCAGGAACTCGTCCGCGTCAAGGTGCATCTTGGTCTCGTGCAGACCGGTGGCTACCCAAGTATAGATGACCTCGGTATCGTAGCCCACGGTGGGGTAGAACTCGCCCAGCGAGATGTAGTTGTCGGCGGTCAGGCCGCACTCCTCTTCCAGCTCCCGCTTGGCGGCTTCAAAGGGGTCCTCGCCCTTTTCCAGCTTGCCTGCGGGCAGCTCCCACAGCTGCTGCTGCATGGCATAGCGGAACTGCCGCACCATGCAGATGGTGCCGTCTGCAAAATAAGGCAGGATGCAGGCGCCGCCGTGGTGGTGCACCACCTCGCGGGTAGCAGTCTTGCCGTTTTCCAGCAGCGCGGTGTCCTTGGTCAGGGTGATGACCCGCCCTTCGAACAGAGTCTCGCTGGAGAGTGTTTTTTCAAAGTGTACAGTATCGTTCATTTGCCTTACGCCCCTTTTCCGGCACTGCGCCGGTTTTATGCTCTCAGTTTACGGCAAAGTGCGGTTTGTTGTCAATAAAGATATGATAAATACAAGAGGAGAGGGAGAAAACCTTTAGCGGGCTCGCCCTCTCAGTCAAAACCTAACGGTTTTGCCAGCTCTCCCAAGGGGAGAGCCAAGAGCACTGCCGGAAGCTTTCTCATTGAACCTAACACTTTAGTATCGAGGCTGACGGCTTGGCTCTCCCTTTGGGAGAGCTGGCGCGGGAGCGCCTGAGAGGGCGTACCCTCCCCTCAAAAACTAAAAATCTGCATCACTGCTTGCTTTAACGCACTAAAGAAAGTACAAAACCGCTAAAATTTTTCTTAATTTTTGGTGCGTTTGTCGGGCGGTTTGCGTTTACTTTATTGCCGGAATCTGTTATTATAGTATACAAGCAATAGTGCCTTTTATGGGGTTCTCCGGTCCCAGCGGGCATATTGCCCCGCGCAAAAGGTACCAAATTCTGAATAATGGAGGAAGAAAAATGCCTAGAGCAAAGCAAACTATGGATGGCAATACCGCTGCCGCCCATGTAGCGTATGCCTACACGGACGTGGCTGCCATCTACCCCATTACCCCGTCTTCTCCGATGGCTGACTCTGTGGACCAGTGGTCTGCAGCCGGCCAGAAGAACATCTTCGGCAATCAGGTCAAGGTCGTCGAGATGGAGTCCGAGGCCGGCGCCGCTGGTGCTGTCCACGGCTCTCTGGGTGCAGGTGCTGTTACCACCACCTTCACCGCTTCTCAGGGCCTGCTGCTGATGATCCCCAACATGTACAAGATCGCTGCGGAGCAGCTGCCCTGCGTGTTCGATGTTTCGGCACGTACCGTTGCTACCCAGTCCCTGAACATCTTCGGTGATCACAGCGACGTTATGGCATGCCGCCAGACCGGCTTCGCAATGCTGGTCGAGAGCAGCGTGCAGGAAGTTATGGATCTGTCTCCCGTGGCTCATCTGGCAGCCATCGAGGGCAAGGTCCCCTTCCTGAACTTCTTCGACGGCTTCCGTACTTCTCACGAGTACCAGAAGATCGAGAAGTGGGACTACGCTGATCTGAAGGAAATGTGCAACATGGAGGCTGTTGAGGAGTTCCGCAAGAAGGCTCTGAACCCCGAAAGCCCCAAGATGCGCGGTTCCCACGAGAACGGCGACGTGTTCTTCCAGCACCGCGAGGCCTGCAACAGCGTTTACGACGCTCTGCCGGCTGTTGTTGAGAAGTACATGGCTAAGATCAACGAGAAGCTGGGCACCAACTACGATCTGTTCAACTACTACGGCGCAGCCGATGCTGACCGTGTGATCGTGGCTATGGGCTCCATCTGCGACGTTGCTGACGAGGTCATCGACTACCTGAACGCCAAGGGCGAGAAGGTCGGTATCATCAAGGTCCGCCTGTACCGTCCCTGGGTGTCCTCCGCTCTGCTGAAGGTTCTGCCCAAGACCGCCAAGAAGGTGGCTGTGCTGGACCGCACCAAGGAGCCCGGCTCTCTGGGCGAGCCCCTGTATCTGGATGTTGCCGCTACCCTGCGTGAGGCTGGCCTGAACGATGTCGTTCTGACCGGCGGCCGCTACGGTCTGGGCAGCAAGGACACTCCCCCGTCCTCCATCTTCGCTCTGTTCAAGGAGCTGGAGAAGGATCAGCCGAAGGAGCGCTTCACCCTGGGCATCACCGATGATGTCACCGGCCTGTCCCTGCCCGAAGTCAAGCCCGCTCCCATCACCGCAGCTGCTGGCACCAAGGAGTGCAAGTTCTGGGGTCTGGGCGGCGACGGCACCGTCGGCGCAAACAAGAACTCCGTCAAGATCATCGGCGACCATACCGACAAGTATGTTCAGGCATACTTCCAGTATGACTCCAAGAAGACCGGCGGCGTGACCATCAGCCACCTGCGTTTCGGCGACAAGCCCATCCGCAGCCCCTACTACATCAACCAGGCTGACTTCGTGGCCTGCCACAACCCCGCTTACATCCACATGGGCATGAAGATGGTCCAGGATGTCAAGCCCGGCGGCGTGTTCATGATCAACTGCCAGTGG
>CAKTCK010000007.1 GCA_934539245.1 uncultured Faecalibacterium sp.
GACCGCGTTGAGAAGGTCTCTGACGCACTGAAGGTCGGCGATATGGTCGATGTGAAGCTGCTGGATGTTGACTTCGATAAGAAGCGCATCAGCCTGTCCATGAAGGCTCTGCTGAACGACGACGCTGAGTAATCAGCCCTTCGTGCAAAAGCATAGCTTCTGACACAATGCGATCTGCAGCCCCGTTGCCGGGAAAACGGCGGCGGGGCTGTTTTTGTTAACAAAGCCATGATAAAGTTTTTCAAAAAGCACTGGGAAGTGCTTAGTTACCTGATCTTCGGCGTGCTGACCACCCTGCTGAATATCCTGCTGTACGCGCTGTTCAGCCAGCTGTTCGGCTACACCGCCGCCAACAGCTGGGGCAATGTGCTGGATAATGCCTTGTGCATCCTGTTTGCCTACTGCACCAACCGCGCGTTCGTGTTCCGCAGCAAGACCACCGGCAAAGCCATGGCGAAGGAGTTCGGCACCTTTGTCACCTGCCGTCTGGGTACAATGCTGCTGGACACTGCAATTATGCTGGTGCTGGGCAATCTGCTGGCGGCGCAGGGTGCAGCGCTGATGGACAACATGATGCAGGGCTTGTTGAGTGCAGTGGCCAACTGGTTTGGCCCGGATACGGCCATCCAGATGGCAGCATCCTATGCAGGCACACCGGCGGGGGTCACGGATGGCTCTGCCGCCATTGCCGTCATCGGCGGTGCAGACGGCCCCACGGCGATCTTCGTTACCAGCCGCTACAATGCACAGGCACTGTGGGGTCTGTGCGTCAAGGTATTCTCCAACGTGGTGGTCGTGGTGCTGAACTATGTGTTCAGCAAGCTGATCATCTTTAAAAATCGTAAGTGAGATATTTTCTCCGCCGCAGGCGGAGAAAATATCCAATATAATTTAGGAGGTACGGTATTATGAAACGTGGTCTGAAAGGGTTCGCATTCCTGGTCTCTGGTCTGGTGCTGGGCATCATTGGTGCAACGGCATCGGTGACTGCGATCGCACTCAGCGCTGTCGGCATGGCAAAGGTGCGCCGTGCCAGCAAGTAAAACAACGGAGGAACGAGCATGAACCGCGAAGAGATCCTGTCCCATGTCGATCATACCCTGCTGAAGCCGGAGGCTACTTGGCCCCAGATCCGGCAGCTGTGTGACGAGGCCATTGCAAACCATACCGCATCCGTTTGCATCAACACCTGCTACGTCAAGCAGGCTGTGGAGTATATGGCGGGCCGCATCCCCGTGTGCTGCGTGGTGGGCTTCCCTCTGGGTGCCATGGATACCGCCAGCAAGGCCTTTGAAGCCAAGACTGCTATCGAGAACGGCGCAGCCGAGGTGGATATGGTCATCAACATCGGCCGCCTGAAGAACAAGGAGTACGATGCTGTCCGCGAGGATATCCGTGCCGTGAAGCAGGCTGTGGGCGATAAGATTTTGAAGGTCATCATCGAGACCTGCCTGCTGACCGAGGAAGAGAAGGAAAAGATGTGCGACATCGTCTGCGAGGCCGGTGCCGACTACATCAAGACCAGCACCGGTTTTTCCACCGCAGGTGCAAATTTCCATGATGTGGAGCTGATGGTCAAGGGCGTGCATGGCCGCTGCAAGGTCAAGGCTGCGGGCGGCATTTCCACCGTGGAGGATATGGAGACCTTCCTTGCACTGGGCGCTGACCGTCTGGGCACCTCCCGCGCTGTCAAGATCCTGAACGGCGAGCAGGCAAAGGGCTACTAAGCTTTCCGCGCAAAAGGCGGCTCGGTGAAGCCTTGGGCTTGGCTGAACTGAAAAGGATGATTTCCCAAAGGCTGCTGCACAAATTGCCGTGCAGCGGCCTTTTTTGCGTCCAAGCCTTGCAAGCAGGGAGCAGCAGGGTGTATAATACAAATATATAATGCATAAAATAGGAGCTGTCTGCCTTATGGAGTAAGGCGGGCAGAGGAGGAAATGCAATGAATATACCCGAGATCCTTGTGGCTAATGGCACAGGGGCGGTGTTGGTATGCTTTCTGCTTTTACTGCGGGTGCGCGGCGAGAGTAAAAATAGTGTTGGAACAGAGCTTTTCTGCCGGATGCTGGTGGTGACGTTGGTGGCACAGGTAACAGAGACGCTCAGCTTTCTGCTGGACGGCGTGCCCGGCGCGGCAAGCCGGTTCTGGCTGTACCTCACCAACACTGTCTGTACCGGCGCGACCGTGTGCGTGGGCTTTGCGTGGTGTTTGTATGTGGACTTCCGGGTCTACCGCAGCACCGGACGCCTGCGCAAGAGGCACCTGATGCTGGGCGCGCCGCTGTTGGCTGTTCTTCTTCTGCTGCTGGCAAACCTTTTCGGTATGGGATGGATCTTTACTATCTCCGCAGACAACGTTTACCATCGCGGTCCGCTGAACATTTTGCTGTATCTGCTGCTGTTCAGCTATTACGCCGAGAGTGTGTGGCAGGTGCATAAGGCCAAGCGTGACGGCATTACGGTGGATTTTTTTCCGGTGTATTACTTCGTGGTCACCTGTGTGGTGGGTACGGTGCTGCAAGGCGTGTTCTACGGCATGGCGTTCGGCTGGCTGTCGGTGTCCGTTGCCTTTGTTTTTGTGGACAGCCAGACCCGCAGCCTGAGCGGCTATACCGACGAGTTGTCCGGCCTGTTTGGGCGCAAGTACATGAACTATTGTCTGGAGCGTATCCATGCCACACAGGAGAAGGACATTTACGGCATCATGATGGACGTGAACTGCTTCAAGGAGATCAACGACACCTACGGTCACGCCGAGGGCGACCGCGCCATTCAGGAGATCGGACACATCCTGTCCGGGGCGCTGGCGGCAAACTCGGTAGCGATCCGCATGAGCGGCGACGAGTTCATGGTGCTGATCCGGCACGGCTCGGAGGAGATACTGGACAAGACCTGCGCCGCCATCGAGCAGCGGGTGCAGCACTATAACGCCACCGCCCCGGCGGGCAGCTTTCAGCTGTCCTTCTCTACCGGCGTGGCAAAGTACGAGGGCGGCAGCGTGGAAAAGTTTCTGGTGGAGCTGGACCAGCGGATGTACGCAGAAAAGCGCGCTTTCCACGCCGCCCGGGACGGCCATGCCGCACCGGTGCAGGGGAATGCTCCATCAATTTAAAAGGAATGTCTAAAATAAGTGCGACTTATCTTGACAATCTGACGCTGTAATGATAGAATATGGAGCGTACCAATTGAATACCGACTTATCAAGAGCGGCTGAGGGGACAGGCCCTGTGAAGCCCGACAACCTGCGCGAGAGCGTAAGGTGCCAAATCCTGCGGGAAACCGGAAGATAAGAGTGCAACGCTCAGAGCTTTCGGCTCTGGGCGCTTTTATTTTTCAGAACAAACTTGATGGAATGGTAAATACACGCAACTGCAACATTTAGGAGGCAAAAAATGGCTAGACACCTGTTTACTTCGGAGTCCGTCACCGAGGGACATCCCGACAAGATCTGCGACCAGATCTCGGACGCAATTCTGGACGAGATCCTGACCCACGACCCCGATGCCCGCGTGGCCTGCGAGACCTGCGCATCCACCGGCCTTGTGCACATTATGGGCGAGATCACCACCAGCTGCTATGTGGACTTCCAGAAGGTCGTCCGCGAGGTGGTGGCAGATATCGGCTACACCCGCGCAAAGTACGGCTTTGACGCCGACACCTGCGCCGTCATCTCCAACATTGACGGCCAGAGCCCCGATATTGCACTGGGCACCAACGATCAGGTGGGCGGTGCAGGTGATCAGGGCATGATGTTCGGTTATGCCTGCGACGAGACCCCTGAGCTGATGCCCATGCCCATCAGCCTTGCCCACAAGCTGGCAAAGCGCCTGACCGAAGTGCGCAAGAGCGGCGAGATGGACTACTTGCGCCCGGACGGCAAGAGCCAGGTGACCGTGGAGTACGACGAGAACAACAAGCCCGTGCGCGTGGACGCCGTGGTCATCTCCAGCCAGCACAGCGAGAGCGTGAGCATGGAGCAGCTGCGCGCAGACGTGATGGAAAAGGTCATCAAGGCCACCATCCCCGCCGAGCTGCTGGACGAGAACACCAAGTACTACATCAACCCCACCGGCCGCTTTGTTGTGGGCGGCCCGCAGGGCGATACCGGCCTGACCGGCCGTAAGATCATTGTGGACACCTACGGCGGCTATGCACGCCACGGCGGCGGTGCCTTCTCCGGCAAGGACCCCAGCAAGGTGGACCGCAGCGCAGCCTACGCTACCCGCTGGGTGGCCAAGAACATCGTGGCTGCGGGTCTGGCAAAGCAGTGCGAGGTGCAGGTGGCTTACGCCATCGGCGTGGCAAAGCCCGTGTCCATCATGGTGGATACCTTCGGCACCGGCACGGTGGCAGACGAGAAGATCGAGCAGGCTGTGGAAAAGGTGTTTGACCTGACCCCCGCCGCCATCATCCGCGAGCTGAACCTGCGCAAGCCCATCTACCGCCAGCTGGCTGCCTACGGCCACATGGGCCGCGAGGATCTGGGCGTGAAGTGGGAGAACACCGACCGCGTGGATGCCCTGAAGGCTGCCGTAGCTGCCCTGTAAAAGGCGTTTTTCCATAGAAGGTAAGTGAAAAAAGCAAGCCGCTGCACCTGACCGTGCGGCGGCTTTTTTGCGGGTGCGGCAGCTTTGCCCGGAGACTGTACTATAAAATACATAACTCCGGTTCTTGCCCGGCGGCGCGGGCTGTGTTACACTAAGGTTATATCAAAATGTAAACTATGCCCATAAGGAGGGAACCGGACTTTGAAACATCTGCATTCTTTTGCCCGCCGCGCGGCGGCTTTTCTGCTGGCGGCGGTGCTGTGCGTCTGCATCCCGGCGGCAGCGGCTTCGGCTGCCACCACCATCGGCGGGGCCGATACCACCCTGATCCCCGCAGAGGACGAAAACTGTCTGAGCTGGCTGTTTGGCTCCAAGGATAAGATCACCATGCCGTACCTGAACATCAAGGGGCAGGGGCTCAAGCGCAACGTCACATTGGATCTGGTGGACTGTCTGGTGGGCATCACCTACACCGAGCTTGGCTCCATTGGCAGTTATGTCAGCGCCAGCGCCGCGCAGCAGGCGTGGAAGGCGCAGGCGGTGGCGGTGCACTCCTATCTGGAATACCACAAGCAGTACGGCTCGTCCACCAATGCGCTGATCTACACCCCTGTCAGCCAGATCCCGTCCTCCACCCGCAGCGCCATCCGCAAGGCGGTGCAGGCGGTCAAGGACGAGGTGCTGGTATACAATGGCAGTGTGTGCGACGCGGTATGGTCTGCCAGTGCGGGCTACAACACCCAGACCGGCATGTACGGAACCTGCGCCAGCTTGGACGCATGGGGTACGGATGTGCCCTACCTGCAAAGCGTGGAAAGCCCCTACGAGGAGCAGTACCACAACCTGCTGCGCCGGGTGATCGGCAAGGACTACACCTATATAGAATACAACGACAGCCGCACCGGCGAGCCTTACCAGAGCGCCGACACCACCCACAAGGATCTGGGCGGCTTTGTGCAGTACAATACGCTGGTGTCCAACGGGCGCAGCTACCGGTACATCAACCAGTTCGTTTCCTCCCGCTACTGCTTTGACTTTGGAGCAGATGCAAACGGCATCCCCTGCATGACCTACTACGGCTTTGGCCATGGCGTGGGTATGAGCCAGTGCGGTGCGGTGGGCTACGCCGCCGAGGAGGGCATGAACTACAAGCAGATCTTACAGCACTACTACACCGGCGCAAAGATCCGTACCAGCACCACCCGCAGCGGCGGGTTGTTCGGCTGGCTGGCGGGACTGTTCCGCTGAGAGGCTATTTGACTGAAATTCTGGAAATACCTTCTCAAACGCCGTAGGATTTGGTATACTATATCCGTTTGTGAAAAATGAACGGGAAACATAACTGCGTGGAAAAGCGCACGGATTGGAGTATCAGCATGGAGTTGGATCAGGAAAAGCAGAATCAGGAGGCCGCCGAGCGCTGCCGTGCACTGGCACAGCGCATCGTGCGGGAGCTGGCTCCCCGCAGCGTACAGGTGCTGGAGGACAGCGGGCTGCTGGAAAAAGCTTTTTGTAAAATGAATACCACGGTGGTGCAAAGCGCCCCGGAGCTGCTGGTGGTGGCAGACCCCCAGTGGGTCACCCTGCCCACGGTACAAGCCGAAAAGGTGCTGCTGGTGTGCGGCGAGTACGCCGGCATGGCAGACTGCGCAAAGCAGCTTGCCGCACAGGGCTTCTGCCGGGAGCTTGCATGGAAGGATCACGGCAAGGAGCAGCTGACGGCGCTGTTCTGCCGCATGGACGCCCCGGAGCTGCCGGAGCGGGAAAACGGCTACGAGCAGCAGCTGGACATTCTGCGGGAGCGCACCCTGCTGGCTGAGCGCACCGCCGCCGAGCAGGCCGCCCAGCTGGAACGGCTGCGCAGCGACCTTTCCCTGAGCCGCAGCCACGAGCAGGACTTGGAAAAGACCCTGAACAGCGTGGTCAACTCCACCTTCTGGAAGGCCAGCTGGCCGCTGCGGTATCTGGTAAGCAAGTGCCGCCAGCTGTGGCGCACCTTCCCGCTGTTCGTCTTTTTTGCCACCCTGCGCCGGGTGGGCTTTGCGGGCGTAATGGCACAGGCCAAGGCCAAAAAGGAGTATAAAAAGCTGTTCCCGGGTAAGGCGATGCCCGCCGACCGCTTTGCGGACGTGGAGCTGCTGGTAAAACAGGCCGCAGACCAGCCCGATGCACCCCTTATCAGCATCGTGGTGCCGCTGTACAACACCCCCCACGATTTTCTGGTGGAACTGCTGGACTCGGTACAGAATCAGACCTACCGCAACTGGGAGCTGTGCATGGTGGACGCCGGGCAGGACGCGGAGGTGGGTGCCCTCGTACAGGAGCGCGCCCGTACCGACAGCCGCATCCGCTACCAGAAACTGGACAGCAACGAGGGCATTGCGGGCAACACCAATCAGGGCTTTGCCCTTGCCACGGGTGAATATATCGCCCTGCTGGACCATGACGACATCCTGCACCCCTGCGCACTGTGGTATGTGGCGGAAGCCATTGCCAAGCAGGGCGCGGACTTTGTGTACACGGATGAAGTGACCTTTGAAGGGGATATCGACCACCTGACGGTCTACCACTTCAAGCCGGACTATATGCTGGATAACCTCCGCTCCAACAACTATATTTGCCACCTGAGCGTGTTCAGTGCGGCGCTGCTGGCAAAGGTGGGCGGCGACGAGCGGGCAGAGTTCAACGGCAGTCAGGACTACGACCTCTACCTGCGCCTGACCGAGCAGGCAGAGAAGATCGTGCACATCCCGCATCTGCTGTACTACTGGCGTTCCAGCCCCGCCAGCGTGGCCAGCAACATCTCCGCCAAGACCTATTGCCTTGAAGCAGCCATGAAGGCGCTGCGCGCCCACTACGACCGCATGGGCGTGCCGGTGGACGCGGTGACCATGGTGCCCAACACCCCGGGCTTCTACAAGACCGATTACACCATTACAAAGCCCGGGCGGGTCAGCGTGCTGATCCCCAGCTGCGACCATTCGGGCGACCTGCGGGTGTGCGTGGAGTCCATCTACCGCAAGACCACCTACCCGGATTTTGAAGTCATCATCATCGAGAACAACAGCAAGGAGCCCGCCACCTTCCGCTGCTACGAGCAGCTGCAAAAGGAGCACCCGGACACCCTGCATGTGCTCACATGGCAGGGTACCGGCTTCAATTACAGCGCTCTGAACAACTTCGGCGCACAGGCTGCCACCGGCGAGTATCTGCTGCTGCTCAACAACGATACCGAGGTCATCTCGCCCCGCTGGATGGAGGAGATGGTCATGTACGCCCAGCAGGACCGCGTGGGCTGCGTGGGCGCAAAGCTGCTCTACCCGGACAACACCATCCAGCACGCGGGCATCGGCTTTGGTTTCCTGACGCTGGCGGCGCACATGCACAAGAACTTCCCCGTGGGGCATCCCGGCTATATGGGGCGGCTCTCCTACGCGCAGGACGTGTACGCCGTGACCGCCGCCTGCCTGATGGTGCGCAAGGACGTATACGAGCAGGTAAACGGGCTGGACGAGAGCTTTGCTGTGGCCTTCAACGACGTGGACTTCTGCGTGCGCGTGCGGGAGGCGGGCTACACCAACGTGTTCACCCCCTTTGCGCAGCTGTACCACTACGAGAGCAAGAGCCGCGGGCTGGACGAGAGCCCTGCCAAGCGCAAGCGCTTTGCCTCCGAGGTGGAGCGCTTCCAGAAGCGGTGGGCAAAGCAGCTGGCTGCGGGCGACCCCTGCATGAACCCCAACTTTGACCTGATGAAGGAGGACTTCAGCTTTGACATCAAACCGCTGGAGTGAGCCTTTGACCCAAACCGAAACGAAAGGGGGAACGCAGATGGAGCTTTCGGCCTGTATCGTGGTGTATAACGGCGCGGAAGAAGCCATCAGAGCCGCCCAGACCGTGCTGGACTGCACCCGCCGCTACCCGCTCACGCTGTATCTGGTGGATAACGCCAGCCCGGACGGCAGCGGCCAGCAGCTGACCGCCGCCGTCAAGGACGGCACCCTGCGCACCGTCCCGGGGCAGACGGTGCAGGTGCTCTGCCGGCTGGAAAACGGCGGCTTCGGCACCGGGCACAACACAGTGCTCTCGCTGCTGCACAGCCGGGTGCATTTTATCCTGAACCCGGATATCCAGCTGACGGCGGACACCCTGAGCGACCTTGCGGACTGGATGGCGGCGCACCCCGGCGTGGTGATGACCCGCCCGGGGCTGACCTTCCCGGACGGCAGACCCCAGCAGCTGCCGCTGCGCCGGTGCAATGTGCGCGCCATGGTCTACCGTCAGCTGCCCTGTCTGCGCTTTTGGGCAAAGTGCAACGACCGCTACCTGATGGCAGACAAAGATTTGACCCAGCCCACAGAAATCGAATTCTGCACCGGCAGCTTTTCGGCGGTGGACACTGCCGCCTTCAAGGCGGTGGGCGGCTTTGACGAAGGGTACTTCATGTATGTGGAGGACGCCGATCTTACCCAGAAGATGCGCACGCAGGGCAAGGCGTATCTGGTGCCCCAGTACACCGCCATCCACGCATGGCACCGCGCGGCGCACCGCAGCCTGAAGCCCTTTTTATGGCAGCTGCGCAGCCTGATGCGCTACTTTTCCAAGTGGGGCTTTGTATGGTGAGCGGGGACGAAATAAGATTGTTTTTGATTCGCAGAAAGCGGTGTGCCGACGGCACGCCGCTTTCTGCCTTTTCAACCTCTTGCATTTTGCGTGCTTTCATAGTAAAATAAAGTGTACTGCTATCGTCTTTTGCAAAAATGCGGACGCGGCAGACCCAAAATTGTTTACAGCGGACGCAGCTCCGCTTTGAATTAAGCTGCACATCTTTTTATAAGAAAAAAGGAGTGCACAAGTATGAAAGGCATTATTCTCGCCGGCGGTGCCGGCACACGGCTCTATCCCTTGACCATGGTCACCAGCAAGCAGCTGCTGCCGGTCTACGACAAGCCCATGATCTACTATCCGCTGTCCACCCTTATGCTGGCGGGCATCCAGGATATCCTGATCATCTCTACCCCTACCGATACGCCCCGCTTTGAGGCGCTGCTGGGCGATGGCAGCCAGTACGGCATCCATCTTCAGTATAAGGTGCAGCCCTCCCCGGATGGTCTGGCACAGGCCTTTATTCTGGGCGAGGAATTCATTGGCGACGACTGCTGCGCCATGATCCTGGGCGATAACATTTTCTACGGCAACGGCTTCTCCAAGCTGCTCAAGAGCGCTGTGGCCAACGCAGAGAACAAGGGCCGCTGCACCGTGTTCGGCTACTATGTGCAGGACCCCGAGCGCTTTGGCATCGTGGAGTTCGACAAGGACGGCAAGGTGCTCAGCGTGGAGGAAAAGCCCCAGCATCCCAAGTCCAACTACGCCATCACCGGCCTGTACTTCTACAACAAGGAAGTGGTGCAGATGGCAAAGCAGGTAAAGCCCTCTGCCCGCGGCGAGCTGGAGATCACCACCCTGAACGATATGTACCTGAAGCAGGACGAGCTGGATGTGCAGCTGCTGGGCCGCGGCTTTGCATGGCTGGACACCGGCACGATGGAAAGCCTTGTGGAGGCTGCCGACTTTGTGCACATGATCGAAAAGCGTCAGGGCATCAAGATCAGCGCACCGGAGGAGATCGCCTTCAAGTACGGCTGGATCGACCGCGACACCCTGCTGGAAAGCGCCGAGCGCTACGGCAAGAGCCCCTACGGCCAGCATCTGAAGAACGTGGCCGACGGCAAGCTGCGCTACTAAGCATAAGGAAAGGCACATTGGTATGAAAATCATTGTCACAGGCTGCAAGGGGCAGCTGGGCACAGAGCTGCTCAAGCAGCTGCAGGAGGGCCGCAGCGAGCTGGGCCCCATCCCCGAAAAGCTGCTCAACGCTACGGTGATCCCGGTGGATCTGCCGGAGCTGGATATCTCCAACTACAAGATGGTGGATGAGTTCGTGCGGCGCAACCGCCCGGATATCATCATCAACTGCGCCGCCTACACCAACGTGGACGGGTGCGAGGTGCACCACGACGATGCCTTTAAGGCAAACGCCCTTGGCCCCCGCAATCTGGCGCAGGCTGCCGAAAAGACCGGCGCACGGCTGGTGCACGTTTCCACCGACTATGTGTTCTCCGGCCGGGAGAACGGCGGCATCCCGCAGGATGAAGCCACCCTGCCCGGGCCCATCAGCGCCTACGGCTCTACCAAGCTCATGGGCGAAAAGTATGTGGAGCGGTTCTGCCACCGCCACTTCATCGTGCGCACCGCGTGGCTGTACAGCTACTACGGCAAAAACTTTGTCAAGACCATCGTGAACGCAGGCAAAAAGTTCGGCAAGCTGGAAGTGGTCAACGACCAGTGCGGCAACCCCACCAATGCTGCCGACCTTGCCCACGAGATTTTGCAGCTGTGCGTGACCCACGAGTACGGCCTGTACCACTGCACCGGCGAGGGCATCTGCTCCTGGTACGATTTTGCTGCCGAGATCATCCGCCTTTCCGGCGTGGACGCCACCGTGGCTCCTTGCACCAGCGAGGAGTACAAGGCAAAGCACCCGGACAGCGCCGACCGCCCCAAGTGGAGCGCACTGGACAACCGGATGCTGCGCTGCACCGTGGGCAACGATGTCCGCGACTGGAAGGACGCTCTGGCCTGCTTCTTCGCCCACTGGGACGGCGAAAACGGCATGAAGGGCTGAGAAAAAACTGAAAAACACCCCCTGCGGAAGAACTGAGGATGTATCATGTTTGATGCGATTTTTAGCAGATCTGTCAAGATATTAAAGATCTTTGCAAAGGTGCAGTGCGTGCTGGCGTTCGTGCTTGCGGCCATGCTGTGCGGCGCGGTCCATGAAATGCTGAAGCCCATCAACGGGTTTTCAGCCATCGTGCTGGGGCTGGTGGTCGCCGTGGTGTTCTGGGTGCTGCAAATGTTCCTTGCATGGGCGCTGTACGCCTTTGCGGAGCTGGTGGAGTACACCAAAGAGACCCACAAGGAGCTCAGCAACATGAGCGAGGGTCTGGCGCGCTACACCCAAGCCACCTATGAGGAGATCCACAGCATGAACAAAGGGCTGGAAGCATACACCAAGGCCATGGGCAAGACCATGAACAGCATGAACAAAAACCTCTACCTTGTGGCAAAGTACTGCTGCGCTGAGGAGGAACGCGCCCGCGCCGCAGCCCGCCCGCAGTCCGGGGAAAACAAATAAATAAAGAGGAAAACTGACCTATGAAAACCTATCTGATCACCGGCTGCGCCGGTTTTATCGGTTCCAACTTTGTGCACTATATGCTCAAAAAATACCCGGAGATCCTGCTGGTCAATCTGGATAAGCTGACCTACGCGGGCAATCTGGAAAACCTGAAGGACGTGGAGGGCGACCCCCGCCATGTGTTCGTGCAGGGCGATATCTGCGACAAGGAACTGGTGGAGAGCCTGTTTGCAAAGTACGATTTCGACTACGTCATCAACTTTGCCGCCGAGAGCCATGTGGACCGCTCCATCAAGAACCCCGAGATCTTTGTGCAGAGCAACGTGATGGGTACCGTCAACCTGCTGCAGCGCGCCAAGGAGGCATGGTACGACGCCGATGCCAAGACTTGGAAAGAGGGCAAGAAGTACCTGCAGGTGTCCACCGATGAGGTGTACGGCGCTCTGGGCGCAGACGGCTTCTTTATGGAGACCACGCCCCTGTGCCCCCACAGCCCCTACTCTTCCTCCAAGGCCAGCGCCGATATGTTCGTCATGGCCTTCCACGACACCTACGGCATGCCGGTGAACATCACCCGCTGCTCCAACAACTACGGCCCCTACCAGTTCCCGGAGAAGCTGATCCCCCTGATGATCAACAACGTCAAGCACCACAAGCAGCTGCCCGTCTACGGCGACGGTATGCAGATCCGCGACTGGCTGTATGTGGAGGATCACTGCAAGGCCATCGACATGGTGGCCAACGGCGGCAAGATCGGCGAGGTGTACAATGTGGGCGGCCACAACGAGCGCCCCAACATCTTCATCGTCAAGACCATCATCAACCAGCTGCACGACCGTCTGCAGGACGAAGGCATCAGCGAGGAGCTGATCAAGCACGTCGCCGACCGTCTGGGTCACGACCGCCGCTACGGCATCGACCCCACCAAGATCAAGAACGATCTGGGCTGGTACCCCGAAACTCCCTTTGAGAAGGGCATCGTGCTGACCATCGACTGGTACCTGAACCACGAGGAGTGGATGAACCACGTCACCAGCGGCGACTACCAGAACTACTATCAGGATATGTACAAGAATAAGTAAGAGCCTGATAATATTAAAAGCAAAAGCCGGACAGCCTATTGGCTGTCCGGCTTTTGCTTTATTTAGTATTATCCACCACAAAATCTGCCGCAGCCTCAATGCCATGCTGGGCAAAATAGCCCTCTTCCAGCGGGATCCACCGGGCGGCAAAATCCGCGTAGCGGGCGCCCTCCCGCGCCTGTAAGCGCGCGGTCTGCTCGGCCTTGGTGCAGGTCACAAACACCCGCAGCGTCTCGTAGGGGCGCAGCAGCGGGTGGTGGCTGTAACTGCCCTCTAAAATCACCAGCGGCTGCGCGGGCAGCTGTGCCGGGGGCAGAAAAGCCCCCTCCCGGCAGCTGTACGCCCGGTAGGCTACGGGCTGCCCCGCGTAGGCCGGGCGCAGCGCTTCGTCCCGCAGGCGGGTAAGATCCATGTTGGCGCAGGGAGTGTGTGCCCAGTCCGGGCTGCGCCGGGCGGGCGGCAGGTAGAAATCGTCTGTGCGCAGCAGGGTGCAGCCGGGCAGCTGCGCCGCCAGCCCGTTGGCAAGGGTGGTCTTGCCGCTGCCGCAGCGGCCGTCCAGCGCCAGCACCAGCGGACGGGTGGGCTTTTGCGCCAGCGCGGCGGACAGCAGCGCAGACAGGGTGGACGCGGTGATGGGTGTGGGCATGGGTTTGGCCTCCTTGGCAGGGGTGCGCCCCAAGGGGCAGACCCGATAATACTCCAATTATATCATAATCGCCGCCGGAAGGGTAGCACGGGCGTGGTTTGCCGTAAATAACTTTTTTGCCGGAAAGGCTTGACACAGCCCGCTGCGTTGTGGTACACTACTGACGTTAGGAACAACTAACCGCATGAGACCCCACTGGCAGAGCCCGCAGACCGGGCGTGCTGCTTCTTTTTTGAAGCGCTGGTTAGCTGCGTCTTACTTATAACCGCCCGGCATCCGGGGCACACTGACCCTGACACCGCCGCCAAAGGAGAACCGCCATGGAGCGTGATTTTGAGACCGTAATGATCGAACAATGTGCCCCGGTACTGGCGGGGCTGAAGCCTGCGGGGCTGTTCCGCTACGAAACGCGCGACCGTGCCGACCTTGCCCGGCGGGTGGCGGGCTGGAATGCCCAGCTGAACCCCAAGGGTCTGCAGGTGCGGGTGCTGCGGGGGTGCATTGCCACCCGGCAGTATCTGGTGTACGTCTACCGCGCTGCCAAGCTGCAAGCCGTGCTGGCAGATGCCGCCGTACGCGGCTTTTTAGCCCGGGAGGGCTACCGCCTGCCGGAGGATGCAGCGGACTGCGGTGCCTTGCTCGACCAGCTCAGCCTGCGTCTGTGCTGTGCGGCGGAGGCGGCGGATTTCCCGCACGAGATCGGGGTATTTCTGGGCTATCCGCTGGAAGATGTGGAGGGCTTTATCCGGCACCGGGGCAAGTGCTTTACCTGCTGCGGGTGCTGGAAATCCTACGGCGACCCGGCCGCCGCCCAGCAGCACTTTGACCAGCTGGCCAAGTGCACGGCGGTGTATCTGCGGCTGTTCCACAGCGGCACGCCCATTTTAAAACTGGCGGTGGCCGCCTGAAAAATTGCTATTCTCTTTTCAAATACTCTCTTTTATCCTGGCAACTCTCCTATGCATCCGACACAGGAGAGAGCGATCCTCCTTTTTACACATGACCGCCCGGCGTAGCTTTGACCCCTGCGCCGGGCGGTCGTGCGTTTGGGGGGACGAACTCCCTCAGTCAAAGCCTGACGGCTTTGCCAGCTCCCTCTAGGAGGGAGCCTCTGGCGCGCCCGCACACTTTGTGCTTTAGCCGGAAACTTTGCCGCCATGCCAAAGGCCCCATCCCAGAGGCCGACTTCCCCCGGCCGGGGGAAGATGTCACCGCAGGTGACAAAAAGGGGAATCTGTCGCCGTAGGCGACTGGGGGAGTTTGCTTCCGGGGGTTCCGGGGGGCATCCCTTCAGGCGCTGCCGCAAACTTTCCCACCGCCGCTGAAGCCGTCCCCTTGGGGAAGGTGGCTGCGACCAACGGGAGCAGACGGAAGGGGTCATTCCCCCGTCACCCTGCCCTATAAAACCGCAAAACAGTCCATGAAAATGTAAACAATAGCTAACTTTAACTCAAGAAATAGAGTTAGTCGTTGATGATTTTGATAAAAATGCGGGGCGATGCCAGCATAAAATTTGTTTGTTCATATAAACTAACTATGAGATATGAAAAATCTATTGACAAGCTGGGTTAGCAGCGGTAAACTGTCTATGCTGATAGTTACGGCTGACTAACCACCGCAGCATCACATATTTTTCTATGGAAGGGGAGCACAGCGATGATGCCTTTGACGATGACAAAAGCAGGCGAGACCGTTACCATCCGCAAGATCAGCGGCAAGGACGAGGTGCGGCTGCATCTGGCCGAGCTGGGGTTCGTGGTGGGCAGCGAGGTGACCGTGGTCAACGAGATCGCGGGCAACCTGATCGTGCAGGTCAAGCAGAGCCGGCTGGCACTGGATAAGACCATGGCAAGCCGCATCATGGTGGCCTGAGGCAGCGCCTTCCCGGTGCTGCATGAGATACTGCAAGGGAGGAACGAGTACGATGAAAACACTGAAAGACGTAAAGGTGGGCGAGACCGCTACCGTGGCACGGCTGCACGGCGAAGGCCCGGTGAAGCGCCGCATCATGGATATGGGCATCACCAAGGGCGTGCAGATCTATGTGCGCAAGGTGGCGCCGCTGGGCGACCCCATGGAGCTGACCGTGCGCAACTACGAGCTGAGCGTGCGCAAGGCCGACGCTGAGATGATCGAAGTGGTCTGATAAGACCAAAGGGAGGAAAGGTATCCGCAATGAGCATTAAAATTGCACTGGCCGGCAACCCGAACTGCGGCAAAACGACCCTGTTCAATAACCTGACCGGCTCCAACCAGTACGTGGGCAACTGGCCCGGCGTGACCGTGGAAAAAAAGGAAGGCAAACTCAAGGGCGACAAGGACGTGATCATTCAGGATCTGCCCGGCATCTACTCGCTGTCCCCCTACACGCTGGAAGAGGTGGTCTCCCGTACTTACCTTGTAAAGGAGAAGCCCGATGCCATCCTGAACATCATCGACGGCACCAACATCGAGCGCAACCTCTACCTGACCACCCAGCTGATCGAGCTGGGCATCCCGGTGGTGATGGCTGTGAACATGATCGATCTGGTGCGCAAGAACGGTGACACCATCGACCTGAAGAAGCTGAGCGCAGAGCTGGGCTGTCAGGCAGTGGAGATCAGCGCCCTGAAGGGCGAGGGCACCGAGGCCGCCGCAAAGGCTGCGGTGGCCGCCGCCAAGGCCGCCAAGACCGGCGAGCTGCCCCATGTGTTCACCGGCAGTGTGGAGCACGCCATTGCCCACATTGAGGAGAGCATTCAGGGCAAGGTGGACGACCGCTTCCTGCGCTGGTACGCCGTCAAGCTGTTCGAGCGGGACGAGAAGGTGCTGGCAGAGCTGAAGCTCGATAAGGCACTGGTGGACCACATCGACGAGCACATCCGGGACTGCGAAACCGAGATGGACGACGATGCCGAGAGCATCATCACCAACCAGCGCTACGCCTACATCAACACCGTGGTGCACAAGGCAGTCAAGAAGAAGGCCCGCGTGGAGCACCTGACCGTTTCCGATAAGATCGACCGGATCGTTACCAACCGTGTGCTGGCACTGCCCATCTTTGCAGTGGTGATGTACCTGATGTACTCCCTGTCCATGGGCACCTCCATCGCGGACGGCGGCTGGGCCATCGGCACCTTTGCCACCGAATGGACCAACGATGTCCTGTTCGGTGAGATCGTTCCCAATGCGCTGGGCGGCTTTTTGGAGAGCATCGGCGTGGCGGGCTGGCTGTACGGCCTGATCATGGACGGCATCGTGGCCGGTGTGGGCGCGGTGCTGGGCTTTGTGCCCCAGATGCTGGTGCTGTTCTTCCTGCTGTCCATTCTGGAGGATGTGGGCTATATGTCCCGCGTGGCCTTTATCATGGACCGTATCTTCCGCAAGTTCGGCCTTTCCGGCAAGAGCTTCATCCCGGTGCTGGTGGGCACCGGCTGCGGCGTGCCGGGCGTTATGGCAAGCCGTACCATCGAGAACGAGCGTGACCGCCGCATGACCATCATGACCACCTGCTTCATCCCCTGCGGCGCAAAGATGCCCATCATCGGCCTGATCGCCGGTGCACTGTTCGGCGGCTCCTCGCTGGTGGCAGTGTCTGCCTACTTCATCGGTATGGCAGCCATCATCTGCTCCGGCATCATGCTGAAAAAGACCAAGGCCTTTGCGGGCGACCCGGCACCCTTCGTCATGGAGCTGCCCGCCTACCATGTGCCCGCATGGGGCAACGTGCTGCGGGCAACCTGGGAGCGCGGCTGGTCCTTCATCAAGCGCGCAGGCTCTGTGATTTTGCTCTCCACCGTCATCCTGTGGTTCGCACAGGGCTTCGGCTTTGAGAACGGTGCCTTTGGCATGATCGAGGATCAGGACAACTCCATCCTCGCCATCGTCGCCACCAAGGTCGCATGGATCTTTGCACCTCTGGGCTTCGGCAACTGGAAGGCCACTGTGGCAAGCGTTACCGGCCTGATCGCCAAGGAGAACGTGGTGGGCACCTTCGGTGTGCTGTACCACTTCGGCGGCGAGCTTTCCGATAACGGCGACGAGATCTGGGCATTGGTTGCACAGGACTACACCGCCCTGTCTGCTTACGCCTTCATGATCTTCAACCTGCTGTGCGCCCCCTGCTTTGCCGCAATGGGTGCCATCAAGCGCGAGATGAACAACGGCAAGTGGACGGCCTTTGCCATCGGCTATATGTGCGCACTGGCCTACTGCGCAGCGCTGGTGGTGTATCAGCTGGGCGGCCTTATCACCGGCGAGGTGCACTTCGGCCTGTTCACCGTGGTGGCAATTGTGGTGCTGGCAGCGTTCATCTACCTGCTGGTGCGTCCCAATAAGTATGCGGGTAACAACGAAGTCAAGATCGACGTGACCAAGATCTGATCAAACCGCATGACATTGTGAAAGGGTGTGTTTTGTATGATGGAATTCCTCGCTGCAAATTTTAATCTGCCCACGATCATTGTGGCAGTCATCGTGTTTGGCGGTGTGGGCTGGATCACATGGCACTCCCACAAGCATGGCGGCGGCTGCAGTGGGTGCAGCGGCTGTGGCGAAGGCGGCTGTAATGGCAGCTGCAGCGGTTGCAGCGGCTGCCACTGAGCATTGAACTAAGCATTGAACCGCAATGAGCGCGGGCTGAAACTCTCGGCTCGCGCTCTTTTTTAGTTAAAACAAAGTTAGCTTGTGATAACACCGGGCAGACCCCGGCGCGTAAAAAGGAGAGTGACCGGTATGCAGCTGACCGCAGCGCATCTGCGCTATCTGCTGGCCATCTACGAGGTAAGCCGCACCCATCTGGACATCAGCTCCCGCAGCATTGCGGAAAAGCTGGGGGTGACAAAGCCCTCGGTGGTGCGCATTCTGAACCTGCTCATGGAGCAGGGTATGATCGTAAAGGAGTACTACGGTAAAATTTACCTGACCGACCGCGGCATCTGGGTGGCAAAGCGGGTGCAGCAGGAGCTGGACGCCATTCTGGCGCACTTCCCGCCGGTGAGCGGGGAGCTGACCAGCGAGGAGCAGTGGAACGCCGCCCTTGCTATGACCAGCGCCCTGCCCCAGCGCCTTTTCACCGCCGACTATGAGCGGATGGTGGAGGAGGAAGAGGAGAAACACCCATGATAAACAAAAAACTGCTGTCCTTCGACAGGGCGGCACTGCGCTATGTGGGAGCAAACGTGGCGTTCCAGTGGCTGGGGCTGGTGTGTAATATCATCTTTGTCCGGGCGGTCGCCCGGCTGGTAGGGGCGGCCTTTGCGGGCAGCCTGACTACTGCCGCGCTGCGGCAGAATATCCTGCTTTGCCTTGGCACCGTGCCGCTGCGCTTTGCCTTTACTATGCTGGCTTCCGGCATGAGCGATCAGGCCTCGCGGGACGTCAAGCGCACCCTGCGCAGCAAGATCTATGAAAAGCTCACCCGCCTTGGCCCCGGCTATACCGCCACGGTGGCCACCAGCGAGGTGGTCATGCTGGCAAGCGAGGGCGTGGAGCAGATCGACACCTACTTTGCAAAATATCTGCCGCAGCTGTTCTACAGCCTGCTGGCACCCGTCACCCTGTTTGCGCTGCTGGTGGGGGTGCACGCGCGGTCGGCGGTCATTCTGCTGTGCTGCGTGCCGCTGATCCCTATGTCCATCGTGGCGGTGCAGAAGTTTGCCAAAAAGCTGCTGGCCAGCTATTGGAGCGAGTACACCACGCTGGGCGACAGCTTTCTGGAGAACATTCAGGGGCTGACCACCCTGAAAATCTATCAGGCCGACGGCTGGAAGCACGCGCAGATGAACGCCGAGGCCGAGCGCTTCCGCAAGATCACCATGCGGGTGCTGACCATGCAGCTGAACTCGGTGACCCTGATGGACCTGATGGCCTACGGCGGTGCGGGGCTGGGCATCATCAGCGCCGTGGCAGCCTTTGCGGCGGGACAGCTGGAACTGACCGCTACCCTGACCATTTTGCTGCTGGCGGCAGACTTTTTCCTGCCGCTGCGGCTGCTGGGCAGCTACTTCCACATTGCCATGAACGGTGCGGCTTCGGCAGAGAAAATTTTCCGGCTGCTGGCAGCCGAGGAACCGCAGGACGGCGTGCAGAATGCCCCGGCGGACACCACGCTGGCGCTGGAAAAAGTGACCTTTGGCTACGAGGAAGGCCGCACCGTGCTGAAAGACGTATCCTTTACCGTGCCGCAGGGCAGCTTTGTCTCGCTGGTGGGTGCTTCCGGCAGCGGCAAAAGCACCATTGCCGCTCTGCTGGCGGGGCGCTGCACCGGGTATACCGGCCGGGTGACCATGGGCGGCGTGCCGGTACAGCAGCTGCAGCAGGCTGCGCGGCAGCGCACGCTGACTGTTGTGCCCCATGATTCCACCATTTTCAAGGGTACGGTGGAAAACAACCTGCGCATGGCAAAGCCTCAGGCTGCGGAGAGCGAGCTTTGGGCGGCGCTGGAAGAGGTGAACCTTGCAGACTTCTGCCGCAGCCAGAACGGCCTGCAGACCGCCGTGCACGAGGGCGGAAGCAACCTTTCCGGCGGGCAGCGGCAGCGCCTTGCCATGGCGCGCGCCCTGCTGCACGATACCCCCATCTACCTCTTCGATGAAGCTACCTCCAATGTGGACGCCGAGAGCGAAAACGACATCATGGCAGCCATCCGGGGTCTGGCGGGGAAAAAGACGGTGATTTTGATCTCCCACCGGCTGGCAAACGTGGTGGACAGCGACTGCATCTATGTGCTGGAAAACGGCAGCATTGCCGAGCACGGCACCCACCCACAGCTGTTGGCGCAGGGGGGCGCTTACTGCCGCCTGTACACTGCCCAGAAGCAGCTGGAGACCCTTGCAAAGGAGGATGCCTGATGCATAAAACAACGAACCATCGCACCAACGCCGCCATTGTGGCGCGGCTGATCGTGCTGGTAAAGCCCATGCTGCCCATCATGCTGGCAGCCATCGTTATGGGTGTGGCGGGGCATTTCTGCGCCACCTTCATCACCATTTTCGGCGGCTTTGCCATCCTGACCGCTGCCGGGCTGCAAAGCCCGCTGCCCACGGTGGGCACGGCCTTCGGGTGCATTCTGGTGTTCGCCCTGCTGCGCGGCGTGCTGCGCTATGCGGAGCAGGCCTCCAACCACTATATCGCCTTCCGGCTGCTGGCGCTCATCCGGGATAAGGTGTTCGGCGCGCTGCGCCGCCTGACCCCCGCAAAGCTGGAGGGACGCGACCGGGGCGATTTGATCTCCCTCATCACCGCCGACATCGAGGCGCTGGAAGTGTTCTACGCCCACACCATCTCGCCGGTGTGCATCGCCGTGCTCTGGGCGGCGGGCATCACCGCCTTTGTGGCGCACTGGCACATTCTGCCCGCGCTGGTGCTGCTGGCGGGGTATCTGCTGGTGGGCGCGGCGCTGCCGGTGTGGAGCGCAAAGCGCGGACAGGCCGTTGCCCGGGAATACCGGCAGGCGCTGGCGGATACCAACAGCTATGTGCTGGAAAGCCTGCGCGGCCTGCGGGACACCCTGCAGTATCAGGACACCGCCGCCCGGGCGGCAGGCATCACCGCCCACAGCGAGGCGCTGGGCGCAAAGCAGACGGCGCTGAAGTACCGCGAGGGGCTTATTGTAGCCGTGACCAACACCCTGATCTTATTCACTACGCTGGCGGTGCTGGGCGTGAGCCTGTGGCTGTACCAGAGCGGTGCGCTGGCGGCGCAGGGGGTGCTGGTGTGCACCCTGACCGCCCTGAGCTCCTTCGGGCCGGTGGTGGCGCTGGCGAACCTTGGCGCAGGGCTGACGCAGGTATTTGCCAGCGCAGACCGCGTGCTGGCGCTGCTGGACGAAGCACCGGTGACCCCTGAGGTGACCGACGGCGAA
This sequence comes from uncultured Faecalibacterium sp., assembly GCA_934539245.1. Classification (GTDB taxonomy): domain Bacteria; phylum Bacillota; class Clostridia; order Oscillospirales; family Ruminococcaceae; genus Faecalibacterium. The sequence continues at coordinate 21,317 of CAKTCK010000007.1, forward strand.
AACACCCCCTTTGCGGGGGCCGAGGTGCGCGGCGTTAGCTTTGGCTACGCGGGGGAGCAGGTGCTGCGGGAGATCAGCCTGACCATCCCGAAAAAAAAGATCGTGGGCATCACCGGGCGCTCCGGCAGCGGCAAAAGCACCCTGCTGCGGCTGCTGATGCGCTTCTGGGACGTGCAGACCGGCAGCATCCGGTTCGGCGCAGAGGATATCCGGCGGGTGAACACCGCCGCCCTGCGTGCGCAGGAAAGCCTTGTGACCCAGGAGACCGAGCTGTTTGCGGACACCATCGGCAACAACATCCGCATCGCAAAGCGCGATGCCACACAGGAAGAGGTGGAGGCTGCCTGCAAAAAGGCTGCGCTGGATGACTTTATCCGCGGCCTGCCCAAGGGCTACGACACCCCTGTGGGCGAGCTGGGCGGCACCCTTTCCGGCGGCGAGCGGCAGCGCATCGGCGTTGCGCGGGCGTTTTTGCACGATGCGCCTTTCCTGCTGCTGGACGAGCCCACCTCCAATCTGGACAGCCTGAACGAGGGCATCATCCTGCGCGCCGTCCGCGCCGAGTGCAAAGACCGCACGGTGCTGCTGGTGTCCCACCGCAAGTCCACCATGGCTGCGGCGGATGTCAGCTTCTCGGTAGAGAGCGGAAGAGTAAGTTAAACAAATGCAAAAACCGGACAGCCCGCGGGCTGCCCGGTTTTGTTCTGTCAGTTCGTCCCGCTCTCCGCGAGCCACTGCTCCGCCTCGGCGTCATTGCACAGCACCCAATGGCGTGGGCGCAGCTCCCGCCACACGGGCGGCGCGGCGGTGTAATCGTGCATGGCGGGGTCGTACACCAGCAGCTGCTTCTCCCGCTCCCGGCGCGGGTCGGGCATGGGAATAGCAGAAAGCAGGCTGCGGGTGTAGGGATGCAGCGGGTGGATGACCAGCTCCTCGGCATCGGCAAGCTCCAGGATATTGCCCTTGCGGATGACGGCAATGCGGTCGGAAATATAGCGCATCACCGAAAGGTCGTGGGCGATGAACAGGTAGGTGATGCCGCGCTGCTTTTGCAGCTGGCGCAGCAGGTTGAGCACCTGCGCCCGGATGGACATATCCAGTGCACTGATAGGCTCGTCTGCCACGATGAACTCCGGCTCAACGATCAGCGCCCGGGCAATGCCGATGCGCTGGCGCTGCCCGCCGGAAAATTCGTGGGGGAAGCGGGAAGCAAACTCCGGCAGTAATCCTACGTCCAACAGCGCCTGCCGCACTTTTTCCTCCCGCTGCGCGGCGGAAAGCTCCGGGCGCACGTTCTGCAAGCCCTCGCCTACGATGTAACTCACCTTGGCGCGCTCGTTCAGGGAGGATTGCGGGTCCTGAAAGATCATCTGGATCTCCCGGGTGAGCTGCTTATCCAGTGTGCGGGAAATTTTGCCGTTGATGCGCTGGCCTTTGTATAAGATCTCGCCGCCGGTGGTGGGCAAAATGCGCAAAATGGCGCGGCCGATGGTGGTCTTGCCGGAGCCGCTCTCGCCCACAAGACCGAAGGTCTCGCCCTTGTAGATGGTAAAGCTGGCGTTCTGCACCGCAGGGTAGGCTTTGCGCCCGCTGCCGTAGGTCACCTGTAAATTTTTTACTTCCAGTAACGGCTCTGCCATATCACAGCCCCTCCTTTTGCAGCTTTTTCACCGCAGCGGGCGGCTCGATGCGGGGCGCGCGGGGGTCCAGCAGCCATGTGCGCGCTTTGTGGGTGGGCGATGCCGCAAAGTAGGGCGGCCGCTTGACAAAATCGATTTTCAGCGCCTGCGGGTTGCGGGGCGCAAAGGCGTCGCCGCGGATCTCGGCAAACAGGTTGGGCGGCGTGCCCGGGATGCTGAACAGGTCCTCGCCCTTCACGCCCATTTGCGGCATACTGGACAGCAGCGCCCAGGTGTAGGGGTGGCGGGGGTCGTAGTAGATCTCGTCCGCTGTGCCGATCTCCACGATGTCGCCCGCGTACATCACCGCCACCCGGTCGGCAAGGTTTGCCACCACGCCAAGGTCGTGGGTAATCAGCACGATGGTCAGGTGGTACTTTGCCCGCATCTGCCGCAGCAGCTGCAAGATCTGCGCCTGAATGGTCACATCCAGCGCGGTGGTGGGCTCGTCGCAGAGCAGGATTTTCGGGTTGCAGGCCAGCGCAATGGCAATGACCACCCGCTGCCGCATGCCGCCGGAGAATTCGTGCGGGTACTGCTTATACCGCAGCGCGGGGTCGGAGATGCCCACGTCCCGCAGGTATTCCAGCGTCTTTTCCCGCGCAGCAGCGCCCTTTAAGCCCTGATGCAGGGTGACCGCCTCGGTAATCTGCTCGCCGATGGTCTTGAGCGGGTTCAGGCTGGTCATGGGGTCCTGCATCACCATGGCAATCTCCCGCCCGCGGACGGCAAGCCACTCTTTTTCGGTTTTCAGCGCCGCAAGGTGCAGCGGGGCGCAGCCCGGGGTGGGGTAGTAGTCGATGCTGCCGTCGGTGATGCGGCCGTTGGCGTCTAAAAGGCCCATAAAGCTTTTGGTGAACACGCTTTTGCCGGAGCCGCTCTCGCCCACAAGGGCCAGCACCTCGCCCCGGTAAAGGTCCAGGTCTATCTCCCGGATGGCGTGCAGGGTGCGCCCGCGCAGCCCGAACCGAATCTGCAGCCCGCGCACCGAGAGGATGGGGTCTTGGGTCATGGTTCCCTCCTTATTGCAGATGGTTCTTGGGATCGGCGGCGTCCGAGAAGGCGTTGCCGATCAGGTAAAAGGCGATGGTGACAAAGCTTAAAATCAGGGTGGGGTAGAGCAGCTGATACCGCAGCCCTGCCTGCATCATCACCTTGCGGCCATCGTTCACCAGATTGCCCAGCGAGGGGGTCTCCACCGAGAGCCCAAGGCCGATATAGGTGATGAATACCTCGTTGCCGATGGCTTCCGGGATGGTAAGCGCCATGCGCAACATGATGACCGACACGAGATAGGGCAGCAGGTTGCGCAGCACGATGCGCAGGGTGGGCGTGCCGATGCAGCGGGAGGCGATGTTATAGTCCCGGTCGCGGATAATTAAGATCTGGTTGCGGATGAACCGCGCCATCTCGATCCACCCCTTGATGGACATGCCAAGGATCATCGTCCAGATGCTGGGGGTAGCCACATAGGAGATGAGGATGAGCACGATGGCGGTGGGGATGTTATCGAAGATGTTGTACAGCTCGGTGAAGAGAAAATCCAGCCCGCGCACATAGCCCCACAGCACACCGGCGGTAATGCCCACGGCGGCCTCGATGACCGCCACGAAAAAGGCAATGGTCAGGCTGGTGCGTGCGCCCGCCCAGATGCGCGCCCACAAGTCCTGCCCGATGGAGTTGGAGCCCCAGAGAAAGCCCTGCTGCCCCGGGGCGATGTTGCGGTACTGGATGCCGGTGGCGGGGTCTACGGCGCAAAGGTTGGGGTCTGCCTGCCCGGGCAGCAGCGGCTGCACAAAGGCGAACACCACCACCGCCGCCAGCGCTGCCAGCAGCGCCACGGCAAGCTTGTTCTTAAAAAAGGCGCGGAAGGTGCTGCCCCAGTAGCTGTAACTGGTGCTGGCAGTGGCTTCTGCCTGCTGGCTGCTGAACCCGGCGGGGGTGAAAAGCTCCTCCTCCGGCAGGGCTGCCCACGCGGCGAGGCCGTCCTTTTGCAGGGCGTTCAGCTGCGCTTCCAGCCGGCGGGAGCATGCGCGTTTGAACATCAGCGGCCACCTTCCTTCTTACCCAAATTGATGCGGGGGTCAATGAGCACCATTAAAATATCGCCCAATATCAGCCCCACGATGCCCACGCAGGCGTACAGCAGCACGATGCCCTGCACCATGGTGTTGTCGTGGCGCTGCACACAGGTGACCAGCAGCCCGCCCATGCCGGGGATGCTGTACAGGCTCTCGATGTAGATCGAGCCCACCACCGTGTTGAGGAACGCCGAGGGGATATACTGCACCAGCGGCACCATGGCGTTGCGGAACACATGATGCAGCGCGATATCCCGCCCGCACACGCCCTTGGCGCGGGCAAGACGGACGTAGTCCTTGTTGCTTTCGTCCACCATGTAGCGGCGCAGCCACATGGCGTAAAAGGCAAGGTTTGCAAGGCTCATGCTGCACACCGGCAGCACCCAGTACCGCCAGTTTGCGGCGTTGAACAAAAGGCCAACGCCCACCGCCGCCGTGCCGTACATCTGGATGTACAAAAAGTACACCGCAGCGGGCACAGCCTGTATCAGCACGATGAGCGCCGTGCCCAGCTTATCCGGCCAGCGGCCCTTGTACTGGCCCATCACCAGCCCCAGCGGGATGCCCAGCACAAGGCTGAGCAGCATGGCCAGCACGCCCATCTGCACAGAGATGGGCAGCTTTTGCGCCAGGATCTGGGTGACCGGGGCGTTTACCTTATAGATATGGCTCACGCCCAAGTCGCCGTGCAGGGCGTTTTTCCAAAAGCGCCCCACCTGCACCGGCAGGGGGTCAAGCAGACCCATAGATTGCAGCCCGGCCTGAATTTGCGCCTCGGACATTTTTTCGTAGTTTGCAAAGTAGCCCTCCACCGGCATGAGCCGCAGCAGGCAGAACACCAGCGTCACGATGATAAACAGCGTCAGCACCGAGCGCCCGATGCGCTTTGCAAGATATTGCACCATGGTGTGCACCTCTCTTTTTTAGCACTTACCGTGCATCCCGGTTGTGGTTGTACTCGTCCATGGAAACGTAATGGTCAAGGATATGGATGCCCTTCAGGCGGTTCGAGGAGAAGCCGGTGGGGGCGTACTGCCCCTCCCACAGATTCAGCCGGGTGGCGATGTAGGGCGGCACCGGCAGGCTGAGCGGGATGACCAGCGCATTCTCGATGAGATACGCCTCGGCGTCGGCAAAGGCGGCGTACCGGGCGTCAAGGTCGGCGGTGATGGCCTTGGCTTTTTCCACCATGTCCATGTAGGTCATCACATAGCCGGCAGTCTCGCCGGTGATGATGCCGTCCTCTACGCCGGTGCGCAGAAAAGCGTAGCAGGTGCCGCGGTCGCCCGCTTCCTGATAGAAGGGGTACACCTCGGTCTCGGGGTCGGAGTAGTCCGCGCCCCAGTAGTAGGACATGAACTCATACGCGCCCGCACGGCGCACTGCGTTCAGGAAGTTATCGGACGGCCCCTGCGTGATGATGATCTCCACAAAGTCGAAGCCATCGTTCAACACGCCCTCCACCTGCTGCTTGAACACCTGACACTGCTTGTCCCAGTCCACCACGGCGGGGTTGTAGGGGTACTGCACCTTGATGGGGAAGCTAGCCCCCGCAGCGGTCAGCTCCTCCACGGCGGCATCGCGGTACTGCTTGGCGGTGGCTTCGTTGAAGTGGTCGGTCACCTTGGCAAGCGCGCCGCATTCGGTGTAGTCCACCCCCTTGCTGTCGGCGCAGAAGGAGGGCGGGGTGATGGTGTGCAGCTTGTAGTTCTCGTACCCTTCCGGCGCGGTGACCGCCAGCGTAACGGCGGGGTTGATGGCGTACAGGAACGCCTTGCGGAAGTTGGTGCTGTTCACCGCCTTGGCCCAGTTGTCCGGCTGGTACTGGGCGTCCACGCCGGTGGTGTTCCAGTTGGAGAACTGGTGGGCGTAGGGCAGGAAGTTGAAGAAGTAGAAGTAGCTCTTGCCGGTCTCCGGGCGCTCCATGGACACCATGTCCTTGGTGGTATCGTCTGCCAGCCAGCTGTCCAGAATGTCCGAGCTGATGGTGGCTTGGTCAATTTCGCCGCGCCGCACCATCTCCGGGCCGCTGATGAGCGCCTCCTGATTGTAGATGTAGCGGATGGTGTCGATGTACACGTTGTCCTTATCGTAGTTTTCGGGGTTCTTCTTCATCACCCAGCTTTCCAGCGGGGTGTACTCGGCCAGATAGAACGCACCGCAGTTGCAGGCGGTCTCGGCGCTGGTGCAGAACTGGTCGCCCAGCTCTGCCAGCATGGGACCGTAGGCAGGCTCGAAGGGGGCGTAGTTCAAAAGGCTCAAAAAGCCCGGGAAGTCGTAGTTCAAAGTATAGGTCAGGGTGTGCTCGTCCACGGCTGCCACGCCCACGGAGGAGAAATCCACAGCCGGGCAGGTGGTGGTGCTGCCGTCGGCGGCGGTCAGGGTCACGGTGCCTGCGGCGTCGATGGCATAGGTGGTGCCGTCCTCGGCCACCGTGCCGTTGTTGGCGTTGTTGCGCCAGACGCAGTAGTTGTAGTAGGCCTCAGCCCCGGCCACATAAGGGGTTACAAGGCTGGCAGTGCCGGAGGCGTAGTCCGGGTTCAGCAGATAGGCCAGCGCGTCCACAAAGTCCTGCGCGGTCACGGGGCCAAGCACCGCGCCGGTATAGTCCACCCAGTTCTCGTCCCGCAGGTGGAAGGTCCATGTCAGGGTGTTGGCGTCCCACTCCCAGCTGGTGGCAAGGCCTTCGCGGATCTTGCCGCGGCTGTCGTACTCCACCAGCGTGTCCACGCAATGGGTGCCGTGGTAGAGGTCCGGGTCGGCAGAGCAGATCAGGTAGTTCAGGGTGGCGGGCTGGCGGGCGTACAGCACGGTGTAGGTGGCGCTGTCGCCGGTTGCGGCAGTGCCGCCCGCAGAAGAGCCGCCGCAGCTGCTCAGCAGCCCGGCAGCAGCGGTGGAAAGGGCTGCCGCACCGCCGGCCTTTAAGAACTGACGGCGGGAAAAAGCATGATGCATCATAAAAACCTCTTTCGCTCTTTGTAAAAAAAAGAGGCAACGGAAGCACCTCCGTTACCTCTCTGTAACAAGTCCATCGGCTACCAACGGTAACTTTAAGCCCAGTATAGCATTGTTTGGGCGCAACGTCAAATAGTTTCCACCGGGGCGGGGGTCTGCGCCCGTTTCGCCCTCTCAGGCGCTCCCGCGCCAGCTCCCCCAAGGGGGGAGCCAAGCCGTTAGCCTCGATGCTAAAGTATTAGGTGCAATGAGAAAGCTTCCGGCAGTGCTCTTGGCTCTCCCTTTGGGAGAGCTGGCAAAGCCGAAAGGCTTTGTCTGAGAGGGCGAAGTTGGCGCGCCGGACACTTTGCACTTGAGCCGGAAGCTTTCCACCTTACTCGGAGACCTGCTCCCCGAGACTGGGCGCAGCCACATTAGCCGGGGCAGCGCTCTGCCCGGCAGGGACGGCAGCGGGCAGGGCGGCAGCAGCAGTCTCCACAGTCTGGGCAGCGGTCTCTACGGTCGGGGCGGTGGCTTCAGCAGCGCTTTCCGCAGCGGTCTCGGCGGCGTTTTCTGCTGCCTTGGCGGCTTCCTCGGCTGCCTTGGCGGCGCGCTCAGCCTTCAGCTGCTCGGCGCGCTGACGGGCTTCCTCCTGCCGCTTCTGGGTGCGCGCCTTGATGCGGCACACCGAGCACAGGCCCTCGGCGCTGTCCGGGGCAATGGGCTTGCCACACTGCTTGCACAGGGTCTTGGTGCACTTGTGCAGCACCACGGGGCCAAGGGTGGTAAGCTGATACAGCTTCATGCCGTCAAAGCCCTTGTTGGAGCACACGTTCATGCACACGCCGCACTCGCTGCACTTCCACGGGGTAAGCACCATGCGGGTCTGGCCGTTGGGCATATCCTCAAACTTCAAGGCGTTGGCGCGGCAGGCTTTTTCGCATCGGCCGCAGCCGAAGCAGTTGTCGGTGAATTTGGGCATATAGTAGCCGTACTGCAGGGGCGTCTCCATGGCAGCTTTCAGCTGCTTTGTGCGCTGGTGCAGCAGCAGGCGGAAGTCCACCCCGCTGTCCTCTTCGCTGCGCAGACCGGGCAGCATTTGCAGCAGCTTTTTGGTGCCGCTCTTGGAGCCGTGGCTCACCTGTTCCAGCATCTCGCGGCGGGTCAGCTCCTGCACATGGTAGGGGTACTCCTTTTCCTCATACGCCAGCGAGAACCGCGCCTCGAACATCGGCTGACCGAAAAAGTCCACAAGGCGGGTCAGTTCCTTGCGCAGCTGCTCGGCGCACAGGTCGTTCTCGCACCCGCCGCAGGGGGTCAGGTCCAGCACGATCTTTTTGTTCAGCGCCAGATACGCCAGTGCCTCCCACGAGAGCGCACAGATGCAGCTGCGCACCACGGTGTTCTTGCGGGTGGACTTTTCACAGCCGATCCAGATGGTATCGCTGTCGGTGTCCGCTGCGGCGGTATCCCGCTGCACCTGCTCCGGCGAGGGGGAAATGCAGCCGCTGCGGCAGGCGGAAACGCACAGCCCGCAGTCGGTGCAGGGGTCCCAGTCCTTGACGAGGTTCGGGCGGGAGAAGATCTCCTCGCCGTAGGGACAGATATCCTTGCAGGTGGTGCAGGGCTTGCGGTGGGGGTGCAAATTCCAGCATTGACGGCGGTTGATCTCGGGATGGGTGGTCTTCATCAGGGCATCCATTGCAGTTCTGGTAAAAAAGCCCATGGTCTTACTCCTTTTCCACAACAGAGGTAAGGGCGGCGTGGTCGAGCAGGAAACGCTGCACCTTCTGGTTGGTCACGGCGGCGGCGATGGCGTCCCGGCTGAGCACCTTGCGGATCTCCTCCTCCGGGGTGTCGTGCAGCTTGGAAAGGCGGGCGATCTCGGCGTCCACCTCCTGCTGGGTCACGGTGATCTGTTCGGCTTCGGCAATGGCGCGCACCGCCAGCACCGCCCGCAGCTGGCGCTCGGCTTCCTTGCGGTAGCCCTCCCGCACCTGTTCTGGGGTCAGCCCGGCGCTCTTGCAGTAGAGCTCCATGGTCATCTGGCTCTTGCGCAGCCGCTGGCGCAGCTGGTTCATCTGGTATTCGGCGTTCTGCGCCAGCAGTTCGGCGGGCAGCTCCACGGTCAGGTTCGCGCCCGCCATATCCAGCAGTGCCGCCCCGGTAATGCGGTCGGCGTTGGCTTCGTGGGAAAGGCGCTTTTTCTCCCGCAGGCTCTCCCGCAGGGCTTCCAAGTCCGCATAGCCCAGCGATTTTGCAAAAGTATCGTCCACCGGGGGCACCTGCTTGCGCTCTACCGTGTGCAGGCAAATTTCAAACTGCGCGGTCTTGCCGGAAAGCTCCGGCACCCGGAAGTCGGCGGGGTAGGTGAAGTCGAACCGGAAGGTCTCGCCCGCGCAGTGACCGTACACGGCTTCCTCGGCGGCAGGCATCAGCTGCCCGGTGCCCAGCACCACGGTCACCTGTTCCATCCGGCTGTCCGGGATGGGAGCTCCCTCCAGAAAGCCCTCGAAATCCAGCGTGACGCGCATCCCGCGGGCGGCGGGGTCGCCGGTGGGCACAAAGGGCGCGTGCACCCGCGCCATGTTGGCGATATCCGCTTCCACGGCCTTTTCCGATACCGGGCGCACCCGGCGGGTGAAAACAAGCCCCTTGTACTGCCCCAAGGTGGCAGCGGGCATGGTGTTTGCAGTCTGTTCCATAGTCGAACACTCCTTTTATATAAGAAAGCGGCGTTACAGCCCGCGGGCGGCCAGCCAGCTTTCTGCAATTTCGGAGAACATCTCCGGGTACTGGGCATCTTCTTCTTTAAAAGCGCTCAGGTAATACTCCACCTCGCTGCGGGTGGGGGCAACGGTACGCCGCCATATCGTAAAGGTGGTGCCGTTGCCCATATCAAAGGTGGCTTCCTGTGCAAAGTACTCGTCCCGCACCGCAAGGAACATCTCGTTCAGCTTGTGGGACAGCTCGCCGTTGCCCACAAAGGTCTGGGGGAAGGGGTCGGCGGTGAGGACGTACTTTGCTTCAAAGAACTGCATGGGGAAATTGTGGGTGCCCGGCACTGAGAAGCCGAAGGCCAGCTTATCGTTGATGGGGGTCGCCGGCAGCTGGCAGTTCTTGAAGTGATCCGGGCAGTACAGCATATCGTGGGGGATCATGTAGCTGATCTCGCCCTCGGCGCAGTGGGTGTCGATCCAGTTGGCAATGGCCTTGATCTGCGGTAGGTCTTTGCGGTCGTAGATCAGCTTGTCCAGCCGGACGAACTCCTTGGTGACTGCCAGCGGGAAGTGATCCACAAGAAAGCCCGGCATCGCAACGACGGTCAGCGGAGAGCAGCGCACCGAGACGGCAAACACCAGCGTGAACACCCAGAACACGACCTTTGCCGCCCGGTGACGGCTGATGCCCTCCGCCAGCGCCGCCGCGCCGGTGAGGAACAGCAGCAGCCACCCCGGCAAAAACAGCAGCATCTGGTGAGAGCCGGAGTTCTGCACCCGGATAAACAGCAAAAGGCTGATCAGCAGCTCTGCGCCCGCAAGGCAGGGCAGGGCGGGCAGGCGGCGCTTTGCCGCAAACCACAGCCCCAGCCCAATGAGGATGAAGTTCAGCAGCCCGATGCGCAAAGCCTGTGCAGCCAGCTCCAGCGTGAGGCCGCCGAAGTTGTAGTAAGCGTAGCGCCCGGCGTAATCATAGCCAAGGATCTTGCGTACCATCGGCCACAGCAGCACCAGCATGACCACCATGCTCATCAGGCCGAACAGCACGAGGTTGCGCACCTGCACGCGCGCCTGTGTTTTCTGCCCGGCGCGGGCGGTGCGCACGCTGCTTACCAGCACCAGCGCCGCGTAGGCAAAGTAGTAGCCCACCACAAAATATAAGTACCACCGGCGGGAAAGGATGATGGCTGCTGTGGCAAGGAACAAAAGGCAAAAGCGCACCGGCTGCAAGCTTTCAAACCGGAAGTCCAGCGTGAGCAGCAGGATGCTGAAGGCGAAAATCAGGCCGAACCAGTCCGGCTGTCCCAGCATGGCGCTCATGCGCAAAAAGGGAAAGGTGATGCACCACGAAAGGCCGATGAGGAAGTACCAGAACCGGTGCTTTACCCGCAGCAGCTGCCCCACTTTAATGGTAAGCCCTGCCAGCAGTACCAGCAGCATGGGCAGGACGCTGAACACCTGACAGAAAGCAAAGTTGTCGCCGGTGCGGTCGCTCAGGCAGAAGGGAAACTCCAGAAACAGGGTGATGAAGTTGGTGTAGTCCTCGGCAAGGGAGCCGAAGATGAAATGGAAGCCCGCCGCCGGGCTTTGCAAAAAAGCGGCTTCGGCGCTGTACTGTTTGTTGATATAGTTGAAATAATCCCAGATGTACACAAAGCTGCGGCGGCCAAGCGCCCAGAAAAAGTAGACCAGCGCCGCCGCCCACAGGCCAATGAGAACCGCTTTGTGGAACAGGTCGAACTTTACCCCCGCCACCCGCAGCACCAGCAGCGCACAGGCAAACAGGGCCAAGTTGCACCACAGGCTCACCAGCGGAAAAAAGAACTTACTGCTGGGCGCAGCCAGCGCAAAAACGGCCAGCAGCACCGCCGCTGCGGCCAGCGCCAGCACGCACTTCGCCGCAGGAGAAGTGCGCAGCTTGGTCAGAGTATCGGACATGGAACAAGAGCCCTCCTTGCAAGGTTTCACACAGTACAGTATAACAACTCCCCGGGGCACTGTCCAGCACCCCGGCGGCGAAAAATGCAGAATGTCCCGCCGCTTTCAAAGCAGACGGGACATTTTTGCGTAAATATTACTTTTTGGAATCTTCCGCGGCGGCCTTGGCAGCCTTAGCCGCCTTGCGCTTTTGCGCCAGCGCCTTGTTGGCGCTCAGGCGGGCGGCGTCCGGGTTCGGGGCTTCCGGGGACAGCCGCAGCAGATAGCTGCCCATGGCGGGCAGGTCCAGCGTCAGGGTGTAGTCCCGACCGAACACGCCGCCGTCGGTGGTGTGGAAGCTCTGCTTGCGGTGCGCCTTGTGCACGCCGCCCCAAGCACCGGCTTCGGTGTCCAGTACCAGCTCTGCGCTGCAGGGGAACTTGAGGTACAGGGGGAACTTTTTGTGGGCGTGGTCCTGGGTGTTCATGACGCAGAGCATATTCTGCCCGCGCCCCTTGCGCAGCCATGCGTACACACCCTCGGCGCAGCTTTCGCTGGCCACCCACTCAAAGCAGTCCGGGTTGTACTCGCCGTCATACAGGGCGGGCTCGGAGGCGTAGGTGCGGCTCAGGGCGGCAAAGTACTTCTGGAACGCATCGTGGAAGGGGTATTCCAGCAGATTCCAGTCCAGCTCCCGTTTTTCGTCCCACTCCCGGAAGTGCGCCAGCTCGTTGCCCATAAAGTTCAGCTTTTTGCCGGGATGGGTGTACATATAAAAATACAGGGTGCGCAGCTGGGCGCATTTTTCCGCGTAGCTGCCCCACAGCTTATCGATGATGGTCTTTTTGCCGTGCACCACCTCATCGTGGCTCAGCGCCAGCAGATACAGCTCGTTGTAGAAGTAGTGCATACTGAACAGCAGCTTTCCGTAGCAGCCCGGGCGCTCGCCGAAGGGGGTGGCAAAGTAGTCCAGCGTGTCGTGCATCCAGCCCATGTCCCACTTGTAGTCAAAGCCCACGCCCTCGTAGCGGGTGGGGGCGGTCACCTTGAGGAAGTTGGTGGAGTCCTCCGCCATGTAGATGCCGGTGGGCCAGCGCTCGTTCAGGCCGTGGTTCAGGCTGCGCAGAAAGTTCACCGCGCCCTGATTCACGCCGCGGTTGGGGTCGCCCTGCCAGTACAGCGCCCGGGAGATGGCGTCCATGCGGATGCCGTCGCAGTGGTACACGTCCATCCACAGCCCGGCGGCGCTGCTCAAAAAGCTGCATACCTCCCGGCGGTAGTAGTTGAAGTTGCAGGTGCCCCACTCGCTCTGTCCCACATCGCTGTCGTACTCGTACAGATGGGTGCCGTCAAATTTTGCCAGCGCGTCGGCGTTGGCGGCAAAGTGCACCGGCACAAAGTCCATGATGACGCCGATGCCCATGCGGTGGCAGGCGTTGACAAAGCCCGCAAACTGGGCGGGGGTGCCGTAGCGGCTGGTCACCGAGAAGTAGCCGGTGGTCTGGTAGCCCCAGCTGCCGTCAAAGGGATGCTCTGCCAGCGGTAGCAGCTCCACATGGGTAAAGTGGTGCTCCAGCAGCCACGGGATGAGCTCCCGCGCCAGCTCCTCGTAGTTGTACCACCCGTCCGAGCCGTCCGGCTGGGTGGTGCCGGGCTTGTGCTTCCAGCTTCCGGCGTGCAGCTCGTAGATATTCAGCGGGCGGTTGCGGCATTTGTCCCGCCGCTCCATCCACGCGGTATCGTCAAAGGTAAAATCCAGCTTTGCCAGCTTGCTGGCGGTGCCGGGGCGCAGCTCGGTGGCAAAGGCGTAGGGGTCGGCGCGCATCACGGTGCTGCCGTCCGCGCCGTGCACGCGGTATTTGTACAGGTCCCCCTCCGCAAGGCCGGGGATAAAGGCGCTCCACACGCCGGTATCGGCTTTTTCCATGGGCACGCCGCGCTCCCAGCCGTCAAAGCCGCCGCATACCTCCACGGCGGTGGCGCCGGGTGCCCACACGGCAAAACGCCAGCCCTCGGCGCCGTTTGGGTCGGTGCAGGGGTGCGCACCCAGAATGCGGTAGGCATCGAAGCAGTCGCCGCTGAAAAACGTGCGGGGGATCACAGGGTAATTCATGCAAAGATCTCCTTACTTCTCTATGTTGACCGGCGGTGTGCGCCGGTTGGTACAAAGCTGTTTGGGCAAACTATCCAAGAAAAACGTCTTTTTACCGGCACAGTAGCCGATAATCTTAGCAAATCCTGACAAAAATCGGCAAAAATACACATATTTGCCAGAGAGTGTGGTATACTGTTGCTACCGCCGTGCGGGCGGTGCAACTTTTTTGAAAGCAATAGAATGGGAGCGAACAATCATGGCTTGGTATGACGAAGCAGTATTTTATCACATCTATCCGCTGGGGCTGTGCGGCTGCGCGCACGAAAACGATGGCCAGCCCACCCCGGGCGCTTTTGCAAAGCTGGAAGCATGGGCAGCCCACGCGGCAAAGCTGGGCTGTACGGCCATCTACATCGGCCCGCTGTTCGAGAGCGGCTCCCACGGCTACGATACCATCGACTACCGTCTGGTGGACCGCCGCCTTGGCACCAACGAGGAGTTCAAGGCCTTTGTGGCGGCCTGCCACGCCCGCGGACAGCGGGTCATCGTGGACGGCGTGTTCAACCACGTGGGCCGCGATTTCTTCGCGTTCCAAGACCTGAAGGGCAACCGCGAGAACGCCCGCTATAAGGACTGGTTCTGCGATGTGAACTTCTGGGGCAACAACGAGTATAACGACGGCTTTTCCTACGGCAACTGGGGCGGCTACAATCTGCTGGTCAAGCTGAACCAGCGCAACTCGGAGGTGCAGCAGTACCATTATGATACCATCCGCTTCTGGGTGGAGCAGTTCGACATCGACGGCATCCGTCTGGATGCAGCGGATGTGCTGGATTTCGACTTCATGCGCGGGCTGCGCCGTCTGGCAAACGAGGTAAAACCGGAGTTCTGGCTGATGGGCGAGGTCATCCACGGGGATTACAGCCGCTGGGCAAACCCGGAAATGCTGCACTCCGTTACCAACTACGAGCTGCACAAGGGCTTGTGGAGCGGCCACAATGACCACAACTATTTTGAGATCGCCCACACCATGCGCCGGCTGCAGGGGCTGTGCCACGACACCCGGCTGTATCTCTTCTCGGATAACCACGATGTAGAGCGCCTGCCCAACAAGCTGCGCAACAAAGAGCACATCCGGCATATCGCCATTCTGGTGTACAGCCTGTGGGGCATCCCGTCCATCTACTACGGCTCGGAGTTCGGCATCGAGGGCAAAAAGGAGTGGGGCAGCGACTGGCCGCTGCGCCCCTGTCTGGAGCTCAGCGACTACGCTGATGCAGAACGCACAAATCCTGTTACCAGTGTATACAAAGTTCTGGGGAAATGCAAGGCTGAATTGCCGGAAATGACCTACGGCGAGGTAAAAGAATTGCAGCTTACCACCCAATGCTATGCTTTTGCCCGGGTGCTGGACGGCAAAGCGGTGGTAGCGGTGCTGAATAACGGCGATACCCCCGCACAGCTGGAGTTCCAGCTGCCGGTGGAGGCCGCCAAGGTCACCGACCTGATGGCAGACACCGTGGGCGCACAGGAAGTGCTCGTTTCTACCGAGTGGAACCGCATGAAGGTGCAGCTGCCCTCCAATTACGCCACCCTGCTGCGGGTAGAATAAATCTTGCACATTGCGCCGCGTTTTGCTACAATAAGGAGAAGAAAGTTGTTTTACGGAAAGGAAGCCTGAACCCCTATGAATGCAGCACAGCGCAGAGAACGCATCCTGACCCGGCTGAACAGCGCCGGTGCCCCTTTGAGCGCCAGCACACTGGCGGCAGAGCTGGGGGTGTCGCGGCAGATCGTGGTAGGGGATGTGGCGCTGCTGCGCGCCGGCGGGGCGCAGATCGATGCCACCCCCCGGGGCTACCAGCTGCACCCGGCAGAAAAGGGCTATACCGGCATTCTGGCCTGTGTGCACCGCACGCAGGAGGAGATGCGCCGGGAGCTGTACACCGTGGTGGATCAGGGCGGCACGGTGGTGGATGTGGCGGTGGAAAACAGCCTCTACGGCGAGATCCGCGCCACGCTGAACCTGTGCAACCGGTACGACGTGGACAACTTTATCCGTCAGGCCGCCGATGCGCCCGAAAGCCTATTGAGCCGCATGACCGGCGGCGTGCACCTGCACACCCTGCGCTGCCCAGACAAGGACACCTTTGCCCGCATCCGTGATGCTTTGGAGCAGCAGGGGCTTTTGTACCGCAAGGAGTAACGCTGCGGCTTATACCCAGTATAAAAAGGCTTGCGGGGCTTGTCTATCCGCAAAACCGGAAAAATGTTGGAAAATCAACAAAAAAGCAAAAGAGGTGGGTTTTCTGGATATCCGCATTGAAAAGACCGAGCGCGCCATCAAACAGGCCTTTATGGAGCTGCGCCGCGAAAAGCCGGTGGAGAAGATCCGTGTCAAGGAGCTGTGCGACCGCGCCTGCATCAATAAATCCACATTTTACGCCCATTATCAGGATATCTATGCGCTTGCCAACTCCATGGAGGACGAGATGGTGCAGGCGGTGGTGGAAAGTCTGCCCCGCCTGACCGCCAGCGATGTGAGCGAGCGTACTGAATGGCTTGCGCGGGAGATGTTCCGCGCCTTTGCCGAGCATCAGGCGGAGATCGGTGTGCTCTTCTCCGGCTCCCGGCAGGGGCTGTTCATCAACCGGGTAGAGCAGGCCATGTGCCATTGCATCGCCCAGACCGACCCCACCTTTGAGACGGACGTAGTGCGCAAGGTGGTGCTGTCCTTCTGCGTGCAGGGGTGCTACTACACCTTTACCAGCTACTGCGGCCAGATGGACGAAAAGCGCCTTGTGGCGCTGCTTGCCTCCATCGCCCGCGCTGCGCAGAAGATACGGATGTAAAAAAATAAAGAAAACAGAATGCCGGACAGCCCGCAGGTTGTCCGGCATTCTGTTTAAAAAACTTTTTACAGCATTTTGGAAAGGAAGGCTTTCAGGCGGGGGTGCTTGGGGTTGGTGAACAGCTCCTGCGGCGGCTCGTCCTCCTGAATTTTGCCATCGTCAATGAAGATGACCCGGTTGGACACCTCGCGGGCAAAGCCCATCTCGTGGGTGACCACCAGCATGGTGATGCCGGTGTGTGCCAGCTCCTTCATCAGCTCCAGCACCTCGCCCACCATCTCGGGGTCAAGGGCGCTGGTGGGCTCGTCGAACAGGATCACGTCCGGGTCCATAGCCAGCGCGCGGGCGATGGCTATGCGCTGCTGCTGACCGCCGGACAGGCTCTTGGGATAGGCGTTGGCCTTGTCGGCCAGACCTACGCGGGCCAGCAGCTCGTCTGCGCGGGCAGAGATGGCTTCCTTGTCCTTCAGCTTCAGCAGGCTGGGTGCCAGCTCAAGGTTCTTTTTCACGGTCAGGTGGGGGAACAGGTTGAAGTGCTGGAACACCATGCCCATCTTCTGGCGCACAGCATCGATGTGAGCCTCGTCCACCTCCACCCCCTCAAACTTGATAGAGCCGGAGGAAGGGGTCTCCAGCCGGTTCAGGCAGCGCAGAAAGGTGGACTTGCCGCAGCCGGAAGGGCCGATCAGGCAAACCACGTCGCCGCGGTAGATGTCAAGGTCGATGCCCTTCAGCACGTCCAGCGTGGGGTCGGCCTTTTTTGCGCCGCGCTTCTTTACGCCGCCGTAGGTCTTGGTCAGGCCGCGTACTTCCAAAATCTTATCGGTCACTTTGTGCCAGCCTCCTCTCAAACTTGCTCAGCAGCCATGTAAACAGCATAACAAGGATCAGGTAGATCAATGCAACGCCCAGCAGGGGGAACATGGCTTCGTAGGTGCGGTTCATAATGCCCTGTGCGGCATAC
The DNA here is from genome assembly GCA_934539245.1 of uncultured Faecalibacterium sp. Classification (GTDB taxonomy): domain Bacteria; phylum Bacillota; class Clostridia; order Oscillospirales; family Ruminococcaceae; genus Faecalibacterium. The sequence goes on from CAKTCK010000007.1 coordinate 38,559, forward strand.
AGCAGCTCCTTGCCGCCGATGGTGGTGATCAGGGAGGTATCCTTGAGCAGGATGATGAACTCGTTGCCCAGTGCAGGCAGCACCGCACGGATGGCCTGCGGGATGATGATGACCACCATGGTGGTCATGTAGTTCAGGCCAAGGCTGCGCCCGGCCTCCATCTGGCCGGGGTCCACGGCCATCAGGCCGCCGCGGATGATCTCGGATACATACGCGCCGGAGTTGATGCCCAATGTCAGCGCACCCACCATGGTAAAGTTGCGGCTGTTGGCAAAAATGACCATGCTCATGATCAGCAGCTGCACCATCATGGGCGTGCCGCGGATGATGGTGGTATACACCTGACACACCGCATTAAAAAAGCCCAGCACCGCGTTTTTGTGGCCGGGACGCTGCTGGTCGTGGGTCACACGCACCAGCGCCACCACGCTGCCCAGCACCACGCCCAGCGCCAGCGCCAGCGCGGTGACCAGCAGGGTGGTGCCGACGCCGCTGATGTACTGCATCCAGCGGTCCTTCAGCAGAAAGGCCTGATAAAACTTGAAGAAGAAATCCTGTCCAAAGCTTAGCTTTGTGCCGCTGTTGAGCAGCTCTTTGAGCAGTTCGTATTGCGCAGCCATTCACATCCTCACTTTCTGTTTGTCAATAAATTGTAACCACTTTTTTCTAAAAAAAGAGGTGCCCCGGAGCGGGGCGCCTCCTTGGGTACGGAAATGGTACAGGGCACGCAGCTTAGTTTGCGTTGATGTACTTGTCCACGATGGCCTGCAGGGTGCCGTCAGCCTTCAGCTCCTCCAGAGCCTTGTTGACAGCGTCCTCCAGAGCAGAGCCCTTTGCCATGCCAATGGCGTAGTCCTCCTCGGCGTAGCTGGTGTCCAGCACCTTCAGGCCGGGGTTGGCGGCAACGTACTCCGTAGCGGGAGCGTTGTCGATGACCACTGCATCCACCTGACCGTTGTTCAGAGCCTGCACAGCGGTCAGGCCGTTGTCGTAGGCCACAACAGAGTCCTCGCCGAAGTCATCGGAGCAGTAGATGTAGCCGGTGGTGCCGCGCTGGGTACCGATCTTCTTGCCGGCCAGATCATCGGGAGAAGCAATGTCGGAATCGTTCGGCACAATGATGGACTGGATGCCGGTGGCGTAGCTGTCGGAGAAATCCATCACAGCCTTGCGCTCGTCGGTAACGGTAACGCCGGCCATCACGATGTCGGCCTTGCCCTGCTGCACGCTGAGCAGTGCGGCGTCAAAGTCCATATCATCGATCTGCAGCTCCAGACCCAACTTCTCAGCAATGGCCTTGGCGGTGTCCACATCAATGCCCTCGATCTCACCGGAGTCGGTGGTCATCTCGTACGGAGGGAAGGTGGCGTTGGTAGCCATGGTCAGCTTGCCGGCCTCCACGGTGGTCAGTTCAGCAACGGTAGAAGCAGCCTCGGAGGAAGCGGCAGAGCTTGCCACAGAGGAAGCAGCAGAGCTTGCGGAACCACCGCAGGCGGTCATAGCCAGAGCAGCAACGGAAACAGCAGCGACAGCCATGAAGCTGCGGCGAGAGATCTTTTTCATATTCAAACACTCCTCAATCTATGCAATATAGTTTGCTTTGCCCCAATGGGATGCGATTCATCGCGCTTTCGGGGAACGCACTTAGTATAGTTTGTACAAAACGAAAAGTCAATACTTGTGCATAATAATCCGTGAAATTGAAACGATTTTGCAAACATTTATGCAATAACGGAGAAAATGTATGAATATATGCAGTATAAACCGGCTTTTACAGGCTTCTTGCAATCTCCTTCGCGCTGCGCTTGGGCACGCAGTAGTCGCGGTTTTCGTCCAGATAGTACTTTACGCCGGTCTGCTCGGTCATGGGTACGATGCTGGCTTTGTGGGTGGGGTAGCCGAAAGCCACCATAAAGGCCAGCTTCTGCGGCTCCTCAATGCCCAGCAGCGCGGTCAGGGCGGGCTTATTGATCGCGCCCATGATGCAGCTGCCCACGCCCTTGTCCCATGCGGCAAGGGTCATGTTGGCAAGTGCAATGCCGGTGTCGGTGGCAAGGTCGCCGGGAATGGCGGTATCCTGCACCACAGCTGCATAAAAGGTGGGCAGCTCGTCCGCCTTGGGCGTGCCCTGCTCCGGCGGCAGATAGCCAGCCCATTTGACCAGCGGCTGTACCTTGGCCACCATCTCCGGGCTTTGCACCAGCACCAGACGCACCGCCTGCCGGTTTGCCCCGCAGGAGGACAGCCGCACGGCCTGTACGATATCGTCCACCACATCCTGTGGCACGGCCTTTTGTGCAAACCGGCGGTAGGTGCGGCGGGTAGTCAGAAGTTCCATTGCGTTCATAGAAATCACTCCTTTATATAAATAGCTTGGAAAACAACAGATTATTTCCGCTTTTTCGGCAGCGGCACGCACAGCACCAGACTGATGCCGATAGCCAGCGCCACCGCAATTTTAAAGGTGCTGATGCCCTTGGCAAGAGCAAGGGTGTTTTCGTTCTGGATGAAATAGTAGGCGGTGTAGTAGATGCCCGCGCCCGGCACAAGCGGGAAAATGCCGGTCAGCAAAAACACGGTGACCGGCGTTTTTTGGGTAATGGCAAACACGCGGGTAAGGATGGTAAGCGGAATGACCGCCAGCAGGGAGGCCGTGGCGGCGTCTGCGCCCAGCAGGGTCAGCAGTTCGTACCACAGCCAGCCCACAGCGCCCACCAGTGCGCAGTAGGGCAGGCAGCGCCGGGGGCACGCAAACAGAATGGCAAAGCTCAGCGTGCCCACCCCGGCCAGAAAAAACTGCGCGGTCAGCTCGCTGATTTGTACAGCTGTAAGGGACATCATACCACGACCACCCCCGTAAATACCGTGTACAGCCGCAGCACAAGGCCGGTGCCTATGGCAATGCTGGCGGCAATGAGCAAAGCGTCAATCATGCGGATGGTGCCGGAAAGGTAGTCGCCCTGCACAAAGTCCCGGATGCCCATGGTAAAAGCGATGCCCGGGGTCAGGATCATCAGCGTACCGATGATGGCATGGCTGGCAGAGGTGTGCAGCAGATTGCACAGCAGAATGCACACCAGCGTAATCAGCGCGGCGGTGCTGATTTTTTGGAAGCCGCCGGGCACTTCATGCCGCCCGCACCACAGCAGATACCAGCTGGCTGCCAGCCCCGCCCCGGCAGCTGCCAGCGCACTGCGCAAGCTGCCGCCGAACATCATGGCAAAGCAGAACGCCCCGCACAGCCCGGACAACAGCTGCACATGGTCTTTGGGAAAGGGGAGCCGCCGCGCCAGAACCAGACGACTCTCGGCTTCGTCTAAGGTCATACCGGTCTGGGCGATCTGGCGGGAAAGCTCGTTCACCGCCGCTACCCGCCCCAGATGGGTGGTGCGCACCGGCACGTTGCGCACCTCGCTGATCTCGGCGGTGCCGGCGCTGGCAAAAATGCCGTTGGTCAGCACATAAACGTGGAACTCCCGCAAATGGAAGCTGCGCGCCATGATCTCCATGGTCTGCTCCACCCGGAACACCTCTGCGCCGTTTTCCAGCAGGGTCTGCCCTGCGGCCATGATAAAATCCATGATGCGGCGGCGCAGCTCTTCATCGGGAAAAGGGTCTCTGCTGTTCATTGCCTGATCTCCTTGCAAAAGATGATACCCTATTTTATCATGTGCACCAGCCGCATACAAGAGCATATAATAAAAAACCGCCACCCCGGCAGGTGACGGTTTTTCTTTGATAAAAGTTAAGCCAAAAACCTAAAGGGCTAACCGCTTGTCGCAGTGCCTTTTGTAGTTATAGTATATCCTTTTTTGTGCGCATTGTCAAGCAAAACGGGCGCAGCAAAAGGCCGGAAGCCATATCCCTACCAAAAAACTTCGTTGGGGGTGTTGACAAATGCCGCCGATGGGTTTATTATAGTGTCAATATCACAAAAATGGCTGTGAAGAGAAGAGTAGGCCTTCGCATTGATCCTTACCAGAGAGCCCGGGCGGTGGAAAAGGGCAGGAAACAGGAAGCTGAAAATGGTCTCGGAGCCGTGCGGATGAGGCGCAGGAGTGCTAAGCCCGCAACGGGATGCGCCCGTTACAGCGTCCGGCTGTAAGCAGCACACGCTGCCGCAGCATCGAGGCTGTATCCGTAAGGATGCAGTGAACCAAGGTGGTACCACGGAAGTATGTTCATGCCTCCGTCCTTGCAGAGCCTAAGGCTTGTAAGGACGGGGGCATTTTTTCATGCGTCCGTTCAAGGCCGCGCGCGGAAAGGTGCCGTGCGGGCCGCTGTACATAATAGAGAACAAATAGAGAGGGAACAAAACTATGATTACTCGTCGCAATTTTCTGAAAGTTACCGGTGTGGCAGCCGCAGCCGCTGCCCTGACTGCCTGCGGTGGTTCTTCTTCCACTGCTTCTTCTGCTGCTGCATCCGGCAGCGTGGCATCCTCTGCCGCAGCTAAGCTGGATAAGATCAAGGTGGCTGTGCCCAACGATACCACCAACGAAGCTCGCGCCCTGACCCTGCTGGAGAAGAACGGCTTCTTCAAGCTGAAGGCAGACGCCGGCCTGACCGCCACCAAGAACGACATTGAGGAGAATCCCCTGAACGTCACCGTGGACGAGGTGGAGGCCGCTCAGGTGCCCAACGTCCTGCAGGACGAGGACTACGCCGTCATCAACTCGAACTACGCCATCTCTGCCGGTCTGGATCCCATGACCGATGCACTGGCCATGGAGGACGGCTCCTCTGCTTACGTCAACATTCTGGTCTGCAAGGACGGCAATCAGGAGGAGCCCAAGATCAAGGCTCTGGCCGCTGCCCTGCAGAGCCAGAAGGTGAAGGACTTCATGGACGAGACCTACAAGGGCGCCGTGGTGTCCGTTGTGGAGAACCCCACCGACGGTTATGATTCCACTGTGGACTACGATGCCCTGAACGGCCAGACCGTCAGCTGCGCCGCTACTCCCGCTCCCCACTGCGAGGTGCTGGAGATCTGCAAGGAGATCCTTGCCGCCAAGGGCATCACGCTAGATATCCAGGAGTACGACGACTATGTGATCCCCAACCAGATCGTCGAGGACGGCCAGGTAGACACCAACTACTTCCAGCATCAGCCGTATCTGGACAACTTCAACGCCGAAAAGGGTACCCATCTGGTATCTGTTGCCGGTATTCACGTGGAGCCCATGGGCATCTACGGCGGCAAGCAGGACAGTCTGGCACCCATCGAGGGATAAGCTAGGTAATCTAAAGGAGCAATTTCTGTGATCGAACTCAAGTACCTTTCCAAGACCTTCCAGATGAAGGATGGCGCGGTGAAAGCGCTGCAGAACATCAACCTCACCATTCCCGATGGCTCCATCTATGGCATCATCGGTATGTCCGGTGCGGGCAAATCCACGCTGGTGCGCTGCATCAACCTGTTGGAGCGCCCCACCGGCGGCAGTGTGGTGATCGACGGCGTGGCTATGGAGACCTTGTCTCCCGCCTCGCTGCGCAAGCGCCGCCGGGAGATCACCATGATCTTCCAGCAGTTCAACCTGCTTATGCAGCGCACCTGCCTGAAGAACGTCTGCTTCCCCATGGAACTGGCAGGCGTAAAGAAGGCCGAGGCGGAAAAGCGTGCCATGGAGCTGCTGGAGATGGTGGGTCTGCCGGATAAGGCCAACGCCTACCCGGCACAGCTGTCCGGCGGTCAGAAGCAGCGCATCGCCATTGCCCGCGCACTGGCCACCAACCCCAAGGTGCTGCTGTGCGATGAGGCCACCAGTGCGCTGGACCCCAACACAACCCACTCCATCCTGACCCTCATCAAGGATATCAACCGCAAGCTGGGCATCACTGTGGTGGTCATTACCCACCAGATGAGCGTGGTAGAGGAAATCTGCGACAGCGTGGCCATTCTGGACGGCGGTGTGGTCGTGGAACAGGGCTCGGTACAGGAAATTTTTGCAAACCCCAAAACGGCGGCTGCCAAGCGTCTAGTGGCTCCCAACGGCGGCAGCGCAGCGCGGGATCTTTCCTGCTTTGCGCCGGATGACCATGTGGTGCGCGTTACCTTCAACGGTTCCTCCACCGCAAAGCCGCTGGTGGCAAGCCTTGCCGCCGAAAAAGGCATTCTGGTGTCGGTGCTCAGCGCCGATACCCGCGATCTGAGCGGTCAGTGCTACGGCTCCATGCTGCTCAAGCTGCCCGCAGAGCTTGCAGTTGCACAGCAGGCAGTGGAATATATGCGCAGCCAGTCCGGCGTAACGGTAGAGGAGGTGACCGGTATATGAATATCGCAGCTTACGGCTTTGCCATCTGGGAGACCTTTTATGTAACGGTGCTCTCCACCGCCTTTGCGCTGGTGCTGGGTCTGCCGCTGGGCGTGCTGCTGGTAGCCGGTGACAAGGACGGCATTCTGCCCCTGCCCGGCTGGCTGATGCACCTGATCAATATCGTCATCAACATCCTGCGCAGCGTGCCCTTCCTGATTTTGATGATCTGCGTGTTCCCGCTTACCCGCGCCATCGTGGGCACTACGGTGGGCACCAAGGCTACCATCGTTCCGCTGGTGGTCGCCGCCTTCCCCTTTGTGGCACGTTTGGTGGAGACCAGTCTGCGGGAGCTGGACGAGGGCGTGGTGGAAGCGGCCCAGAGCATGGGTGCTACTCCATTCCAGATTATCACCAAGGTCATGATCCCGGAGTGCCTGCCCGGCCTGATCTCCAGCATGACCACCGCACTGACCACCATTCTGGGCTATTCTGCCATGTCCGGCGTCATCGGCGGCGGCGGTCTGGGCAAGATCGCCCTTTCCTACGGCTATTACCGCTACCAGACTAACATCATGATCGTCTGCGTGGTGCTGCTGGTGCTGATGGTGCAGGCGTTCCAGTCTGTGGGTACCCTGTGGGCCACCAAGAGCGATAAGCGCCTGCGGAAATAAAAAGCTTTGATTTTTCGATTCCCCGCCGGAGGCAGCCCCTCCTGCGGGGAATCGTCCTTCCCGACCAAAAAACCAGCAAAGGAGTATGTTGTATGAATCGTGATACCATCTGTGTGCAGGGCGGCTACACCCCCGGCAACGGCGAACCCCGTCAGATCCCCATCATCCAGTCCACCACCTTCAAGTACGCCACCAGCGAGGACATGGGAAAGCTGTTCGATCTGGAGGCAGACGGCTATTTCTATTCCCGCCTGCAGAACCCCACCTGCGACATGGTAGCCAAAAAGATCTGTGAGCTGGAGGGCGGTACTGCCGCTATGCTTACCTCCAGCGGACAGGCTGCAAACTTCTTTGCCCTGTTCAATATCTGTGAGGTAGGGGACCACATCGTGGCCTCCAGCACCATCTACGGCGGCACCTTCAACCTCATCTCGGTCACCATGGCAAAGATGGGCATCACCGCCACCTTCGTAGACCCCCTGTGCACCGAGGAGGAGCTGAACGCCGCCTTCCAGCCCAACACCAAGGTGGTGTTCGGTGAGACCATCGCAAACCCCGCCCTGACCGTGCTGGACATTGAAAAGTTCGCCAAGGCCGCCCACGCCCACGGTGTACCGCTGATGGTGGATAACACCTTCCCCACGCCGGTCAACTGCCGCCCCTTTGAGTGGGGCGCGGACATCGTGACCCACTCCACCACCAAGTATATGGATGGCCATGGCGCAGTGCTGGGCGGTGCCATCGTGGACGGCGGTAAGTTCGACTGGATGTCCCACGCCGAGAAGTTCCCGGGTCTGTGCACCCCGGACGACAGCTACCACGGCATCACCTATGCCGAGCGCTTCGGCAAAGAGGGAGCTTTCATCACTAAGGCCACTGCGCAGCTCATGCGGGACTTCGGCTCCATGCAGTCCCCCATGAATGCCTATATGCTGAACCTTGGTCTGGAAAGCCTGCACGTTCGGATGCAGCGCCACTGCGCCAACGGCATGGCAGTGGCACAGTTCTTGGAAAACCACCCCAAGGTGGCTTATGTGAACTACTGCGAGCTGGAAAGCAGTCCCTACCACGCACTGGCACAGAAGTACCTGCCAAACGGCAGCTGCGGCGTGGTGAGCTTTGGTCTGGCCGGCGGACGTCAGGCTGCCAGCACCTTTATGAAGGAGCTGAAGCTTGCCGCCATCGAGACCCATGTGGCAGATGCCCGCACCTGCTGCCTGAATCCCGCTTCCAGCACCCACCGTCAGATGAACGACGAGCAGCTGGCTGCCGCCGGTGTGCCCGCCGAGCTGGTGCGTATGAGCTGCGGTCTGGAATCCGCCGAGGATCTCATCGCCGATATCGCACAGGCGTTGGATAAGGTATGATTCCCTCTCGTGAAAATACATTTGTCGCGGCCAATAGGCCGCGACAAATGTGAAATCAAAAATCATGATACCCCTGAAGATGGCAAAGCGAACGCGGAGCTATTTTTGAATCGTCTAGCAAAGGAGCGACTCCCATATGCCGCTGATCATCCCCAAGACCTTACCCGCCTTTGACGCCCTGTATGAAGAAAACGTCTTTGTCATGCACCGGGAGCGGGCGCTGGCGCAGCATATCCGCCCGCTGGAAATTCTGATCCTGAACCTGATGCCCACTAAGATCGCCACCGAGACCCAGATTGCCCGGCTGCTGGCAAACACTCCGCTGCAGGTGCACATGACCCTGCTGCAAACAGCCAGCCACTCTGCTACCCATGTGTCGGCTGCACACCTTGAGGCTTTTTACAAGACCTTTGACGAGGTGAAGAACAACCGCTACGACGGCATGATCATCACCGGTGCGCCGGTGGAGACCATGGATTTTGAGCAGGTGGACTATTGGAACGAGCTGTGCGAGATCATGGACTTCAGCGAAACGAACGTCTACTCCACCCTCCATGTCTGCTGGGGCGCACAGGCCGGGTTGTACTACCACTACGGCGTGCGCAAGCAGCTGCTGCCGGAAAAGATGTTCGGCGTGTTCGAGCACCGGGTCATCCGTCCGGCAAACCCGCTGGTGCGCGGCTTTGATGAGGTGTTCTATGCCCCCCACAGCCGCCACACCGGCATCTGCCGGGAAGATGTGGATAACTGCGCCGCCTTGCGCATTCTGGCCGAGAGCGATGTCGCCGGGCCCTTCCTCATGAGCACCGAGAACGGGCGGCAGATCTTTGTCACTGGTCACCCGGAGTATGATAAGTACACGCTGGATGCCGAGTATAAGCGGGACGTAGCCAAGGGTCTGCCCATCCATGTGCCCGCCAACTACTACCCGGACGACGACCCCGCAAAGCCGCCGCTGTTCCGCTGGCGTGCCCACGCCCACCTGCTGTATGAAAACTGGTTGAACTACTACGTCTACCAGAACACTCCCTACGATCTGGGAGATATCCAGCGAGTAAAACACGAGAAGTAAATAACAAAAAGGCGATGCCGCAGGGCATCGCCTTTTTGTTATTTCTTACGTTTTGCGGTCTTTTTCTTGCGCACGCTGTAACCAAAGGTGCCCAGCTTTTTGCCGAGCGCCAGATACTCCCCGTGGCTGTACACAATGAGGTTTGCCTTATCCAGACACAGCTTGCCTTTTTCGTCCAGCAGGCTCTCGTCCACATCGCAGGCCACCACCTCGGCCAAGAACAGGTCGTGGCTGCCCAGCGGGATGCGCTGGGTGATGCGGCACTCCAGATTGACCGGGCTTTCTTCCAGCACCGGGCAGTCGGTCAGTACGCTGCCGGGGGCGGCGTGCAGGCCGCAGGCGGCAAACTTGTCCACCTCGCGGCCGCTCTTCACGCCGCACCAGTCGATGGCGCGCACCAGTTTTTCGGTGGGCAGATTGATGGCGAACTGCCCGCTCTCGCACAGCAGCTGATGGCTGTACCGCTCCGGGCGCACGCTGATGGATACCATGCTGGGCTGGGTGCAGATGGTGCCTGTCCAGCCGATGGTGATAAGGTTGGGCTTATCCAGCCCGCCGCAGGATACCAGTACCGGCGGCTCCGGGTTCAAAAGGGTGCTGCCCTTCCAGCTTTGCTTGCTCATCCGTGATATTTCCTTTCGTAGGGAGCCCATGTGCGCTCCGAGATGATATAGCGCGGGCGGGCTTTCGTTTCCATATAGATCTTGCCGATATACTCGCCGATCACGCCCAGACACACCAGCTGTACGCCGCCCATAAAGCAGACGATGCAGACGGTGGACGCCCAGCCTGCCACACTGCTGCCCATGGCAGCGCATACGATGGCCCAGATGACCCCGATAAAGCTGACAAGGCTTACCGCGATGCCCGCCCCGGTGATAATGCGGATGGGCTTGTTGGAAAGGCTGGTAATGCCGTCAAAAGCCAGCGCCAGCATCTTGCTCAGGGGGTAGTGGCTCTCGCCGGCCAGACGCTCGTGGCGCTCGTAGCTGACCACATCGTGGGCAAAGCCCACCAGCGGCACCATGCCCCGCAAAAAAATGTTGACCTCCTTGTAATCCGCAAAGCTTTCCAGCACGCGGGTACTGATCAGGCGGTAGTCTGCGTGGTTGAACACGATATCCGCGCCCAAGGCGTTCATCACATGATAAAAGCCCTCGGCGGTGAACCGCTTGAAGAAGGTGTCGGTGTCCCGGCGGCTGCGCACGCCGTACACCACCTCGGCACCGTCCAGATACTTTTTCACCATCTCGTCCATGGCGTTGATGTCGTCCTGACCGTCGCAGTCGATGGAGATGGTAATATCGCAGCTGTCGCTGTGCAGCGCCTCCATCAGCCCTGCCAGCACGGCGTTCTGGTGGCCGCGGTTGCGGCTCTGGGAAATGCCGATATAGTGCTCGTCCTGCGCGGCAAAGCCTTGGATCAGCTCCCACGTTCTGTCGCGGGAGCCGTCGTTGACAAAGAGCACCCGGCTTTTATCGCTGACCAGCCCCTGTGCGGTCAGACTGTGGATCTTTTCCAGAAACATGGGTGCTGTAATGGGCAGCACCTGCTCCTCATTGTAGCAGGGGATCACGATCCAAAGAACAGGCTTGGACATTGCTTGATTGCTCCTTAAATATAAAATAGCTGGCAGAAAGTCACTGCACCATCTGCTGCAAGGCATCCGGCTCCAGCAGCTTGAAGCTGCTGCGGTAGGTGTCGATGAGACCTTCTTTTTGCATGGTGCTCAGCTCCCGGGAAAGGGCGCTGCGGTCGCAGTTGAGGTAATCCGACAGCTGGATGCGGGAGAAGGGGATGCTGAAGGTCAGGCTGTGGGCGCGGGCGGCCTCGCTGAGCAGATACGCCGCCACCTTGGCGCGCAGGCTCTTCATCACCAGCAGGTCGATGCGGCGGGAGAGGGAAAAATATTTATCGCTGATGGTGCGCACAAGGTTCTGCACCACCCGCTGGTGGGCTGGGCTGCCGTCCGAGAGCAGCAGCCGCTCGTAGGGCAGCAGCAGCACCTCGCAGGGGGCGGCAGCCAGCACGGTGACCGGGCTGGACAGGCTGGAGCCTCCCAGCACATCCCCGAACACCCCGCCCGGCTCCACCCGGGCGATGGGGATGCGTGCCCCGCCCGGTGCCGGGCGGTAGGCCTCCAGTTCGCCGGACAGCACGATGCCTACCCGGCGGCTGGGCTCCCCCGCCAGCACAAGGGCTTCGCCCTTGCCGTAGCTGCGCACACTGGCCCCCAGCCGGGACAGCAGCGTGCTGAGCTCCGCAGCGGAAAGGCCCGCGAACAGCGTGGTAGTTTGTAACAGCGGCAGATAATTATTCATCGCAACTCCGCAGAGAAAATAGTGTTCTCCGCAGCCTCCTGCAATTGCGTTGCACACGCAACGGTATTTTTACCCCTATTATAGTAAACTGGAACGCGCAAAGCAAATGATTTTGCAAAATTTTTCAAAAAAAGACCGGTTTCCGCTTCCTGTACCGGGGCGTGCCGGGTGTGAAAAGGAGTATATCATGAAAAAAATCCTGTCCTTACTGCTGGTGTTCAGCCTTGCACTGAGCCTTGCAGCCTGCGGCGGCAGCGCAAGCTCTGCCGCTTCCAGCACGGCGGTGTCCGAAGCTGCTTCCTCTGCGGCTGCTTCTGAGGAAGAAACTGCTGCGCCGCTGTCTGCCACCGAGCCGCTGCGCATCGCGGGGCTGAAGGGCCCCACCACCATGGGTCTTGTCAACCTGCTCTCGATGGAGCAGGCCGGTACCGCTGCTATGGACTATGATTTGCAGCTCTACGGCGCTGCGGATGAGATCGTGCCGCTGCTTATCAAGGGCGAGCTGGACATGGCCGCCATCCCGGCCAATCTGGCGGCGACCCTGTACCAAAAAACGAACGGCGGCATTCAGGCCGTGGCAGTGAACACCTTGGGCGTTTTGTATGTGGTGGAGCAGGGCGACACCGTCCACAGCATGGCCGACCTCAAGGGCCGCACCATCCTGTCCACCGGCAAGGGCACTACCCCGGAGTATGTGCTGCGCTATCTGCTTACCGCCAACGGCATTGACCCGGACAAGGATGTGGACATCCAGTATTACAGCGAAGCTACCGAAGTGACCGCCCAGATGTCCAGCACGCAGGACGCTATTGCGGTGCTGCCCCAGCCCTATGTGACTGCCGCCGGGCTGAAGGATGACACCCTGCGGGTAGCCCTTGACCTGACCGCCGAGTGGGACAAGGTGGCAGACACCCAGCTGATCACCGGTGTGACCGTGGTGCGCAAGGCCTACGCCGAGGAGCACCCGGACGTGGTAGCCGCCTTTCTGGCAGACTACGCCCAGAGCGTGAACGCCGCCAACACCGACCTGGATGGTACCGCCGCTCTGTGTGAGGAGCAGGGCGTGGTGGCAAAAGCTGCCATTGCCAAAAAGGCACTGCCCAACTGCAACATCGTTTGCCTGACCGGCGAGGAACTGAAGGCAGACGCCGCCGGTTACCTGCAGGTGCTCTACGATGCCGACCCCGCCGCCGTGGGCGGTGCGCTGCCCGGCGAGGACTTCTACTGGACAGCCCAGTAACAGCCTGAAAAAGCATTCCATCTCCCGCCGTTCTGCCGTGGTACGCAGCGCGGCGGTTTTTTGTTGAGAAAACGATTTTGAATGGCTTCCGCTGCGCTCTAGCCATTTTCAGCGGAAAAAATATTTTTTAATTCGCAATTCTGGAAAATCTGCGGATTTTCCAGAATTGCTTTTTCACAGGAGGGGCTGTAACGATAAAATGGCGGTTTAGAATGCACCTGTTGCTCACCGCTACGACCCCACCCGTGAAATAGCGTTTGGAGCGCTCCGCAGAGCGCGACAAACGCGAAACTATAAATAATAATACCTTGATTTATGGCCAGAGCGCCAGCGGAGGCCATTTTAAATCCTCCCGGTTGCAATTCCGCTGCAAAAGTTCTACAATAGAGGCACATTATAGAATATGGAGGGAAAACCTATGGCTTGCACTACCATTCTGGTCGGCAAGGCAGCATCGTACGATGGCTCTACCATGATCGCCCGCAACGATGACTCCGGCTCCGGCCATTTCACCGCTAAAAAATTCACCGTGATCCACCCGGAGGATCTGCCCAAGACCTACCGCAGCGTCCTCTCCCATGTGGAGATCCCTCTGCCGGAGGGCGCACTGCGGTTTACCGCCATGCCCAACGCCGTGGAGGGCAAGGGCATCTGGGCAGCTTCCGGCGTCAATGCCGCCAACGTGGGCATGACCGCCACCGAGACCATCACCTCCAACCCCCGCGTGCTGGGTGCAGACCCGCTGGTGGAGTATCAGCCCGCCAAGGGCGAAAAGCCCGAGGTGCCCGGTGGCATTGGCGAGGAGGACATCGTCTATCTGGTGCTGCCCTACATCCACTCTGCCCGCGAGGGCGTGCTGCGTCTGGGCAGCCTGCTGGAGCAGTACGGTACTTACGAGATGAACGGCATCGCCTTTCAGGATGTAAACGAGATCTGGTGGCTGGAGACCATCGGCGGTCACCACTGGATCGCCCGCCGTGTGCCGGACGATGTGTATGTGGTCATGCCCAACCAGCTGGGCATCGACACCTTTGATCTGGAAGATGCCTTCGGCGCACAGGAAAACTACCTCTGCTCTGCCGACCTGCGGGAGTTCATTGCCAAGAACCACTTGGACCTCTCTTTGGACGGCGCACTGAATCCCCGGGACGCCTTTGGCAGCCACGATGACGCCGACCATGTTTACAACACCCCCCGTGCATGGTATATGCTGCGCTACCTCAACCCCCGCACATGGGTGTGGGAGGGTGCCGACGCCGACTACACCCCCATGTCCGATGACCTGCCGTGGTGCATGGTGCCGGAGCGCAAGGTGACCCCGGAGGACATCAAGTATATGCTGTCCAGCCACTATCAGGGCACCCCCTACGACCCCTACCTGAGCTACGGCGACAAGTCTGCAAAGGGTGCATACCGTTCCATCGGCATCAACCGCAACGACTTTATGGCGCTTTTGCAGATGCGCCCCGACCAGCCGGAGGAATCCCGCGCAGTGGAGTGGGTGGCCTATGCTTCTAACGCCTTCAACACCATGGTGCCCTTCTACGCCAACGTGGAGCGCACCCCGGAGTATCTGGCAAACACCACCGGCACCGTGTCCACCGATAACTTCTACTGGACCAGCCGCCTCATCGCCGCCATGGCAGATGCTTCCTATAATAAATCCCTGTTCCACCTTGAGCGCTACGAGGAAGCCGTGTTCTCTGCCGGCCGTGCCCTGGTGAACCAGTATGACGCAAAGCTTGCCGCCGAGCCGGACGCTGCCCGCCGCGCCGCCCTGCGGGAGGAAGCCAACACCGCCATCGCCGCCATGCTGCAGGAGAAGGCCGCCGACACGCTGGACAAAGTCCTGTTTGAACTGAGCAGCCAGATGAAGAACGCCTACTCCCGCTCGGATGCCTGATTCAGACCAGCCTGAGCACCAAAACCGGTCACGACCGGTCACATAAACGCAGAAAAGACCACCGCATACACAAGTGCGGTGGTCTTTTTTGGCGTAAAGACACTCTTGTATCCCACCTATTAGCAACTGTGCACAAAAATTAAGGAAATTCTTTGTGCACGAAAATGACTGAAGATGATTGATTTTGACGATATTTTTGCTATAATAAAGCTACAGACAACCAAAACACGCCAAGACCGTGCAGAACCGGTCAGACGTGGGAAGGAAAGAAGGGGAAAGACACCATGCTGGCAGAGGAACGTTTTGCACTGATCTTAGAGCAGCTGAACGAGAAGCGCACCGTGACGGTGCAGCAGCTGTGCGAGGCGCTGCACACCAGCGAATCCACCATCCGGCGTGACCTGACCGAGCTGGACCGGCAGGGCAGGCTGACCAAGGTGCACGGAGGGGCCACTCTGCCGGACAGCCGTTTTCTGGCAGACGAGCCCACCATGGAGGCCAAGGAGACGCTGGCT
This sequence comes from uncultured Faecalibacterium sp., assembly GCA_934539245.1. Taxonomy (GTDB): domain Bacteria; phylum Bacillota; class Clostridia; order Oscillospirales; family Ruminococcaceae; genus Faecalibacterium. The sequence goes on from CAKTCK010000007.1 coordinate 53,905, forward strand.
GTGGCAGAAAAGCGCAGCATCGCCGCAGCCGCCGCAGCGCTCATCACCGCCGAGGATTTTGTGTTCATCGATGCAGGCACCACCACGCTGGAGCTGGTGCGGGCGCTGACGGGTGCGGCGCTCAAGGCTACCTATGTGACCAACGGTGTGGCGCACGCCCGGCTGCTGGCGCAAAAGGGGTGCCGGGTGTATCTGCCCGGCGGGCTGCTGCGCCCCCAGACCGAAGCCATCGTGGGTGCCCCGGCGGTCAGCAGCATCCAGCAGTATAACTTCACCAAAGCGTTCATGGGTGCCAACGGCGTGGCGCTGGAGGCGGGCTTTACCACCCCGGACCCCGAGGAAGCAGCGGTAAAAGCCGCAGCCGTCCACCGCGCAAGGGAAAGCTGGTTCCTTGTGGACGATGCCAAGTTTGCTAAAATTTACCCGGCGGTCATCACGGATCTGCACAGCAGTGCCATCCTGACCAACCGCTGCCCGAATCCCAAGTATAAGCAGCATACCTTTGTAAAGGAGGCAGAAGTATGATCTACACCGTTACCTTTAACCCGGCTATTGATTACGTTGTGCGTCTGGACGCACCGCTGGAAGTGGGCGCAGTGAACCGCGCCAAAGGCGAGGACTGCGTGCTGGGCGGCAAGGGCATCAATGTGTCCGGCGTGCTGGCGCAGCTGGGCTGCGAGAGCGTGGCACTGGGCTTTGTGGCCGGCGAGACCGGCGCATGGCTGGAGCGCGGTCTGGCGGTGCAGGGACTGAAAACCGACTTTGTGCATCTGGAAAACGGCATGACCCGTATCAATGTCAAAATCAAGGCCGGGCAGGAGACCGAGCTGAACGGCGCAGGCCCTGCCATCCCGGAAAGTGCGTTGCAGCAGCTGGAAGCCCAGCTGGACAAGCTGGCCGAGGGCGATATCCTCATTCTGGCAGGCAGCATCCCGGCAAGCCTGCCGCAAAGCGTCTACGAGCGGCTGCTGGCGCGGCTGCAGGGCAGGGGCGTGCGTGCGGTGGTGGACGCCACCCGCGACCTGTTGGTGAACGTGCTGCCCTACCACCCCTTCCTCATCAAGCCCAACAACCATGAGCTGGGCGAGATCGTGGGCAAGGTGCTGACCACTGATGCCGAGATCGTAGCCGCTGCCCGCACTCTGCAGGAAAAGGGCGCCCGCAACGTGCTGGTGAGCATGGCAGGGGACGGCGCGCTGCTGCTGGATGAACAGGGACAGGTGCACCGCATCGGCTGCCCCAAGGACAAGGTAGTCAACAGCGTGGGCGCAGGCGACAGCATGGTGGCCGGTTTTGTGGCCGGGTATCTGCAAAGCCGCAGCTACGCGCAGGCGCTGCGTCTGGGCACCGCCTGCGGCAGCGCCACGGCCTTCAGCCTTGGGCTTGCCACAAAGGAAAAGATCGACGCACTGCTGGCGCAGCTTTGATAGGATAAAAGGAACAAGGAGAAACGTTTATGCGCATCACCGAGTTATTTACCGCACAGTCCATTGCGCTGGACGAGGCGCTGCAGACGCAGGAGCAGATCCTGAGCCGTCTGGTGGAATTGCAGGCTACCCACGGCAACATCACCGATAAGGAGGCCTACAAAAAGGCGCTCTACGCCCGCGAGGCCGAGGGCTCTACCTATGTGGACAACGGCATCACCGTGCCCCACGCCAAGACCAATGTGGTTACCCGCCCCAGTCTGGCCGCCCTGCGGCTGAGCACCCCGGTGCAGTACAACGCCGAGGATGACGGCACCACCGACCTGCTGTTTGCCATTGCCGCACCGGAAAACGGCAGCCTGCACGTTGATATGCTGGCCCGCATGATGCAGATGCTGATGAACGAGGACTTTGTGGAAAAGCTTAAAGCTGCCAAAACCCCCAAGGAGTTCTTGGAGTGCATCGACGCGCAGGAGGAGGCACAGTTCGGCACAGAAAGCTTTACCCAGCAGACCATCCCGCAGGACGGCTACCGCATTCTGGCTGTGACTGCCTGCGTCAACGGCATCGCCCACACCTACATGGCAGCAGAAGCACTGACCAAGGCCGGTGACAAGCTGGGTCTGCCCACCAAGGTGGAGACCAACGGCTCGGACGGCGCAAAGAACATCCTGACCCGCGCCGAGATCGCCGCCTGTGACGGCATCATCGTGGCAGCGGAGAAAAAAGTGGACACCGCCCGCTTTGATGGCAAGCCGGTGCTGTTTACCCGGGTAGATGACGGCATCCACAAGCCGGAGGAACTCATTAAGAAAATCGCCCACGGCGAGGTGCCCGTGTTCCACGCCGAGGGCGGCGCAGCAGCCGAGGATGACGCTGCCGGCAAGGACAGCTTTGGACGCAGCCTGTACAAGAACCTGATGAACGGCGTTTCCCACATGCTGCCCTTCGTGGTGGGCGGCGGCATCATGATCGCGCTGGCCTTCCTGCTGGATGATTACAGCATCAACCCTGCAAACTTCGGCATGAACACCCCTGTTGCCGCCTTCTTCAAGACGGTGGGCGGCGCAGCCTTCGGCTATATGCTGCCCATTCTGGCAGGTTTTATTGCCATGTCTATTGCTGACCGTCCGGGTCTTGCCGTAGGCTTTGCCGGCGGCGTGCTGGCTATGAACGGAACCAACTTCACCGACCTTGCCGCAGGCAGCACCACCGGCATCTCCGGCGGCTTCCTTGCAGCGCTGCTGGCCGGTTTTGCAGCGGGCTACATCGTGCAGTTCCTCAAAAAGATCACCGAAAAGCTGCCCGCCAGCCTGAACGGTATCCGCCCCATGCTCATCTACCCGCTGGGCGGTATTCTCATCGTAGGTGCGATGATGTGCGCCGTGAACCCGGTAATGGGCATGATCAACACCGCCATGACCGACTGGCTGAACGCACTGGGCGGCAGCTCCAAGGTGCTGCTGGGCGCCATCGTGGCCGGTATGATGAGCGTGGATATGGGCGGCCCGGTCAACAAGGCAGCCTACGTCTTTGGCACCGCAGCCCTTGCTTCCGGCAACTACGAGGTGATGGCTGCCGTCATGGTGGGCGGCATGGTGCCTCCCATCGCCATCGCCCTGTCCACCACCTTCTGCCCCCGCAAGTGGACGCCGGAGGAGCGCCGCAACGGCATCGTGAACTACGTTATGGGTCTGTGCTTCGTGTCTGAGGGTGCTATCCCCTACGCAGCAGCCGACCCGCTGCGTGTCCTGCCCAGCTGCGTTGTTGGCTCTGCGGTCGCAGGTGCGCTCTCTATGACCTTTGGCTGCGCACTGCGCGCACCTCACGGCGGCATCTTCGTGTTCCCGGTGGTGGATCATGCTGTGCTGTACTGTGTGGCACTGGCTGTGGGCAGCGTGCTGGGTGCAGTGATCCTGAGCCTTGTCAAAAAGACCCAGCCCGCCGAGGCAAAGTAACAAGCCATTCTCTTTCTCCATTACGGATAAGTTCTCCATAAACGCAAAGGGGGCTGCCGCACACCGCGGCGGTCCCTTTTGCGTTTTGCGCAAGCGCCATTTTCACAAAAAACAGGACAATATACCGCCCAAAACGGCTTATCCTGCCAGAATTGCGTTCTGCGCTTTGTTTTGCATTGCACCCCATCCCGGGCTGTGGTATACTTATACTTGTGATTTTAAAGCCCGGGTATGGTGTGCCCGGCCACCAGAGAGGAAACGAACGATGAAAATAGGATTTGACAACGACAAATATCTTTCGATGCAGTCTGAGCATATCCGCGAGCGCATCAAGAAGTTTGACAATAAGCTGTATCTGGAATTCGGCGGCAAGCTGTTCGACGATTACCACGCTTCCCGCGTGCTGCCCGGCTTTCAGCCGGACTCCAAGCTGCAGATGCTGCTGCAGCTCAAGGAGCAGGCCGAGATCGTTATCGTCATCAGCGCCGAGGACATCATCAGCAGCAAGGTGCGCGGCGACTACGGCATCACCTACGATCTGGATGTGCTGCGCCTCATCGACGCTTTTCAGGAGGTGGGGCTGTATGTGGGCAGCGTGTGCGTGACCAAGTACACCGCCGCCGCCGAGGTGGAAGCTTTTGAAAAGCGGCTGAACAGTCTGGGCATCCGCACCTTCCGTCACTACAAGATCCCCGGCTACCCCAACGACGTGGCACGCATCGTCAGCGATGAGGGCTATGGCCGCAACGAGTACATTGAGACCGAGCGCCCGCTGGTGGTCATCACCGCGCCCGGCCCCGGCAGCGGAAAAATGGCCGTCTGCCTGTCCCAGCTGTACCATGAATACAAGCGCGGCGTCAAGGCCGGTTACGCCAAGTTCGAGACCTTCCCCATCTGGAACATTCCCCTGAAGCATCCGGTCAATCTGGCCTACGAGGCCGCCACCGCTGACCTGAACGATGTGAACATGATCGACCCCTTCCATCTGGAAGCCTACGGCGTGACCACCGTGAACTACAACCGCGACATTGAGATTTTCCCGGTGGTGAACGCGATGTTCGAGCTGATCGCAGGGCAGAGCCCCTATAAGTCCCCCACGGACATGGGCGTGAACATGGCCGGCAACTGCATCGTGGACGATGCAGTCTGCTGCGAAGCTTCCCGCAAGGAGATCGTGCGCCGGTACTACAAGTGCCTGTGCGAGCAGAAGATCACCGGCACCGCCAAGGAGAGCGAGCGCTATAAGCTGGAGCTGCTGATGAATCAGGCAGGGCTGACTATGGGCGCGCGGCAGGTGGAAAAGCAGGCGCACGCCCGTAGCGAGGCCACCGGCGGCGCACCGGCTGCTGCCATTGAGTTGAGCGACGGCACCGTCATCACCGGCAAGACCGGCCCGCTGCTGGGTGCTACCGCAAGCGCTCTGATCAATGCGCTCAAGTATCTGGCGGGCATCCCGCAGGAGACGGATCTGGTCAGCGCCACCGCCATCGAGCCTATCCAGACTCTCAAGACCAACTATCTGGGCGGCAAAAACCCCCGTCTGCACACCGACGAGATCCTGATCGCCCTGTCCAGCTCTGCTGCTTCCAGCGAGCTTGCCGCAGCGGCCATGCACCAGCTGCCCAACCTCAAGGGCTGCGATGTGCACTCCACCGTGCTGCTTTCCAGCGTGGACAGCAGCACCCTGAACCGTCTGGGTATGTACCTGACCTGCGATCCCGTCTACGAGGAAGAGGACCGCAAGTACCATAAGCTGTAAAAATAAAAGAAAAACTGATAAACACCCCGGTCAGAGCCGTCAGGCTTTGACCGGGGTGTTTATGCTATTGCTTGCTACTTGTCCGCAGATGTGGTACACTTGTTCTGCTTATATTTATTATAAAGCGGATAGGAAAAGAGGAACAACAATATGGAACAACAACACAAGCGCAGCGCGTTCTCCGGTAAGATCGGGTTCGTGCTGTCGGCCGCAGGCGCTTCGGTGGGTCTGGGCAACATCTGGCGCTTCCCGTATCTGGCAGCCAAATACGGCGGCGGCATTTTCCTGCTGGTATACATTCTGCTGGCAGTCACCTTTGGCTATACCATGATCGTAGCCGAGACCGCGTTGGGCCGTATGACCCACAAAAGCCCTGTCAGCGCCTACGCCCACTTCGGCAAGGGGAAAGGCATCCGGTTCGGCGGCTGGATCAACGCCATCATCCCCATTTTGATCGTGCCGTATTATTCGGTCATCGGCGGCTGGGTCATCCACTATCTGGCCGAGTACCTGTGCGGACGCGGCGGGAATCTGGCGGCGGACGGCTATTTCTCCGCCTTTATCACCAATGGCTTGCAGGCCGAGCTGGCGTTTTTGCTGTTCAGCTTGTTCACGCTGGGCGTCATCTTTGCCGGTGTGCGCAACGGCGTGGAGCGCGTCTCCAAGGTGATGATGCCGGTGCTGGTGGTGCTTTCGCTGGTCATTGCGGGCTACTCTGTCACCCGTCCCGGCGCACTGGCGGGTGTGAAGTATTTTCTGGTGCCCAACCCCAAAAACTTTTCGTGGATGACCGTGGTCACCGCCATGGGGCAGATGTTCTACTCGCTGTCCATCGCCATGGGCATTCTGGTCACCTTCGGCTCTTATATGAAGAAGGATGTCTCTATTGAGGAGTCCACCGAGAACGTGGAGGTGTTCGATACCGCCATTGCCATCATGGCAGGTCTGATGATCATCCCGGCGGTGTTCGCCTTCTCCGGCGGCGACCCGGACACCCTGCAGGCCGGCCCTGCACTGATGTTCATCACCATCCCCAAAGTTTTTGCCAGCATGGGTCTGGGCACTGTGGTGGGTGTGCTGTTCTTTGTGCTGGTGCTGTTTGCAGCCATTACCAGCTCCATCGCTCTGACCGAGAGCGCCGTCTCCACCTTTGAGGACGAGCTGGGTTGGGACCGCACCCGCTCCACCGTGCTCATCGGCGCCATCATGGTGGTGCTGGGCAGCCTGTCGGCGCTGGGCTACGGCCCGCTGGCCGGGGTGACCGTGTTCGGGATGCAGTTCTTGGACTTCTTCGACTTCCTGACCAACTCGGTCATGATGCCCATTGCAGCCATTGCCACCTGCCTGCTGGTGTCCCGCGTCATCGGCGTGGAGCAGATCGCGCAGGAGGTGGAGCAGGACGGTCAGCGGTTCCGCCGCAAGCCGGTGTTCAATTTTATGATCCGCTGGCTGTGCCCCATTTTTGCGGCCATCATTCTGGCAAGCTCGGTGGCAAATGCTCTGGGTTGGATCGCCATGTAAAGTAAAGAAAACAGGTCTTTCTAGCAGCAGAACGCAGGCTTTTTAACAGGATAAGGTGGTTCTTATGAAAATGGAAACCTTGAAACAGCAGATCCTGACAGCAAAGGGTGACATGCGGGCAGAGCTGGTGCTGAAAAATGCCCGTGTCATCAACGTGTTCACAAACGAGATCGAGCAGGCCGATGTAGCCATCCGTCAAGGGGTCATCCTTGGCGTGGGGCACTACACCGGCGAGATCGAACTGGACTTGCAGGGCAAATATGTCTGCCCGGGTCTTGTGGATGGGCACATCCATATTGAAAGCTCCATGCTCTGCGACCCGGCCTTTGAACAGGCGGTACTGCCCCACGGCACTACGGCAGTGGTCACCGACCCGCACGAGATCTCCAATGTGGCCGGTACGGCGGGACTGGACTTTATGCTGGAAACTACGAAAGATTTGGCACTTTCGGTCTACTTTATGCTGCCCTCCTGTGTGCCCGCCACCGGGCTGGACGAGTCCGGCGCGGTGCTGGAAGCAGAGCAGCTGCGCCCCTATTACCAGCAGCCCCGGGTGCTGGGTCTGGCGGAGCTGATGAACTCCTACGGCACAGTGCGCGCGGACGAAAAGATCCTACAAAAGATCTGCGACTGCACCGCTGCGGGCAAAAAGATCGACGGCCACGCACCCTTCCTCAGCGGGGAAGAGCTGAACGCCTATATCGCCGCCGGGGTGCAGTCCGACCATGAGTGCTCGGACATCCACGAGGCCATGGAAAAGCTGCGGCGCGGCCAGTACATCATGGTGCGGGAGGGCACGGCAGCCCAGAATATGGACAGCCTGCTGCCTCTGTTCCGGGAGCCCTATTGCAGCCGCTGTATGCTGGTGACCGACGACAAGCACCCCGGCGACCTGTTGCAGGGCGGGCATATCGACTATATCATCCGCAAGGCCATTGCTGCCGGGGTAGACCCGGTGGTGGCGGTGCGGATGGGCACCCTTGTCCCGTGCCAGTATTTCGGCCTTGCGCACAGCGGCGCGGTAGCCCCCGGCTATACCGCCGACCTGATCGTGCTGTCAAATCTGGAACAGTTCACAGTAGAGCAGGTGTACAAAAAGGGCAAACTGGTGGCGCAGCAGGGCAAAATGCTGCACCCCGCCACCCTTGCGGTGGACAGAGCGCGGTTTGCGCGGGTGTTCGATTCCTTTAATATGGACGAGATCACCCCGGAGCAATTGCAGCTGAAGCAGACCGGCACCCGGCAGCGGGTGATCTGCTTGACCCCGCACGCGCTGCTGACCACGGAAAAGATCGTTCCGTTCTGTCAGCATCCGGGCACAGCGCCCGGCGTGGACGTGGCGCAGCAGATCGTCAAGCTGGCGGTATTCGAGCGGCATCACCGCTCCGGTCATGTGGGATTGGGCTTTTTGGGCAACTACGGCCTGCAATGCGGCGCGGTGGCTTCCAGCATCGCCCACGACTCCCACAACCTCATCGTGGTGGGCACCAACGATGCCGACATGGTGCTGGCGGGCAACACGGTGCGCAAAAATAAAGGCGGCTTAGCCTTTGCACTGAACGGACAGGTGGTAGGGGAGCTGCCGCTGCCGGTGGCAGGGCTTATGAGCACCGAAAGCGCCGAGGCCGTGGAGGAAAAGCTGCAAACGCTCAAGGCATCGCTGAAAGCCCACGGCATCTCGGAGGACATCGACGCCTTTATGACCCTTGCCTTCGTCAGCCTGCCGGTCATCCCGAAGCTGCGGCTGAACACTTACGGCATTGTGGATGTGGATGCCCAGCAGATCGTCCCGGCGGTGTTCTGAAAAAAGTAGAAGAATAAAATTCAATGCGCCAGACTCGCGGGTCTGGCGCATTTGAATTTTAGACAAATTTTTTCAGCCTTTCAGCGGCATGATGCTCTCCGGCGCGGCACACAGGTACTGCGGCGCGGCGGGCGCTGCCGAGCAAAGGCTTTTTTTGCCCACCTTCCACCACAGCTGCGCCGTACCCTCCGGCGAGGTGCAGATGAGGTTCCAGTCAAAGGGGTTCTCACTGGTGGAAACGGCTTTTACCGGGATGGCATTGGGCACATCGGCGGTGCAGGGCGCAAAGTCGTGGGCACGGATGCCCACAGCGGTACAGCCTGCCGGGACAGGCAGCGCCAGCCGCAGGGTGGTGTCCCAGCCGTCCAGCCGGACGGTGTGGCTGTCCAGCGGGGTGCAGGGCAGAATGTTCTTGCAGCCGGTCAGCCGTGCGGCGGCGACGCTCTGCGGGTCGGCAAACACCTCTTTTGTGCTGCCGGTGCGCAGCACCTGCCCTTCGTTCAGCACGATCATCTCTTTGCACAGGCGGTAGGCCTCGTCCCGGTTGTGGGTCACCAGCAGGGCGGTACCCGCAAAGCTTGCCAGCAGGCTGCCTACCTCGCCCTCTACCTCTTCCCGCAGATAGCTGTCCAACGCGCTGAAGGGCTCGTCCAGCATCAGGATACGTGGCTTGCCCACCAGAATGCGTGCCAGCGCGGCGCGCTGCTGCTGTCCGCCGGAAAGCTGGGCAGGGTAGCGTTTTGCCAGCGCTTCCAACCGCATGGCGCGCAGCATCTCGGCGCAGGCGGCGCGGCGGGCGGCGGGGTCTTTTTCTGCCTTCAGGCCGCAAAGGATATTCTGCTCCACAGTCATGTTGGGGAACAGGGCGTAGTTCTGGAACAGCAGTCCCACGCCCCGCTGCTGCGGCGGCAGGTCGATGTGCCGGTCACTGTCGAACAGCACCCGCCCGTCCAGCACGATGCGTCCGCGGTCCGGCTTTACGATGCCCGCGATGCACCGCAGGGTCATGCTTTTGCCGCAGCCGGAAGCGCCCAGCAAAGCGGTGGAGGTGTTGTCGGCGGTAAAAGCGGCGCGGAGGGTGAAGCCGTCCAGCTTTTTTTCAATGTTGACTTCAAGGCTCATTTCCGGGCACCCGCTTTCTGTTTTTTCTCCAGCAGGTTCACCGCCAGCAGCACCACCGCCGAAATGGCGATATCCACCAGCACCCACCGCATGGCGCCCAGTTCATCGTTGGTGCGCCAGAGCTGGTAGACCGTGGTGGCAATGGTGGCGGTCTTGCCGGGGGTGTAGCCCGCGATCATGCTGGTAGCGCCGTATTCGCCCAGTGCCCGGGCAAAAGCCAGCACTGTGCCCGCCAGAATGCCCTGACGGCAGGCGGGCATCCGCACCCGCCAAAAGATCCATGTATCGGACTGTCCCAGCGTCTGCGCCGACCACGCCAGCGTTTCGTCAAAGCTTTCAAACGCGCCGCGCGCGGTGCGGTACATCAGCGGAAAAGCCACCACGATGGAGGCAAAGATGGCGCTGTACCAGTTCATGACCAGCTTTACCCCGAACTGCTGCATGAAAAAGATGCCCAGCGGCCGCTTTGCGCCGAAGAGCAGCAGCAGAAAGTAGCCCACCACCGTGGGCGGCAGCACCATAGGCAGGGTGAGCAGCACATCCAGCACACCCTTGACCACCCGGGGCAGACGAGCAATATAATAGGCGGCAAAAATGCCAAGAAAGAACACCGCCGCGCAGCTGATCAAAGCAATGCGCAGGCTGTTCCACAACGGATACCAGTCCATGCCTGCTCCTTTATACGGCGCTGAAGCCCACGCCCTCGAATACGGTCATGGCCTTGTCGGTCTGTAAGTAAGCCAAAAACTCCTTGGCGGCCTCAGCGTTAGGGGCGGCTTTCAGCACAGCGGCGGGATAGATGACCTGACCGCACATCTCCTTGGTGGCCTCGTCCACGGGGGTCAGACCGGCGCTGTACGCATCAGTGCAGTAAACGACACCGGCATCCACGCTGCCTTCGGTGACCTGCGTGGTCACCTCCTTGACGTTGGAACCGTAGGTGATCACGCCCGCAGCAGCCAGTGCAGCTTCGTCCAGCTGGTAGTAGGCAAGGATCTTCTGGGTGTACTGCCCCACAGGCACATCGCTGTTGCCCATGCAGAACAGGATATCCTGTGCCTTCAGATGCTCGGCCAGTGCGTCAAAGCTGTCAATGCCCTTGTCGCTGCCCTCCGGCACGCAGAGCACCACCTTGTTTTCCAGCAGGTTCACGCGGCTGTCGGCATCCACAAAGTCAAGACCGTCCTTGTTCACATCGGCAGAAGCGGTGATGTCCAGCTGGTTCATCTGCTTCTGACCGGCAGAGATGAACAGATCGCAATCCGCGCCCTCCTGGATCTGGGTCTTGAGAGTGCCGGAGGAGTCGAAGTTGAAGCGGAAGGTCACCTCCGGGTGCTCTGCCGTGTAGCTCTCGCCGATAGCGTTCAGCGTCTCGGTAAGGGAGGCGGCGGCAAACACGGTCAGCTCCACGCTCTGGGCTGCTTCCGAGGAAGCGGCGGCAGAGGAAGCCACGGACGATGCTGCGCTGGAAGCAGCACCGCCGCAGGCGGTAAGGGCAGCAGCTGCACCGGCCATACCGGCAGCGGCCAGAAAACTCCGGCGGGAAATGCGATGGTTGTTCATATCTGTTTTCTCCTTACTTCAAGTAAAAACTATTCTATTTCTACGCCCCGTAAAGGAAAACAGGGCGGGAAACCTTACTTGCGGGCGCACTCGCCGTCCAGACCCGCGGCGATGCGTACCCCGTGCTCCAAGCTGGGCAGGATGTATTCCAAATTCTCCTGTACTGCCTTGGGGCTGCCCGGCAGATTGACGATCAGGGTCTTGCCGCGCAGCACGCTGACGCCACGGCTCAGCATCCCGCGCGGGGTGATGCTCAGGCTGTGGTAGCGCATGGCTTCGGCAATGCCGGGGGCGTTGCGGTCGGCCACGGCGCAGGTGGCTTCCGGGGTGATGTCCCGGGGAGAGAAGCCGGTGCCGCCGGTGGTGAGCACAAGGTTCACCTGACGGCCGTCTGCCATGCGGATGAGCTGCGTTTTCAGCGCCTTTGCTTCGTCCGGCAGGATCATAGTCTCCTCCACCACATAGCCTGCGGCGGTGAGCATTTGGGCGATCAGCGGGCCGCTTTTATCCTCCCGCTCGCCGCGGCTGCCCTTATCCGAAAGGGTGATAACGGCAGCGCGCAGGGGCGGGTTTTCCAGTACGGGCAGCAGGGTCACCTCGTCCCCCACATGGATCTCGCCGCCGGTGAGCACCCGGGCGAACACGCCCTCGTGGGGCATGATGCACTCGCCGGTCTGCTGTTTGATGACGCAATCATTGTGGCACTCTTTGCCGATCTGAGTCATTTCCAGCACAACATCGCCAATAGCGAACCGGCTGGTCACCGGCAGACTGCGGAAATCGAAGCCCTCGATGACCAGATTTTCGCCGAAGGCGCCGTAGTCCACCCAGAGCTTTTTACGGAAGGCCTCGATCTTTTCGGCGCTGAGCATACTGACCTGACGGTGCCAGTTGCCGCCGTGGGCGTCCTCCACGATGCCCCATTCCGGGGTCAAAACGGCGCTGGGTACCTCAGTTTTTACGGTGCCCCGCTTGGGGCTGGTGCAGATTGCCAGAAGCTTACCCATAGTTATTTATCCTCCAATGCGATACATCCCGCGGGTAGCGGGCATGGAACTGTCGTTAAAATGGTGTTCCCGGGGCTTTGCCCAGATGGTCTCCCGGATAGCAGCCAGCAGCTGCGCATCGTCCGCGCCGCTGCGCAGCCGTGCGCGCAGGTCGCAGCCGGTCTCGCTGGCAAGGCAGGGACGCAAAAAGCCCTGACTGGTCAGCCGCACCCGGTTGCAGGAGGCACAGAACTTGCCGTGCACCGCTGCAATAAAGCCGATGCTGCCCTGCCAGCCCGGCACGGTGTAATACACCGCCGGGCCGTCGCCCAAGGCGTGCTCCTGCGCCGGGGAAAGGGGCGCAAGCTCCGGCCAGTGCCGGGCAAACCGCGCCCGCAGCTCCGGGCCGGAGATGCAGGACATAGCAGCACCGTAGCCGATGGGCATCATCTCGATGAACCGCACCTGCATGGCGTTGTCCGTTGCCAGTGCGGCGAGCTGTTCCAGCTCGCCCTCGTTGACGCCCGCCTGCGGCACGCAGTTCAGCTTGACCGGCAGGCCGCTTTCCAGCGCTGCCTGCAAGCCCGCCTGCACGGCGGCAAAATCGTCCCGAGCGGTGATCTGCCGGAACACCTCCGGGCGCAGGGTGTCCAGACTGATGTTCACGCTGTCCAGCCCGGCGTCCAGCAAAGCGGGCAGCTGCTCTGCCAGCAGCACCGCGTTGGTGGTCAGAGTGACCCGGCGGATGCCCGGGGTCGCTTTGAGCCCTGCCACCAGCTGCGCCACGTTCTTGCGTACCAGCGGCTCGCCGCCGGTCACCCGCACGGTGTCGATGCCGCACTGGGCAAACAGCGCAGCCAGGCGCAGAAATTCCTCGTAGGTCAGCACGGCTTCCCGCTCCAGCTTTTCCACGCCGTCCGGCATACAGTAGCGGCAGCGCAGGTTGCACAGGTCGGTCACCGAAAGGCGCAGGTAATGGATCTCGCGCTGGTAACGATCAAACATAGCCGCCCTCCGCCCGGATGTAGTGGCCGCTCTTGCCGCCGGTCTTTTCCACAAGATGGATCTCGCCCAGCTCCATGCCCTTATCCACGGCCTTGCACATATCGTAGATGGTCAGCAGCGCGGTGGAAACGCCGGTCAGCGCTTCCATCTCCACGCCAGTCACACCGCTGGTCTTAACGGTGCAAAGGGCTTCCACAGCCTGCCGCTCGGGCAGCAGACGGAACTCGATGCCCACCTTGGTCAAGGGCAGCGGATGGCACAGGGGGATCAGCTCGCTGGTGCGCTTGGTAGCCATGATGCCCGCAATGCGCGCCACGCCCAGCACGTCGCCCTTTTTCACGGTGCCGCTCTGCACGGCGGCAAAGGCTTCGGCGTTCATGGTAATAATGCCGTGGGCAGTGGCTTCCCGGGTGGTAACGGGCTTTGCGCTTACATCCACCATCACGGCGTTCCCGGCGGCATCAAAATGTGTCAGATTATTTTCATTCATAAAGATCGTATCTTTCTTATTTTAAAATGAATCAAATTTGCAAACGTCCTCGCCCTCTCAGGCTCATTTCATTCGCCAGCTCCCCCAAAGTGGGAGCCCTTGGCAGTCCACGCAAACTGCATCTCTTTGCCAAGGCCTCTCCCTTTGGGAGAGGTGGCACGGCGTAAGCCGTGACGGAGAGGGCGAGCAAGCTGCACTCAGCAATGCCCAAAGCCGCAGTTCGGCCAGTGGCACACCTCGCAGTTCAGGCACAGGCCGCCTTCGCCCAAGCGGGCGATATCCTCGGCGGTGATGGGGTCATCCGCCAGTAGACGGGGCAGCAGCAGGTCAAAAATGGTGCGCTTGGCGTACATCACACAGCCGGGCAGGCCGCATACCGGCACACCGTCCAGATAGCTGACGAGGAACATGGCTCCCGGCAGCACCGGTGCACCGTAGGTGATGATGTCTGCTCCGGTGTTCTTGATGGCAAGCGGGGTGCGGTCGTCGGGGTCTACGCTCATGCCGCCGGTGGTAAAGATCAGCTCGCACCCTGCGGCTTTGGCTTCCAGAATGGCGGCGGTGATCCCGGCGGGGTCGTCATCGCAGACCTTGTGGAAAACCATCTCGCAGCCGTAGACAGCCAGCTTGCTTTGCAGGATGGGGGTGAATTTATCCTCGATGCGCCCCTTGAACACCTCGCTGCCGGTGGTGATGATGCCTACCTTCTTGGCCTGCATGGGCAGCACGTTCAAAATCGGCTCTGCCCCGGCGGCAGCCTGCATGGCGTCCATCTTCTCCTGCTCGATGACCAGCGGGATGATGCGGGTACCAGCCAGCTTCTGTCCCTTTTTCACCGGCAGGTCGCCGTGGATGGTGGCGATCATCATCTGCGGAGTGCTGTTCACAGCCATCAGCGCCTTGCGGTTGATCTTCAACAGGCCGTCACAGTCCGCGATCAGCTCGATCTTGCCCTCTTTCGGCGCAGTGCCGTGGATATTTTTGCCCGCAGCGGCCTTGTACAGCAGGGCGGCTGCTTCGTCCTCGTGGAGGATGCCGGGGTGCTTTTCCCAGACGTAGAGATTCTCCTTGCCGATGGAAAGCAGCACAGGGATGTCCTCGGGCTGGATGACGTGCCCCTTGCGGAAGCGGGCATCCTTGTACTCGCCCGGGATGATCTGGGTGATATCATGGCAGAGCACCTGCCCTGCGGCGTCAACAGTACGGATCAGTTTCATGATGGCATTCTCCTTACAGCGCGGGCATCTGGGCTTCGATCCAGTCTGCCAGTGCCGGAATATCGTTCAGGTCAAAATCTGCGCCGGGGATATCCCCCACTACCGCCAGCGGCTGGAAGGAGACGGGCGCATCCGAGATGGCGCTGCGCACCACCTCGATCTTCGGCCAGCCGCTGGATTTGAACCCTTCCAGCAGCACAAGGTCGTAGCCGTGACGCTCGAACAGGGCAAGCAGGTCCTGCTCGGTCAGGCGGAATTCCTCGGTCAGCAGGTAGCGCGTGCCGGAGTAGACCGCCACGCCCCCGGCACCGGCTTCCCGCAGACGGTAGCTGTCGGTACCGGGTACATCCGGGGTAAAATCGTGGCCGTCGTGCTTGATGACGCCCACCTTCAGTCCACGGCTGCGCAGCACGGGCAGCAGCTTTTCCAGTAGAGTGGTCTTACCGCTGTTGTGCACCCCGCTGACCGCCAGCACCGCCGGGCGCTTGAGCGCCTGTGTTTCGGCAAGCGCCTGTTTTTGTTCACTGTACAAAGCAAAGCACCTCCACTTCCATACCGGGTTCTACCGGCCCGCTGCCGGCAGGGATCTCCACCAGACAGTTGCAGCCCATCATGGCGGACAGCGCACCGGAGGAGTGCGCCTCGGTGCTGCCCGCGCCGGGCAGGGTCACCTTGCCGCCGCAGACAGTCGCCCGCAGATAGCGGTTGCCCTTGCTGGCTTTGGAAAAACCGTTTGTCAGAGTGCAGACGGTGCGGGCGGGGATGCAGCTCTCCTCCCGCCGTCCGGCGGCGCGCAGCAACGCGGGAATGGCGTACTGCTCCAGCGTAGCAGCGGCGGCAAAGGGGTTGCCGGACAGGCAGAACACCAGCTTGCCGCCCAGCGTTGCGGCCAGCATGGGGCTGCCGGGCTTCTGGGCTACGCCCTCTACCACCAGCTGTGCACCCAGCTTTTCCAGCACAAGGGGCAGATAATCCTTCTGCCCTACGGAGACGCCGCCGCTGGTGATGACGGCATCGCAGCGGGTCAGCAGCTCCTGCATTTTACCGGTGATGACCTCCGGGTCATCGGAGCACTGCTGCCGCTCCACGGAAAAGCCCAGCTGACGCAGCCGGGCTGCATTTTGGATGCCGTTGGCATCGTAAATTTTACCGGGTGCCCACGGTGCGCCGGGTTCCAGCAGCTCGCTGCCGGTGGAAAGGATGCCCACGGTCAGCGGGCGGCAGACGGCTACTTCGGCGTAGCCCTGACCGGCCAGCACGCCCAGATGGGCGGGGGAGAGCGCCGTCCCGGCGGGCGCAATGACCGCACCGGCGGCTACATCTTCCCCCCGGAACACTACGTTTTGCAGCGGTTTTACAGCAGCATAGAGCTGTACGGTCTCTTCGCCGCTGTCGGTCAGTTCCTGCATCAGGACGCAGTCCGCGCCCTCCGGCAGGGGGGCACCGGTCATGATGCGGGCAGCGCAGCCTGCGGGCAGCGCAGCAGCCGGGGCATCGCCCGCGTAAAGCTTCATCACCACCGGCAGGGTGACCGGGGTCTCCCGACTTGCTCCGGCGGTATCCGCGCTGTGCAGGGCGTAGCCGTCCAGCGGGCTGCGGTCAAAGGGGGGCTGGTCCATCCGGGCGCAGAGGTCACCGGCGGCAATGCGCCCGCAGGCGGCTTCCAGCGGGATGGTCTCCGGGGACGGAGAAGGCAGAAGCGCTGCCGCGTCCAGCACGCTGCGCAGCGCCTGAACGGGGGAGCAGAAAGGCTGATTCATTATAACTTCCTCCATAGACCCGCCGCTCTCCCCTTCTGCTATGGCTCAGACGGGGACACCGGCGGGGGTATTCTTTTTTCAAAAAGGCAGGTGAAAAAGAAGCGGAGACGTCTTGACCGGAAAATCAAAACGCCTCCGCAGAATATCCCCACAAAACCGGCTGCGGCAGTTTGCAGTCTGCTGCGCCGGTGGCAGCCTTTGGCTATGCGCCGCCCTTGCAGTGGCAGCACACAGCCAAAAAGCACCTGTGAAGATGGGAGGAGTTCTTTTTTTCAAATTGCAGCGTTTCTTCTGCGGGAAGGCGGTGGGGTTTCCCCCGCCACCCTTGAATGCCCGCCCTTGCGGGTGCAGCATTGCGGCGCGGTGTCCTGCTCTTTGTGGGAGTTTAGACACCTTTGCTCAAAGAAGCTCTTATACCCTGATTCAATTGTAGGTTGGTTTAATCGCAGAACTCGTCCACGTCGCTGATGGCCTTGGCGTAGCGGCGGGTGAGATGCTTGGTGGAAAAGAGGAACCGCTCGTTCTGGTTGTTGGTCAGCTCCTCGATATCGGCGTACTCCGGGTTCTCCTGCATGGCCTTCCATGTCTGCTCGATGACCTCCGGCGCAAGGCCGTAGGGGGAGCGCTGGAAGTACTTGAGCGGGGTGGCGCTGGGGTAGATGCGGGCGTTGAACCGCACCATCTCGGCGAACATCACACACAGATCCTTGTCCTCGATGAGCTGCGCGATCATGGCGTAGTTATCGCTCATGTTGGCGTTGGAGTAGTAGTAGGTGTCCTTTGCACCCACGCGGGTGACGATATCGGTGCACTGGGGGTCTGCGGGCATCTGCGCCAGCAGCTCGTCGGCGTTTTCCACTTCCTCCAGCAGCAAAGCGTGGGGGGTAAGCAGCGCAGCCGCAGAGCGGGCGCGGATGTAACCGGCCAGCTCCTGTGCAGGGGTAAGCTCCGGCAGTTCCGGCGCGGTCTTGGTGGGCTGATCCGCAAAGGGATCGTTTTCCGCTTCCGGCTCACTTGCCAGAAAATCCAGCAGCTCCGGCTTTGCGGCATCGGGCTGCGCAGCCTCGGCGGCTTCGGGTGCGGCTTCGGCGGCCTGCTTTGCGGCAAGTTCGGCGGTCTCCCGCTCCACTGCGGCGATCACGTCCTCGCCGGTCTTGGCGGCGCTGCCGTCAAAGGTACTGCCGGTCTCCTTCAGGCGGCGGGCAGTCTCGCTTGCGGCGTCGATGTCGAACACCTCTGCCTTGGGCTTTTTCTTGGCGGCCAGCTCTGCCTTTTGCAGTTCCAGAACGGCCTGTTCCGGGTCTACGCTGCCATCCACCGTGGTGGTGTAGCCGGGTTTACGTCTGCCAAACAACATGACGGTCTTTCCTCTTTCTATGGGATTTATTCAGCTGCTGCGGTGTTCTGGGCGTAGATGCCGCGCTTTTCCAGATCATCGGCCATGTCAGCCAGATCATACTTCTCCAGCGTCTCGCGGGTGGGCACACCGGTGGTGCGGTCCCAGCCAAAGATGTCGTAGAACAGATCCTTTGCCTTCTCCATGTCGGCACGGTCCAGCTTGGTGGTGCCTTCCTCGAATGCCTTGAAGTCGGGGTCCTTATCGAACACCCAATCGCAGATGGCATCGTGCTCCTGACGCAGGTTTGCGCTGCCGCAGTTCTGCTGGAAGCTGATGGCGGTCATGACGCGCAGCATCTGGGTGATGCGGGCACCGTCCTCCTGCAGACCGGCCTGCGTATAGGTCTCGCCGGTAACAGCAGTCATAAAGTCTGCCTGCAGATCCAAATCGCCGTGGTAGTCGCGCTCCTTGGAGGGAGACTGGGTCATGGGCCACATCCAGTTGCACAGGGTAGCGGAATCGTGGAAGTTCTTATCGTTGACGCAGTAGGCGGCCAGCTTTGCCTTGTTCTCGTTGATGGGAGTGTAGGCCTTGGCCTTATCGTAGCAGCCCTCGCCGAAGAAGTCCTCCATGACCTTCTTGGTCACCTCATACGGAGCACCGGAACCGGTCTCGCAGACGATCTCGTGGATCATGCAGTCACGGTTGTAAACGAGGTTGTACAGCATACCCACCTGCCATGCCTCAGCAGGGCCGTGGTGGTTGGGGAAGCCGTTGTAGATCAGGTTGGAGTTGGTAGCGCCGTCGGTGCGGTCCAGCCAGCTCTTGGGCAGGCCGAACTTTTCCATCATAGCCAGCGTGCCCTTGGCGATGACAGACAGGTCGCCCTCGCCGTAAGCCATGCGGCGGATCAGCTCGACCTCCCAGCGGGGATCGCCGGCCTTCTCCCACTCCCAAGGCAGAGAGTCGTACTCGGCCTCACTGATGTACTTGGTAGCCTCCTCACGCGGCATACGCAGGATCCACTGCAGGTCGCGGTTCAGGTTGCCGTAGTTGTCCCACAGACCCATATCGTCCACAGCATGAGACCATGCCAGATTTATGACCATGGTGCCGTCGCCCTCATACTTGAAGTCGTGCACGCCGTCCGGGTAGACGCGGGTGCCGTACAGCACGGGCATACAGGTGTTGGAGTTGTGGGTGGGCAGATCGTAATCTGCCAGCGGATCTACATCATACTCGGTGTAGCAGCGGATGGGGCAGGAGGAGCAGCCGCCGTTCTTCACGGTGTACTCGGCAGCGGGAGCGCCGAAGTCAAAGTAGCCCTTGAAGCAGCGCAGAGCCACCTTGTTGATATCGTTGTAGGGCTGCTCGCCGGTATCCACGGGGCCGCC
>CAKTCK010000008.1 GCA_934539245.1 uncultured Faecalibacterium sp.
CACGGCTTCTACGAGCTGTACCCGGAAAAGTTCAACAACAAGACCAACGGCATCACCTTCCGCCGCTGGCTGCTGGAATGCGACCCGCGCCTGACTGCCACGCTGGAAAAGCACATCGGCTCCGGCTTCCGCAAGGACGCCGCCGAGCTGGAAAAGCTGCTGGCCTTTGCCGAGGACGAAACGGTGCTGAACGAGCTGACCGCTGTGAAAAAGGCCAACAAGGAAGCGTTGGCCGATTGGCTGCTGCACACCCAGAAGGTGACTGTGAACACCGATGCAGTGTTCGATATCCAGTCCAAGCGCCTGCATGAGTATAAGCGCCAGCAGCTGAACCTGCTGTACCTCATCCATCAGTATTACGAGATCAAGGCCGGGCATCTGCCCGCCGCTCCGCTGGTGAGCATCTTCGGTGCAAAAGCTGCGCCCGCCTATACCATTGCCAAGGACATCATCCATGCGCTGCTGACCCTCTCCAAGGTCATTGCCGCAGACCCGGAGGTGTCCAAGTGGCTGCAGGTGGTGTTCGTGGAGAATTACAACGTCACCGCCGCTGAAAAGCTGATCCCGGCCTGCGACCTTTCTGAGCAGATCAGCCTTGCCTCCAAGGAGGCTTCCGGCACCGGCAACATGAAGTTTATGCTGAACGGCGCGCTGACGCTGGGCACCATGGACGGTGCCAACGTGGAGATCAGTCAGCAGGTGGGCGAGGAGAACATCTATATCTTCGGTCAGACCTCCGATCAGGTCATCCACCGCTATGCCGTGAGCGACTACGACCCCGCCCAGTGGGTGGAGGGCGATGCCAACATCCGCCGCGCTATCAGCTTCCTCACCGGGCCGGAGATGCTGGCCGCCGGTCATGCCGAAAACCTGACCCGCCTGCATGACGAGCTGATCCATAAGGACTGGTTCCAGACCTTGCCGGACTTCAATGCCTACGTTGTGCGCAAGGGACAGGCCCTCAGCGATTACGCCTGCGACCCCATGGGCTGGCGGCGCAAGTGCCTTGTGAACATTGCCAAGGCTGGCATGTTCTCCTCTGACCGCACCATTGCCGAGTATGACCGCGACATCTGGCATCTGGGCAAGTAATAATTCCTGAACCTGCGTTTCTCCTTCATTTTCTCGAAAGCTGCTGCACAATGCCGTGCGGCAGCTTTTTGTTTAAGTCCCTGCGCAAAGAAAAACAGGAACCGGCACACATTACATTTAGTGCACCGGTTCCTGCTTTATTTTATCATGCAAGGTGGAACAGATCGATCAGCACGACCATGGCAAGGCCATAGTAGACCACAACCGCCACCAGATCGTTGATCGTGGTGATCAGCGGGCCGGAGGCAACCGCCGGGTCGATATGGATCTTATGGAACAGCATCGGGATCAGCGTACCCACCAGACTGGAAATGACCATGGACACGATCAGTGACAGCCCGACGCAGCCGGACAGCAAAAACGCCGAGGTCCAGACATAGCCCTTGAAAAAGTGGATATAGCAGCCCAAAAAGCCCAGAGCCATCACCGCCAGAATAGCACCGTTCAAAAGACCCACGCGGGTCTCCTTCCAGAGCAGCTGCAATTTTTTGGAAAGGGTCAGGTTTTCGTCCACCAGCACACGGATGGTCACAGCCAGCGACTGGGTGCCAACGTTACCAGCCATATCCAGTACCATCGACTGGAAGCAGATGACCACCGGCAGCACCGCTACCACCGATTCAAATGCGCCGACGACGGAGGAGACCAGCATTCCGAGGAACAGCAGAGCGATCAGCCACGGGAGACGCTTTTTCACGCTTTCAAAAACGCTTTCGTTCAGATCCTCCTCGCCGGTCAAGCCGCCCAGCTTTGCGTAATCATCGCCCATCTCATCATCGACCAGTTCCACGACATCGGACGATGTGATGATGCCCACCAGCTTACCGGCATCGTTCAGCACAGGCAGGCTGCGCTCTGCGTAGTCCACGATACGGTCGATACAATCGCTGATCTGCTCCCGGTCTGTGACGTAGGGATAAGAGCGGACGATCAGGCTTTCCAGACTTTTCTCTGCGCGTGCAATGATGAGATCCTTCAGGTCGATGGCACCATAGAAGTGCTCGTTTTCGTCCACCACATACAGCGTGGAGATGTTATCGTTTTCTCCCGCCTGCTTTACCAGCTCGCTCATCGCCTGCCGGATGGTCATATCGTTTTTGATGGAGATATAGTTGGTCGTCATTCTGCTGCCGATCTCATCCTCGTCATAAGAAAGCAGCATCTTCACATCTTCAACCGAGTCCTTATCCAGCTTGTTGACGATCTCATTCTTATCGGTGTCGTCAAGGTCTTCCAGCGCGTCCACCGCATCGTCCGAGTCCATGTTGGAAATGACCTTTGCAGCTTCGTGGCTGGGCAGCTCCTTCAGGTACGGCTCGGCGTCGTCCAGATAGGTAAAGATCTCGGCAACAGTATCCACGCCCAGAATGGAATAGAGCGATTGACGTTCGGCGGGGGTCAGTGCCTCCATCGCATCCGCCAGATCCTTTTCATGGTAATCAGACAGTTTTTCGGCCAGCTCTGCCTTGGGCAGACCGCTGTGAATGATGCTCAGAATTTCCTGCACATAATTCTTCTGCATGGTAGTTCCTCCTGATTCCGCGAGTTCGACAAATCAAAATTTATCGCTCCGCTTAAAATTTTGCACTTCATCATAGCACATCCGGTATGCGGCGGCAACCCTGCCAAAGTGAATTTTTTGTAAAAATTCGGACACAAAAATCCCCGCCAAAGCAAAAGGCTCTGGCGGAAAAAAGAGAAGCTCTGCCGCAGTCAGAAACGCCGGATGAGGGATACTTAGGGTAAAATGCTGACATAAAGTTTCGGGCTGACCGCATCGTGCAGATTTACGGAGAGCGGGAGAAATCTCCCGAAGCCCAACTTTCCAAAAGAATCGTCCCGATTTTGTTGGGACGTTTCCTTTTTATCTGCGGTGCGCCTGTGGTCGTCCGGGAGTTCAGACTTACCTTATTCTGCCCCTGCAAAGGGTGTTTTTTGCCGCCCGTATTTATAGCCGCAGTACCGCCCGGCTTTTCCGGGAATCGCTGCCTGTTTTGCTGAAAGGCAGCACTCTGCCCGGGAAAAAGCGCTGGAAAGCTGCTCCGACCATTTATTCCGCTGTTTCTTACCGATTTTACAATGTTTTTTATAAAAAAGACTTTACAAATGAATTTCAAAATCATATTATATAGTTATAAACTCGGCTTCTTTATGCAAACGTTCTCGTACCGGTTCGTATGGGGCAGACAGGCGTGCGGCTTTTACACCGCCTCTGCCTTACGATAGATTCTTTGGAGCCCGCCGGTACAGCCCCGCTGCACCATGATCAAATACAGAAGGAAGGTTATGCATCATGCCTGAAAAGAAAGTTTCTGCTCCCGCAGCCGATGCTCCGGCTGCCGAGGGCAAGACCCGCAAATCCGCCAAGGCTCCCGCCCGCCGTGGCCGCCCGCCGCTGGCTCCTGAGCTGTATGTGGAGATGGGCGGTGAGCAGTACAACATCACCGACATCATTGACCGCGCCAAGGCAGACTACCGCACCACCCACAAGGTCGGCGTGCAGTCCTGCAAGGTGTACGTCAAGCCCGAGGAGGGCGCAGCCTATTACGTCATCAACAAATTCTCTGGCAAGCTGGATCTGTAATTTTTTCACAGGATCGCAGGCAGCACCGCACTGCTGCCGCGCCCGCCATTCCCACAAGAAGGCTCCATAAACAAAGAGGCCGCTGCACAGCGTTTGTGCAGCGGCTTTTTTGATGCCGGGACGATTTGAAATGGCCTCCGCTCAGAACCCCAGCATCTGCCAAAGAGACTTGCGCTCTTCGGCCGGGTCCGGGTCCGGGATCTCGAACACATAGCGCTCGGTGGCGTTGATGACGGTGGTATTGCCGCGGGTGCATACCCTGGGCAGCTTTGCATCATAATTCAGGTGTATGTGCCCGTGGATGAACCACTTGGGCTGGTACTCATCCAGAATCTCGTTAAAGCACTCAAAGCCCCTGTGGGCACAGTCGTCCCCATCATTCAGCCCCTTGGCAGGGGCGTGGGTCAATAGCAGATCGATGCCGCCTTTTTTGTGCGCCTGATGCTCCAGCTTGCGCGCACGGCGGCGCATGGCCTTCTCGGTGTACTGGTAGGTATCCTCATTATTATAGCGCTGACAACCCCCCAGCCCCATGATGCGCAGACCCTTCCATGTGTACACCTGATCGTCCACGCAGATGCAGCCGCCGGGTTCACCTTGGGTCTGGTAGCTGCCATCGTGGTTGCCGTGCACATACAGGATGGGCGCAGCGGTAAAGTTTGTGAGATATTCCAGATACTTTTTGGGCAGATCCCCGCAGGAGAGGATCAGGTCGATGCCTTCCAGCCGGGCACGGGTGTCATAGTCCCACAGCGCCTTGGACGGGACATCTGAGATGGCAAGAATTTTCACGTTCGTATGCTCCATTCTTTTCCGGTCAGGCCGGCTCATTTCTCCAGACCCTTTACGTTGTCCAGTCCGTTGATTGCCAGCACGGTGCGGGTCTTTACGTCCAGCTCATCGTAATGGGGCAGCTTGCCGTGTACACAGGCATCCAGCCAATCCATCTCCATCAGCTCTTTGGGGCTGTAAACTCTATTCTCCGGGGAGTGCAGGTTATCCTCGTTATCATACAGCTTTTCCGGGAAGACGTGCACATTGTCCGACCCTTGCAGCGTTTCCATCAGGTCCAGCAGCTGCCGCGTACCGCTGGGCAGTGATTCCTGATACTCCAGATCCTCTGCGCCGCTGCGCAGACCCCACCAGTAGTTCACCGCGCGGGTGGTGGCTGCGTTGTCCCAGCTGCCGTCAAAAATGGAGCGCACGATCTGCACATAAAAGGTATCCCACCGCCAGATCGGCAGACCCAGCGGCTGCAAACTGCCGTCCGGCAGCTTGCGGCACAGACCGTAGTCCCGGTGGGTGTCGGCGGGCTCCCGGCTGTCCCGGGCATAGATCAGATCAATATCCGGGCAGTCGGCAAAATCCAGCGGGTGGGCGGCATCAGTCTGGCAGGCCCAGCGCAGCCGGATGCGGCCTGCCGGGCGCACGCTCTTCAGCCCCTGCGCAAAGGCGTTGATCGCAGCGGGCACGCCGTACACGGGGTTTGCCGCCACATAGCCAATGTGCCCGGTCTTGGTCATGATCCCTGCCAGCATGCCCAGCAGATAGGTCACCTCATAGGTGCGGGGATAGTAGGTGCGCACCAGCGGGTGCGGCGCGTTCAGCGAGCAGTTCAGGATGCGGGTCTTGGGGTGCTGCGCCGCCACCTTCAGGCAGGCGTTGTACATCCGCACGCTGGTGGTGAACACCACGTCCGCATTGTTGTGCGCCACCTCCTCCAGCACCTGCTCCGCGTCCACCTCCGGGTTCACGTCCTCGTAGCAGCTGATATGCACCTTGTCCGGGAAAACCTTTGCCAGCGCGTCGCGTCCTTCGTCATGTGCACGCACCCATGCGCTGATCTTGGCGTTATACTCGTGAAGGAACACCACCCGCAGCTCGCTGGGCTGCTTGCTGGGACTGAAGATATTCAGCTTGGACAGCAGCGGCTCTGCGGGGCTCTTGGGCGGGTCCAGCGAAAGCTCCACGCCGTGGGGTTCGGTGAGCACCTTCACCTCGTTCCACAGCTTTTCCAGGTTCTGCCGCACCTGTGCAGGGGTGGCGTCATAGGTGTCGGAGTAGCGGTACACCGACAGGTACACCAGCAACGCATCACCCGTGGTCAGTCCCATGGACGTGCCGCCCAAGGCTTCGAATTGCTGGTGGAACATGGTGTAGAAAGCGGCAAAGTTCAGCCGGTCATCCTCCGACCATGCCTCGCCGCTGGCCTTGCACACCAGCGTTTGCAGCTTGTTATAGCCGCCCAGCTTGGAAAAATGCACATAGTTCACCTTGGACAGCTTATAGAAATCCAGAAACTCGTAGTAGATCTTATTTTCCAGATCCTCGGTGCGGGCGGGGATAAGCCGTGTGACCGTGCCCGGGATCTTGACGGCGCCGTAATACTTGAGCACCGAGACCCGCTTGTTGCCCTCCTGCACATAGAACCGGTTCATGTACTCAAAGGCGATGATGGGGGTCTGGATGCCCTCTTCCAAATGCGCGTCACACAGGTTCGACCACTTGACGGCAAACTCGGTATCCGGCTCCAGCAGAGGCATAAAGTCATACGAAAAGGCAGTGTGCCGTCCGCTGGTTTTGGTGCCCACAAGACTGTCCGACGGGATCTCCACCAGACCCAGCGGCTCCTGCGCCACGATATCCACGCCCTTGAGCACATCGTCCAGCACGGCCAGATAGGGCGACTGGCCGCGGGCTATGCGGGCACGATAGGCGCGCTGCCCTGCGCGCAGTGCACTTTTATAATCTTCCAGCATAAGAACTCCTTTTTTCTATAAGCGAGAAGCGCGGTGCCGCAGTCCCCCTGCCGCACCGGAACACCCCCAGTATACCACAAAAACAGAAATAAGGCAGTATTTTGGGGCTAAAACGGTTGATTTTCCCGGCAGATTCAGGTACGATAAGAATGATATTCCAAACCGACAGGAGTTTACTATCATGCAGACCGTTTCTCTGCCCGTGCTCGAGGCGGGCGAATACGCCGGCGGCGTCTGGTATTACGAGCCCCACACCTACCAAAACTACCGTTATGTTCTGGGGCGGGTGGGCAAGCACCCGCTGGTGTGCATCGGCATCAACCCCAGCACCGCCCAGCCCGGTGCACTGGACCCCACCTTAAAAAGCGTGGAGCGTCTGGCTGCCGCCAACGGCTTTGACAGCTGGATCATGTTCAACGTCTACCCCCAGCGCGCCACCGACCCCAATCATATGGACAAGACCCCGGACCGCGCCCTGTGCGACGAAAACCTGCGCTGGCTGCGGGCCGTGCTGGCACAGACCGAGCCCACCATGTGGGCAGCATGGGGCACCTTGATCGAAAAGCGGGACTACCTGCCCGGCCTGATGCGGGAGATGGTAGCCCTGACGCGGGAGCGGGAGATCCCGTGGGTCACCTTTGGCAAGCGCAGTAAAAAGGGGCATCCGCACCATCCGCTGTACCTGCGCAAGGATTCCACCCCGGAACCCTTTGATGTGGAAAACTATCTGGACACCTGTTTCTGATGTCCGACCCGACAGGAGGTGACCTGCTTTGACCGCAGAACAGTATAAGCCCATCCATCACTGGTTCAGCGACCACCCGGCTGTAAAGCGGCTAGTCGTTTTTCTGGACCGGTGGCTGCCGCTGGTGCCCTTTGTGTGCTATCCGGTGCTGCTGTGCCTGCTGAACGTCCGGCTCTCGCGGCTGTTCCTCACCCAAAAGCAGGCCGCGCTGGACTTTATGGTACTCATCGCCCGCTCCGTCTTTGTGCCGGGGCTGGTGTTCTGGGGCGGCACGCTGCTGCGCAGCCGGCTGCACTTCCCCCGCCCTTACGAGCAGCCCGGCTTTACCCCGCTGGTGGCAAAGGAGAGCCGTGGGCACTCCATGCCCTCCCGCCACGCGCTGAGCGCCGCCGTGCTGGCGGCGGTGTGGCTGTATTTCTACCCCGCTGCGGGCTGCGTGATGGTGGGCATTGCCCTGCTCATCTGCTGCCTGCGGGTGCTCACCGGGGTGCATCATGTGCGGGACGTGGTGTGCGGCTTTGCATTGGGCTTTGCGCTGGGCTGCGCAGGAATGTGGATGTTATAAGTTCACCCCTGCACGCTGGAGCGTTTGTTTTTGCCATCAGCGCAAAAAAGTTGAAACTTTTTTCAGATTTTCCTTGACAGAATGCGATGTGTATGGTATTATTTCTCTCGCAGCCTGTGCCGACACAGCGCTGCCGCCATAAAGGAACCCATTGGGATAACAACGTGCGCCCGTAGCTCAGGTGGATAGAGCAACTGCCTTCTAAGCAGTGGGCCGGGGGTTCGAGTCCCTTCGGGCGCATCTATGTGGTGCCCATAGCGTAGTCGGTTAACGCGCCAGATTGTGGATCTGGAGACCGTGGGTTCGAGTCCCACTGGGCACCCCACCAAAAAATCCGCTGTTGCATTGCAACGGCGGATTTTTTCATTTTGTGGATACTGCAAAAATACGACACCCCGGCAAAGCAGCTGTTTTGCCGGGGTGTCTTTTCTCTTACTTATTCATCTCCTGCAAGATCTTTGCGATCTGGGCGGAGGTGTATCCCTCCTGCCGCAGGGCGGAGGTGATGGCGACATCACTCTTGCCCTGACTGCGCAGCAGCGCTGCCGTGTAGGGCACTCCGGCGCTGCGGCTGCCGCCGGAAGCAGAGCCGCTGCTGCCGGTGGTCTTTCCGCTGCCGGAGCTGCCGGACTTTGTGCCCACAGCCGCTGCCTTACCGGCGGCCTGCGCGGCCTTCTGCTGGGCGTTAGACTGTTTCAGCGCCCACTCACCCTTGGCGATGTTCAATTTCTGAGTGGTCACGTTATTGTTGAAAGCCTGCTGCTTCAGCGCGTCCTGATAGGCACGCTCGCTGGCGGTGTTGTCGTACTGCTGCTGGGTCAGTGCGTCCTGCCGCTGCTTCTCCTGCATTTGCTGGCTCCACTGGGTATCGGCGCGCTCCGCCTCGTAGGCGCGGTTGCCGGAGTAGATGTTGTACCCGGTGTTCAGCAGGCTGCCCGCCAGACTGCCCAGACCGGTGGTGCCGCTGATGGCCAGCTGCACCACATCCCCGATGACGCCCAGCACGGTCATAACATTGTTGAACGCCTGCTGGCGCTGGCTGATCTGCGCCTGCTCCTGCGCGGTGTAGTAGCCGTGCAGGGTGTCCAGCCGGTTCAGATGCTCCTGATATTGGCCGTAGTCCTTGGCGTAGGCGTCGTTGTAGGCCTCGCCCTTCTGCTGCAACTGGGTGTAGTAGTCCTGCAGCTGACGGTCGTATAGGGTCTGGGCGTTCTGCTCCTGTCCGTTCAGCTGATCCAGCCGGGTCACAAGCTCCTCGCCGCCACTCTGGTAGGTATCCAGCGCCAGACTGTACAGGGTGGGGATGGCGTTTGCCAACCCGCCGATCTGCTGCTGATAGGCCTGCTGCGCCGCACTAGTGGCATAGCTGGAACCGTAGCCGCCGGTCAAAGCAGCAGCCTGCGCTGCCGCATCCGCGCTGGCGTTGTGGGCATTCTGGGTATACAGCTGCTCGTACTGGCGGTAGAGTGGGTCGCGGGTGTAGCTGTACTGAAAATTCTCCCGTGCCAGCAGCTGCCCCAGCAGTTCGTTGATTCTGTCCTGATAGCCGCTCTGGTAGTCTGCGGGGCGGTTCTGCTGCCACTGCTTCAGGGCGTTGGCTGCATCAGTCACCTGCTGGCTGGGACGGTAACTGGCGTCCGCCATGGCCTTTTCCACATCGGCGCGGCTGTTCAGCCCTTCGGTGCTGTAAGTAGGCTGCGCGGCAGGCTGCGCCTGCGTTTGCACGTCCGGCTGCAGCAGCTCCTCCTTCTTTTTGGATGCCATAAAATTCTCCTTTCATGCTTATAGTCCCTGCAGCTTGCTGCGCAGGGTGTCGGACATATTTTCCGTATCCAGATTGGTCAGTACATACTGCAGCTGCTCCTGCATCTGGTACAGATAGCTGCGCAGCGCCCGGGCATCCTCCGGGTCCATGTTTTCGCTGAGCTTGGGCAGCCCCAGCTTGCTCAGGCCGTTCATGCTTGCCATGAAGCATCCTCCTCCCATAATTTTCCCTTTGCCGGGGCGATGGTGCGCACAAGACTGCGCAGGGTGATCTGTCCTTTGCCGCGCAGCCGCAGCCGCAGCGACCCGCACCGTCGGGGCACAAAGGGCAGATCACAGCTGCGGCGGCTGCCTTGGGCGGCAAGGGAGGCTACCGTCTCCCATGCGCCGCCGTCATAGCTCACCGCCACTTCTACCGTGCTGGTGCGTTCGGCGTCCAGCCGCAAAGTCAACCGGGAGAGATACCGCTGCTCGGTGCCGTCCAGCCCCACATCGCCGGTGACCAGCTCAAAGGGGATGTCCGTTTCCACGCCGTCGGTGGTCTGCCAGTCCGGCTCGCGGGTGGGGTCTGCCGCCCACAGCGCCTGTCCGTCCCACAGATAAAGCTGCCCGCCGGTGCTGGTCATATCGCAGGAGCAGACGTCCTCCTCGCTCCACAGCCCCTTCTCGGTATCGTAGACCAGCAAGCGCGCACTCTCCCGGGAGATGTGCAGGTAGTACCGGCCATCCAGCGCACCGCCCACGGCGCTTTGCACGTTGGCAAGCTTTGCGGCATCCAGCGCGCCGGACACCTTGGTGGGCAGACTGCCATCCCACGCCATGACACCGTCCGGCGAGAGATAATACAGCGTCTCGTTCAGCACACACAAGCTGCGGGCGGCGTTTTTTGCCACGCCGCGGCAGCGCAGGCTGGAAAGCTGGAAATCCGAGGGCTTGGAGCCGTACAGCTTGTGCAGGGTGTTCTCCTTAAAGAACAGCGCATAGCCCATGCAGGAGGCTGCCCCGGTAAAGGCACCGTCGCTGCCCACGGTGACGGCGTAACTGTCCGCAGCGATGCCCCGGTAGCTGAACCAGTTGGTGGGGTCGCCCAGCTTGCAGCCGTAGATAACATTCTCCTTGCTGTTGCAGCCCCACACCCGGTTGTCGCACTCGGTCACAAAATCCAGCTCCGGCACCCGGCGCTCCATGGATACCGTCTGCGCGGCGTCCACGCTGCGGCGCTGCTTGCCGTCCATGCTCTGCCACTGCGCGGCGGCGGCATTCTGCACCAGTGTGCCGTAGAAATACTCGCCCTGCGGGGTGCAGCGCACCCGTAGCCAGTCCTCGCCCATGTCATACACGATCTGATCTCCGTTCAGCTCCGGGCTCTGCCCTGCCGCTTCGGCGGCTGCGCCCTGCACGGTCACGGTATCCCACTGCCGGAACAACTTGCCCAGCCCTGCCGCCGCGATGCGGCAGTATTCCAGCGGGATGGCCGTCCAGCTGCCGGAGTTTTTGCTGTACATTTCCAGCGTGCTATCGTACCGCCATGGGTGGTCGGCATCCTCCACCTTTAAAAACAGCTGCCCGTCCGCCGGGTCGGCGGGCTCGTCCCGGCCAAAAGCTTCCACCTGATAGGTCTTGCCTGCGGCATCGCAGGGGGCAAAGGTCACGCTTTTGCCCGCCGCTGTCCACAGCGCTCCCAGTGCGGTCACGCTGCCGTCTGCCGTATCGAAGGCCAGCTTGTCCGGGAAGATCAGGATTTTTGTGCCGATGCCCACCAGCGCCTTGCGGCCGTCGGTCACGGCGTCCAGCTTCGTCATCGCCGGGGCGGCGGCATCATCTGGAGTATAGATGATATCCCGCCCGCAGACCGTCAGCAGACCGTTCAGGTGGTACATCCCGTTCAGCCCGGTCAGTGCCCGCAGCTTGCGGCGCGGGGTGCGGGTGCTCAGGGCGGGGAAATCCCGGGTGGAAAAGTTCACTCCGGCGCTGTACTCTGCTTCCGAGCAGCCATAGGTCTCGTTCAGGCCGCCAAAGGCCCGCAGCAGCTGCCGGGTGTTGGCAAGCCGCATTCTGTCTGCCAGTACCATAGCCTCACCTCCTTACCAGCGCCACTGCGCCCGGCTGCGGGGCGGGTAGTTCTGCCGCAGCCAGACCGCCAACTCTGCATACAGGGCGTTGTACTGCGCCTGCTCCCCGGCGTAGCGGTCGGTCTCGCCCAAGGCGGCATCCATCTGCGCACACAGCAGGTGCGGGTACAGGGCATCAAAGGGCGGCGGTGCCAGCAGCGTCTGGTCGTCCTGCACCGGCTGCTCCCACGGACGGTCTGCGCCTACCGCGTCAAACGCCCCGGCGGCACTGCGGTCAAACAGCTTTGTGCGCAGCAATGCGTCCGCCTCCCGCAGCCATTGCAGCCGTGTCTCGGTTTCAATGCGGCAGTTTGGGCGCAGCTGCTCGGCACGCTCCAAAGCCTCTCCTATGGTCATCTCATCACATCCTTTTTATAAAAAGCCCGGCCGGGGGCATTTCTCCCAGCCGGGCAGCGTTGTTTTTACTGTGCCGCGTTCTCCGCAGCGGCAATGCGGGCAGCGGTCAGCTCGTCCTGACGCTGGCTGTGCTCCAGCACCTCGGCCACAGCGGGCGGCACTTCTACCTCCACGCCCCGGCGGATCTTATAGTTCACGCCGTTGACGCTGACGAACAGATCGCCCTTGTAGCGGCTGTTGTCCTTGAACAGCCGGATGCGCACGTTCTTTTCAGCCATGGGCACCTCCTTAGTTGGCGGCAGCGGTGGCAGAATAGCTGGACACGCTCTCGATGCGCACCATATACTGCTCCACCAGACGTTCGGCAGCGCGCATCCCCTTCCAGCCCACAGAGGCGCGCTGGTTCAGCGGGTCGTCGCCGTAGCCCAGCTGCTTGACGATGTGCTCAAGGCCGCCGCCTTCCAGCTCGGTCACGCCGTAGGCGTGGGCACCCAGCACCAGCGTGCCGAACACCGCCAGACCCGCCGGGCAGGTATCGTCCTTCCAGATCTTGGCCTCGCTGGTCTCGATAAAGCGGATGTTGCCCAGCTTGCCGATCTCGCCGCGGAACATGGTGTCGGGGTCGGCGTACTTGTGCACCTCCATAAACTCCTTGCAGGTCTTGAGGTCGTAGGCCGCATAAGGGTGGATGATGGCAACGTAGCTGTCGCCGATGGGGTCAGCGTTCATTGCGCCCAGCTGCGCCGCTGCCTGAAAGAACAGCTTGGGGGTCAGGGTGCAGCTCTTGTCCAGCGCCTTGCGGCTGGTAACTGCCGTCTCGGCACCGTCTGCGCCCAGCTTGGGAGCGTAGATGACATTGGTGCCGCCCGCCAGCACATCGCGGGTGATGCTGTCCATGGTGCGGCCTGCCTGACTTGCCAGCACGCGGGTGGCCTGCACCACGTTGTTATCGATGGCGGTCATCTGCAGCACATCGGTCAGCGGGGTCCAGCCGCCGTACTGGTGCAGGTCGCTGGTGATGCTGGTCACGTTCAGTGCCTGACCGTTGGGGGTAACACCCTCGGTCAGCGGGGTGCTGGCCTTGGGCAGGCTGTCGTACTTGCGGAACTCGATGGTCTTGCCGCCGTTCTGGGGCACAGGGTAGTAATCCGCAAACTGGTCATGCACAAGGCGCGGCTCTGCCTGATCGATCAGGCGCTTCTCGTAAAAGGTCTTCATCTCCACCGACATGGTGCCGGTGGTGTTGGTCTGCGCGTCTGCAAACAGCTGGATGTTAAAATTCATCATGCTTTTTTCCTTTCTCCTGTCGGGTTAAAGTTCGATCTGCGCACCGTGCAGCACACGGCGCTCCAAAGCTTCCCGCTGAGCGCGGGTCATGGCGGCTACGTCCGGTCGTACCGAGGCGGCTGCGCCGGGGCGCAGGCCGTTTTCCAGCGGACGCGCGGCGCGCTGCTGCACCCGCTCCACTACCCCCTGCTCCACGGTCTGTGCCGTGGTGCGCAGGGCATCCTCGTAGTGGACAAGGCGGTAGGCGTCCTGCACCCGCATCCCGGGCAGCTGCATCAGGCGGCGCATCTCCGGGTTCTTCAGCTCCGCTTTCAGGTCAAAGCCCAGCTGGCTGCGGCGCATGGCGGCTTCCTCTGCCGCCCAGCGGGCGTGCAGGCTGCGCACCGTGTTTTCCACCGGCAGCGGCAGGGGCGGCAGCACCGGGCGCTCCGGCTGTGCAGGCTTTTCCTGCTGCGGCTCCGGCTCTGCCGGGGTCTGCTGCGGCACTTCCGGCTGCGCAGCGGGGGCTTCCGGCTTCAGGGTGCCCGCAGCCACCGCCTGCCGGCTCTGCTCCGGGCTCAGCGCGGGAGCTGCTTCCCCCTCCGCAAACAGCTGCAAGTCCATCATGCTCTGCTGCCCGCTGCGGCTCACATCCGCAAAGCGCAGGTTGTCCGGGTAGCGCTCTGCCAGCAGGGTAAAGCCCGCCTTGGCCAGTTCAAATGCGCCCTGCACCCACGGCGCTACCGGTGCCTGCGCTGCCACGGCAAGGCGCGGGCCTTCCGGCTCGTCCCACGCATCGCTGCGGGCGCTTTCCTCCCCTGCCAGCAGGTACACCAGCGCCTGCATCAGGGTGCTTGCGCCGGCGCATACGATGTCCTGCCCGGCGGGCGCGTAGCCCGCGTGACCGGCGGCCTCCAGCCGCAGGCTCAGCCCCTTGGGGCCGTCCAGCTCGCTGTAACATACCTCGATCATCTCACTTCACCTCCTTTCCGTTCCAGTTCATGGCGTGGGCAGCAGCAGCCACCGGCAGCTGTGCCGTCAGACCGGCAGTGTCCTGCGCCGCTTGGGTGCCGCCGGGCTGCTGCGCCAGAGCGGCAGAAAGTCTTGCCATCTGCCCCTGCAACTGCACCAGCTGCTGCGCCAGCGTGCCGTTCTGCCGCACCCGGGCGCGCACCTTTTCCACCCCTTCAAAGTCCATCATTTCCAGCGCCGCAAGGGCAGCGTCCGCGTTGGCGGGGTCGAAGAAGCCCAGCTTGTAGCACTCCTTAGCGGTCTCGTTCTGGGACAGGCGGCTGAAGGTGCTCTTTTTGGCGGCGCTGACCACGATGTCAAAGACAGGTTCCCGGCTGCCCAGCTCCACCCCGCCCACGGCGGGCACAGGCTTTGCCCGCAGCCCCTGTGCCGAGAAGGGCACGAACTCGCTCTCGCCGCGCTGACCGGTGATGCGGAACACCCGCTGCTCGTCATAGAACTGCCGCATCAGCTCAATGATAAGGTAGCACTGCCTTGCAAAGGCGCGGTAGGCGCTCTTGAGCATATCCCGGCTCAGCTTGCTGCCCGCCTCCTGCAAAGCGGCGATGGCGCTGGCGGCGGTCACGCCGCCGGTGGTGCCGCCCTGCGTCAGGTCGCGGTTGCCGCTGATCTCCTTCAGCTCTTCAATGCGGCTGTTGCGGTAGCTCAGGCTGTTGCCCTGCAAGCCTGCCGTTTGCAGCGGACGGAAACTGTCCTCGTTCAGGCGGCCTACAACGTGCACGATGTCCCGGCTCAGGTCTGCAAGCTCCTCCTCATTCACCCCGGCGGTATCACTGAGCACATACCGCTGGCGGGAGGCCAGCAGCACGTTCTCGTCCATGGCGTGGTTCATCCGGTCAATGGCGTTCTGGCAGTCCTTCATCACATCGATGTAGCCGAACCCGGCGGGAGAATCCTCCTCCACGAACAGCGGGTCGAACACAAAGGGGTACTTTCCGTGGTCGTATAATCCGCGCGCCGCCAGCGCCGGGTCGTTCTGGCTGGCATACAGCACCACGCCGTTGCACAGCTTGCAGTAGTGCAGCCGCAATTGGCCGCTCTCGTCCGGGCGCTTATAGTACCAGTCCACCACCACGCTCTTGTTGGCGGTGGTCTGGCCGTCCTCGTGGATATACCGGGGCACGTCCACCACACCGGCGGCGTGCCCTGCCAGCTGCGGATACTGCGCGGTCAGCCGGGCGGTGTCCTCAAGGCTGAGATGGAACAAGTCCGGTGAGTCCTGAATATCCTGCACGCCCGGCTCCCAGTAGAGCATGAGCAGGTTGACGCTGCGCACCGCAATATCGCCCAGCCCGCCGCGCGCCGCCGGGTCCCAGAAGATGCCGGTAACGCCGGTGCCCTGCTTGAGCTTGCGCCACCAGACATCGCTGTACACCTGCTCGTAATCCGCCTGCTCCAGCACCACCGGCAGCACGCTGGAAAGCGCCTGCGCTGTGGCCTGATCGTCTGCCGCCCGGGGCAGCACCATGGGCTCGGGATAGTTGTCCATGGCGTCGGCGTGCTTGTTGGCGATGCTGTTGAACAGCCATCCGCTGGAGGGCTGCGCCTTGCCAGGCATCAGCGGGTCGCGGTAGTTTTTCCAGTGTCCCATGCGGAACCACAGCTCGTTGTCGATCAGGCGCTTGTCCAGCGCCGCCTTGCCCGCCTTATAACGTTGCAGCGTCTGCAAAGCAGCCGCCGCCTCTGCCGCGCCGATGGGCAGGGCTTCTGCTCTTGTATCTTCCATAATCTTTCCTTTCTGTCCTGTTTTTTCAGATGCGGTAGAACCGCGCCTGCCGGTGCAGTTCCAGCGGGTCGTCCGGCCTTGGCGGCGCGGCAGAAGCCTCGGGCGGGCTGATGGGATGCTCCATCAGCACATAGCGGCACTCGTCGTAGATATGATCCTCCTGCCGGGTGTCGATATCCTCCACATTGCTCTCGTCGTACACAAGGTTCGGCAGGGTGCGGATGAAATGCTTGCAGCTGCTGAACACCTGCAGCATCGGCCTTCCGTCCGGCGCGAACCGCAGCCGGTAGTGGAACTGCATCTTGCCCGCCAGCCGGGTGTGATCTCCGGGCTGCCAGCGCAGAAAATGCGGGCTGCGCTCCATCATGGCCGCAATGCTCTCGCCTCGGCTTTCGTCAAAGATGGCGGGGTCTGCCACTCCGTGGATCACCCTGCCCCGCAGCAGCGGGTCGTTCTGCTCAGCCTCCCGGATGCGCTTGGCCTGCTCCACCGGGTCGATGCGCAGCCCTTCGTTGGGACGTCCGGTGCAACCGTACAGCTCCTTGATGCGATACAGCCGCCCCTCCTCGTCCACCGCATACCACCCCACCGAAAAGGGCTTGGAAAAGCCAAAGTCGTACCCACGCCAGATGGGCCAGTGCTTGGGGATGGCAAAGGGTGCGATGACGTGGGTCCAGCGCTGGTCCTGATAATGCGCCGGGTCGTTGCGCCATTCGGTGAACACCTGCCCGGAAAAGCTGTCCCAGCTGCCGTAGAGCAGCGCCTGCTTTTCCGCCTCCGGCAGGCTGGCAAGGCTTGCCAGATACCCGGGGTCGTTGGCCAGCAGGGCAGGGTTATCGAACACGCTGGACGGGATGAATACCCGTGCCCGCTCCATCTGCTGGTCGGTGCCGTCCGGCAGGCGCACCGTGACGGTTTCCACAATGGGGGTACCGGGCGGGGCAGGCGTGATGAACCGTGCCTTCACCCAGCCGTGACCGATGCCGCCGGGGTTGGTGGTGGCACGCATATACACCCGGGTGCCCGGCCCGGTGGGGCGGTTGCGGCTCATCATGTAGCTGTACTCGTCCCACTCAAAGTGGGTCAGCTCGTCAAAGCCGATAAAATCGTAGGCCTTGCCCTGATAGTTGGTGCGGTCCTTGGTGTACTGCATGGAGCCGAACCAGATCTTTGCCCCGCTGGGAAAGACCCATACATGGGAGGTGGC
The DNA here is from genome assembly GCA_934539245.1 of uncultured Faecalibacterium sp. Classification (GTDB taxonomy): domain Bacteria; phylum Bacillota; class Clostridia; order Oscillospirales; family Ruminococcaceae; genus Faecalibacterium. The sequence goes on from CAKTCK010000008.1 coordinate 17,209, forward strand.
GTTGTACTGCGCCTCCGGGAACGCCCGGCGGTAATACATCTGGCTCTTATCCACAAGGTCGGAAAGCTGCGGGTAGGTCTTGCGCAGGATCAGCGCCCGGTAATGCGGGATGTGCACCTGCCGCAGCGCTTCGATCAGCAGCGCATCGCTCTTGCCGCCGCCCGCCGCGCCGCCGTACAGCGCCTCCGGTTCCGGTCTGCGCATAAATTCCAGCTGCCGGGGCTGCGGCTTCCACACAATGACTGCCCGCTCAGTCCTGTTCATGCCTTTTCCTCCTGTTCCACCGGCGGCAGCAGCACCACACCGCACTCTGTTCCTTCCAGCTCCGTGCCCTGATCGTTCAGGGTCTTTACCACACCCGCCAGATCTTTGAGCACTGCGGTAGCCTCCTTCAGCCCCTTCATCATCCCGGGGTCGGGGGTGTTCTCCCGCCGGGCGGCCTTCTGCCGCTCGTTCAGCTCCTTCACCTCCTGCGCCAGCAGGGTGCTCAGGGTGTCGGCGGCGCGGTTCAGGCTCTTCAGCCCGGCGGCGGGCTTTGTCTGCCCCATGATGTTCCTCCTCCTTTCGTCCGGTGTCCCGGGCTCTGTACACAGGATATCACCCGCCCTCCGCGCCCGACAGTGTGCACTTTCGCAGGGTCATTGGGTATTTTTACACAGTAATTATCCCAACAGTATATTTTATATTTTTAAGGCACAACGCATCTTCGTCAGTTTTGTTTTCCCAGCTGGTGCAGCACGCAGAAAACGGCTGCTCGTATTTCTGACACCTCCCACAAAAACGTTCGCTGCACCCTGACCGCCCTGTTACTATGAAGGTACATCGCCGCCATGCCCCAAGGTCGCAGCACCGCCCCCACCCGGGGAGCAGAACTTTTCTCGACCCGTGTTGTTTTTCTCGCCCGGTAAGGCTGTATAAAAGGCGTTTTCTTTCCGCTATGTAGTATCCCTGAAAATATCTTTCAAAAAATGTATCGCCCATTTTCGCGCTTTTTTAGCATCCATGCAACATTCAGTCATGTTGAAGAGTGTTTTTTTACATACCTGCATCATATTTGTATGTTGGTTGCAACGGCATGAAAAATTGTGATAATTCGTGAAAAGATTTTGTAACCTTTGGTCCGCTTTTGTAGAAACGTAACAAAACATTTGCACCAATCTTGTGAACTTATTCTCTTGCGGAACACCCCCACACAAGGGTATAATACTGTCAGGGATTACGGACGCATGCGACAAATGCGTCTGTGAATATGCTGTGACACACAAATGAAGGAGATTACTATTATGAAAATGATTTCTCGCCGCGACTTCCTGAAGGCTTCTGCCGTTGTGGGCGCTACCGCTGCTATGACCGCTTGCGGCGGCTCTTCCTCCACCAGCACCGCTGCTTCCAGCGTTGCATCTTCTACCGCTGCTTCTGCCGCTGCTACCAACGGCTCTGCCAACATCGGCGTTTGCATCTATCAGTTTGCTGATAACTTCATGACCCTGTACCGCTCCGATCTGGAAGGCTACCTGAAGGACATGGGCTACTCCGTCACCATCATGGACGGCAAGAACGACCAGAACACCCAGACCGAGCAGATCAACACCTTCCTGCAGCAGGGCGTGGACGTGCTGGTCATCAACCCCGTCCAGACCACTTCCGCTCAGACCATCGTTGACACCGTTTCTCCCTCCGGCACCCCCATCGTGTTCATCAACCGTGAGCCTGAGGAGAGCGTTCTGGATTCCTACAAGGGCAAGTGCTGCTACGTTGGCGCTGACGCACGTCAGTCCGGTACTTATCAGGGCGAGCTGATCCTCGAGACCGAGACCCAGGGCGACATCAACGGCGACGGCAAGGTCACCTACATTATGTGCAAGGGCGACCCCGAGAACATCGATGCTCAGTACCGCACCGAGTTCTCCATCAAGGCTCTGACCGATGCCGGCAAGGAAGTCGAGTGCCTGTACGAGTACCTGGATAACTGGGATCAGACCACCGCTCAGCAGGACGTTGCAAACGCTCTGTCTCAGTACGGCGATAAGATTGAAGTCGTCTTCTGCAACAATGACGCAATGGCACTGGGCGCTCTGCAGTCCATCCAGCAGGCCGGCCGCACCGTCGGCAAGGACATCTATCTGGTCGGCGTTGACGCACTGGCCGAGGCTGTTCAGGACGTTGTCGATGGCAACATGACCGGTACCGTTCTGAACGATGACGTGGGTCAGGCTACCAAGGCTGCCGAGGCTACCAAGCTGTTCGTTGAGGGCAAGGACGTTGAGAAGTACTACTGGGTCGACTACGTCAAGGTCACCAAGGACAACGCCTCTCAGTACCTGAAGTAAGACCAAAGTTTCCCGGAACCAATGCAAGGTGCGCAGCAGGCCTTAACGGCTTGAAAGTAAGCTAAAAAGCGCGTGCGTGCGAGAAAACGTCTCCACGCACGCGCCTTATTTTAGAAAAAAACTGCCCGCCTGTAAACAAACAAAAAGGAGGCTTTTGCGGAATGTCAGAATACCGTCTGGTAATGAAAGGCGTGGTCAAGACCTTCCCCGGTGTCAAAGCCCTGGATCATGCACAGCTGGAGCTCCGTCCCGGCAAAGTCATGGCTCTGATGGGCGAAAACGGCGCCGGTAAGTCCACTCTGATGAAATGTATGTTCGGCATTTACAAGATGGACGAGGGCGAGATCGAATACGAGGGGCAGAAGGTAAACATCCCCACCCCGCTGGATGCACTGGACCGTGGCATCGCCATGGTGCATCAGGAGCTGCAGCCCATTCCGGCCCGTACCGTGGCCGAGAACATCTGGCTGGGGCGCTACCCCACCAAGAAATACGGCGTTATCACCGTTGTGGATCACGCCAAAATGTACAAAGATACCGATGAACTGCTGAAGAAACTGAAGCTGGACATCGACCCCCATGCAAAGCTGGGTTCTCTGAGCATCGCCCAGATGCAGATGGTGGAGATTGCCAAGGCCGTTTCCGCCAACTGTAAGGTGCTGATTCTGGACGAGCCCACCTCCTCTCTGACCGCCAACGAGGTCGAGAGCCTGTTCCGCATCATGCGGGAGCTGAAGGAGCAGGGCGTTGCTCTGGTCTACATCAGCCACAAGATGGACGAGATCAAGGTCATCGCGGACGAAGTCACCATCATGCGCGATGGCCAGTACATCGGCAAGTGGGACGTTGCCACCATGACCAAGGAGCAGATCATTGCAAAGATGGTCGGCCGTGAGCTGTCCAACCTGTTCCCCCCGCTGGAGAACGTGCCCTCGGACGAGGTCATGATGAAGGTGGAGGACTTTACTTCCATCCATCCCCGCTCCTTCCGCCATTGCAGCTTTGAGCTGAAAAAGGGCGAAATTCTGGGCGTTGCCGGTCTGGTGGGCGCACAGCGCACCGAGCTGATGGAAGGCATCTTCGGTCTGCGTGCCCATACCTCTGGTAAGGTGTGGATCAAGGGCGAAGAGGTCAACATCAAACAGCCCCGTGATGCCATCCAGAAGAGCGTTGCTCTGCTGACCGAGGATCGCCGTGCTACCGGCATTCTGGGCGTGCTGAGCGTTGCCGATAACATCTCCATCGCTTCCCTGGATGCCCTGCGGAAGGGTCCCATCATGCTGGACAACAAAAAGATCCTCGATCTGGTGGCTACCAACAAGGAAAAGATGGCCATCAAGGTGCCCAGCCCCAAGACCCAGATCAAGAGCCTTTCCGGCGGCAACCAGCAGAAGGTGCTGATTGCCCGCTGGCTTGCCAACAACCCCGATGTGCTCATTCTGGACGAGCCTACCCGCGGCATCGACGTCGGTGCAAAGTACGAGATTTACTGCATCATCGCCGATCTGGCCAAGCAGGGCAAGAGCATTATCATGATCTCCTCTGAAATGAGCGAGATCATCGGTATGTCCAACCGTGTCATGGTCATGTGCGACGGCCGTATCACCGGCTTTATCAACGGTAAGGATGCCACGCAGGAGAACATCATGGCGCTGGCTACCCAGTTCGAGACCGCACCTGACGCAGCTGCGGCAAATCAGTAATTAAGGAGGCTGTCTATCGTGGAAGCTACCAAAAAATTGAATGGCAAGGCTGTGGGCAAGTGGCTCAGCAACAACGCCATTATCATGATGATGCTGGCCATCACTCTGGTCGTTGGCATCATTCACCCCAACTTCTTCTCCGGCACCAACATGATCAACCTGTTCAAGAACGTGTCCATCCGCTACATCATCGCGCTGGGCATTTCCGGCTGCCTGATCACCACCGGTAACGACCTGTCCGCTGGCCGTCTGGCTGGTTTTGCCGCCTGCCTTGCCTGCATTTTTGCGCAGACCGAAGGCGCTTCCGGCAAGTTCTACCCCAATATGCCCACCCTGTCCACCCCCGTGGTATTCATTCTGGTCATTGCCATCTGCGCTATCGTGGGTCTGTGCAACGGTCTGGTGGTCAGCTACCTGAAGGTGCAGCCCTTCATTGCTACCTTGGGTATGCAGCAGGTGGTCTACGGTATCTGCCTTGTGTACACCGGCGGTACCCCCATCGGCTCTTTGAACAAAAACTTCACCTCTCTGGCCTCCAATACCATCCTTGCCGTTCCCGTGCTGATCTGGATCGCCCTGATCGTGGCTGTCTGCTTCTGGTTCCTGTACAACAAGACCCGCCACGGTAAGTATATGTACGCTATCGGCGGCAACGAGGCTGCTGCTGAGGTGGCCGGTGTCAACGTTTACGCCACCAAGATCCGCATCTACATTCTGGCCTCCTGCATGTTCGGTCTGGCAGGCTGCCTGCTGGCTGCAAAGTCCGGCGGCGCATCCGTCAACACTGCAATGGGCTATGAGCTGGACGCCATCGCAGCCTGCACCATCGGCGGTGTTTCCACCACCGGCGGCGTTGGTACTGTGCCCGGCGTTCTGGTCGGCGTTCTGGTCTTTGAGCTGATGAAGGTCGCTCTGCAGTTCATGAACGTCAACTCCTCCTACACCTACATCGTTCAGGGTCTTGTCATTATCGTGGCTGTCGCCATTGATATCCGCAAGTATCTGGCTAAGAAGTAATCTCCTCATCATCCCCCTTTGCACCCGCAGTCTTTGCACTGCGGGTGCTTTTTTTGTCCACATTTTTGTGGTATCATAAGGAAAAACATCTTATTCTTACAGGAGGGACTTTCCATGGCACAGCCCACCCCGGACACGCAGACCGAGCTTGAACACCGCGAGGCCGCACTGGCCGCCCGCGAGGCAGAGCTTGCCCGCCAGCAGGCAGAATTGCAGGCGCAGAAGGCCGATTTTGAGCAGAGCAAAAAGCGCCTGCTGGACAACGGCAACAAGGACTTTGTAAACCCCAAGGAAAAGCTTTACGATAAATTTCCGCTCACAGTGCACCAGATGGACATCATCATCGGCGTGCTGTTCGCCCTGATTGCTCTTTTTCTTGTGCTGGGCGTGACCCACACCAGCTTTTTCGGCCTGTTCGGCGGCTGAGCCGCAGGCGCATCCTCTGTGAAAAACATCCCGTAAAGGAGAATAAAAATGGCACACTATCCCGGTTATACCGTCCTGCGCACCGAGGACTGCCCCGAGCAGCACGGTACCTTGACCCTGCTCACCCATGACGTCAGCGGCGCAGCCGTGCTGCTGGTGGAAAATGAGGACATCAACAAGGCCTTCGGCATCGGCTTCGGCACCTTTCCGTCCGATGACACCGGCGTGTTCCACATTCTTGAACATTCCGTGCTGGCGGGCAGCGAAAAATACCCGGTCAGCTCCCCCTTTGTGCAGCTGCTCAAAAGCAGCATGGCGTCCTTCCTCAATGCAATGACCTTCCCGGACAAGACGGTCTATCCCTTTGCCACCCCCAACGAGACCGATTTCTGCAACCTGATGGACGTCTACCTGAACGCGGTGTTCTGCCCGCTGGCGATGGTTGACTCTGCCGTGTTCGAGCAGGAGGGCTGGCACCGGGACGCAGACGGCACGGTCAGCGGCGTGGTCTACAACGAGATGCAGGGTGCGCTGGCTTCCCCGGATGCCCAGCTGCAAAATGCCCTGCAGCGGGCCATGTTCCCGGATACCGCCTACGGCTTTGTGTCCGGCGGCGACCCGGCGTCCATCCCCGCCCTGACCTACGAGAAATACCAGCGGGTGTACCGCCGCCATTACAGCGCCGACAACTGCTGCATTACCCTGTACGGCAAGATGGACATGGCCGACAAGCTGGCGCGGCTGGATAAGGACTACCTGTCCAAGATGCCCAAGGCTGCTGCCCGTCCCCGCCTGACCATGCAGGACGAGCAGCCCGGCGCGTTCGTGGAGCTGCCCTACTACACCGACCAGCCCAAGCCGGACGAGGTGCAGTGCGCGCTGGCATGGTACACCGGCGCATTTGCCGACCGGGAGCGGCAGCTGGGCGTGGAGATCCTGCTAGGTGCATTGCTGAGCACCAACAGCTCCCCCCTCAAGGCCGCGCTGCTGGCCGAGCAGCTGGGCGCAGATATCGACATCGGCTTTGACGACAGCACCCTGCAGCCCACCTTGGAGCTGCTGCTGCGCGGTGCTACGGCAGATTCTGCCCGCAAGTTTGCCCCCGCTGTGCGCAAGGCAGTGGACGAGCTGCTAAAGACCGGCATTCCCCACGACCTGTTGCTGGCGGCTTTGAACGAGGCAGAGTTTGCTTCGCTGGAGCGTCCGGGCAGTCTGCCGGACGGCGTGCTGGACGCCATCAACGCCGCCACCGGCTGGCTGCACACCGGCGATGCCGCCCTGCTGCTGCACACCGATAAGCTCTTCGCTGCCCTGCGCAGCAAGCTGGAAGAGGGCTGGTTCGACACCCTGCTGCGGGAGCTGTTTGCCCCCGCCCCGGTGCAGGTGATGCAGATCCCCACCGCCCCCAAGACCGAGGACGCTGCCGCCCCGGTGCGCACCGATGGCAAGCTGGTGCTGGAGCACCCCCTTACCGCCGCCGACCTTGGCGCGGGCGATGCCGCCCCGCAGGGCAGCGCAGAACAGCTGGCCGCTGCCACCCTGCTGCGCCACCCCTCTGCCGGCAGCCTATACCTGAATTTCTACTATGATCTGGGCAGCATCACCCCGGAGGAGCTGCAATACCTGAACCTGCTCACCGATGTGCTGGACGAGCTGGATACCCCCGCCCACACCGCCCAGCAGCTGAACACCCTGCGCAGCACATGGCTGGGCGACAGCCGCGCCCAGCTGGATCTCTGGACCGGGCGGCAGGAGGGTTCACCCTGCCACGCAAAGCTTTCCCTCTGCCTGAGCCTGCTGGAGCGCAGCCTGGAAAAGGCGGTGGAGATCGGCGGCGAGTGGCTGTACGATACCGTCCTTACCGGCGCTGTCGCCGAGGCGGCCTATGCCCGGGTGGTCAGCCAGCTGAAATTGCACATGGAGCAGCTGTTCATCCAGCAGGGCAACGAGTTTGCTTCCACCCGCGCCCGTGCCCATTATTATGTAGAAGGCGCTGCGGACGAAGCCTGCACCGGTGTGAGCTACTACCACTTCCTGTGCGGTCTGCTGGAAAAGGCCGACTGGACGGCACTGGGCACAAAGCTGGACGCCCTGCGCCGCCGGGTGCTGCAAAACGCCGCTCTGACCGTCAGCCTGCACGGCACCGAGGACGCACTGGAAAAGCTGCGCACCCTGCTGCCGGAAAGCCGCTTTGCTGCTGCGCAGCGCACCCCGGCGCAGCCCTACACCCAGCCCCTGACACCCCCGGTGAACGAAGCCTTTATCATTGACGGCGGTGTGAACTACGATGTGCTGGCATGGCCCATGCCCCGGGACAGCCGCCGCCGGGTGCTGGCACGGGTGATGAGCTACGAGTACCTGTGGCACACCATCCGGGAGGTGGGCGGTGCCTACGGCACCGGAATGCTCTGTGCAGACGGCATCGAGTTTTTGTACACCTACCGGGACCCCCACCTGCGGGAAAGCTACGAAACCTTTGCAAACGCCCCCGCCGCCCTTGCCGCCCGGGATTACACCGCCCGGGATCTGGACGAGTTCATCGTGGGCACCGCCGCCAAGCTGGACACGCCCCGCAAGGCGCGTGCCGCCGCACGGGAGCTGGATCACCGGTACTTCTGCGGCATCACGGACGAGATGCGCGCCGCCGACCGCAAGGCGCTGTGCAGCGTGGACGCCGCCCTGCTGAAAGAGCAGGCCGCCGCGCTGTCCGACGTGCTGTCCGGCGGCGTGCGGGTGGCCTTTGGCAGCAAGGACGCCGTGGAAGCCGCGAAGGATCTGTTTGACCGGATAGAAACGCTGTAAGCGCTGCCCACAGGCTGGACGATTTTGAATGCGCTCCGCGTTTGCTTTGCGCATATTCAGCGGAAATATTATTTTAAATTTTGGGTTTCTGAAAAGTCTGCGGACTTTTCAGAAACCCTTTTTTCACGAGAGGGGTCGTAACGGCAAACGGCAGCTGCCGTGACTGGGCGAGTTTTTCCACAAACACTTTTTCTGCACAAATCACCTGCATTCCGTCCAAATTACTAAAAAATTCCAGATTTTTTGTCAGATAAGTCATACTTATTTAAGAAAATTTGAACAAATTGCGAAATTTGTGTGTTTCCAGTGTGGACAAAAACGTTTTCAACTGATAAAATGGGAGTTGTTCTTTCTCCGCCGTCCGCAACCGGCGGAGTGTTTTATTGGAAGCAGGAGGTTTCTCATGTTAGAAAAATTCTTTCACCTGAAAGAAAACCACACCGATGTAAAGACCGAGATCATGGCCGGTATCACTACCTTCATGACCATGGCTTACATCCTTGCCGTCAACCCCAACATCCTGTCCGCTGCGGGCATGGATTCCAAGGCTGTGCTGATCGCCACCGCGCTGGCATCCTTCATTGCCACCGCACTGATGGCTGTGCTGGCCAACTACCCCTTTGCACTGGCTCCCGGCATGGGCCTGAATGCCTACTTTGCCTACACGGTCGTGCTGACCATGGGCTACAGCTGGCAGCTGGCTCTGATGGCCGTCTTTGTTGAGGGCATCATCTTCATCGCGCTGTCCCTGACCAATGTGCGCGAGGGCATCTTCAACGCCATTCCCATGACCCTGAAGAGCGCTGTCAGCGTGGGCATCGGCCTGTTCGTGGCCTTTGTCGGCCTGCAGAACGCCAAGCTGATCGTCAACAGCGATTCTACGCTGGTCACCTACCAGCACTTCAAGGGTGCAACCTTCCACAGCGTTGGCGTGGGCGCTATTCTGGCTCTGCTGGGCGTGGTCATTACCGCCATCCTGCTGGTCAAAAAGGTCAAGGGCGGCATCCTGTACGGCATCCTGATCACCTGGCTGCTGGGCATCGTGTGCGAGCTGACCGGCATTTACATCCCCGATGTGGAAGCCGGCATGTACTCTGTCATCCCCACCGCTTTTGTCAGCTTCGACTTCTCCGCACTGGGCGAGACCTTTGGTCAGGTGTTCAAGACCGACTTCTCTGGCGTCGGCCTGCTGAACTTCTTCGCTGTGATGTTCTCCTTCCTGTTCGTGGACCTGTTCGACACGCTGGGCACCCTGATCGGCGTGGCCTCCAAGGCTGATATGCTGGATGAGGATGGCCGCCTGCCCCGCATCAAGGGCGCACTGATGGCAGACTCCATCGGCACCTGCGTGGGCGCTGTGCTGGGCACTTCCACCACCACCACCTTCGTGGAAAGCGCCTCCGGCGTTACCGAGGGCGGCCGCACCGGTCTGACCGCTATGACCACCGGCGTGCTGTTTCTGCTGGCTACCATCTTCAGCCCGCTGTTCCTCACCATCCCCAGCTTTGCGACCGCTCCGGCTCTGATCATCGTGGGCTTCTACATGATGGGTTCCGCCGTCAAGATCGACTTCAATGATCCCAGCGAGGGCATCCCCGCCTTCCTGACCATTCTGGCTATGCCCACCGCTTACAGCATCTCCGAGGGTATCGCCATCGGCATCATCTCCTGGACCATCATCAATGTGATCACCGGCAAGGCCAAGGAGAAGAAGATCAGCCCGCTGATGTATGTGCTCACCGTGCTGTTCATCCTCAAGTATGTGTTCCTCTAATTCCCTGAGCGTATAAAAAGCCAAGCACCCCCTGCGGTCTGCCCGTACAGACCGCAGGGGGTGCTTTTATGCTTATCCTTATTTTTTCCGCGGATGGATGTGTACCTCCGGGATGGCTACATTGTCGTAATGGATGGGGCGGTCTGCCTCCGGGGTGCTGTCTGCCGCTTCGTGCCGCACCTTGCCGGTGTGCACTTCCGGCACCGCCACCGTTTCCTCCTGTCCGTTCTTTCTGCTCTGGCTCTTCTGCCGGAGCCAGTTTTTCAGCCGCTGATGGATGGCCATAGCCTTTTTCTCCTTTCCAGCACGGAAGCTTTTCCCCTCCGTGCGCACACCGGACGTCTCAGATAAAGTTGATAAATACCGTGATCACCAGACTGTTCAGGAAGTCCGCAAACAGGCTGCCCACCAGCGGGATTAGCAGATATGCCTTGACGGAAGGTGCATACCTGTCGCACACAGCCTGCATATTAGCCATAGCATTGGGGGTAGCGCCCATGCCAAAGCCACACAGACCCGAAACAATGACCGCTGCATCGTAGTCCCTTCCCATCACGTTATACGCCACCACAATGACATACACGACCATGAACAACGTCTGCCCTGCCAGCAGGATGACCAGCGGCAGTGCCAGCTCTGCCAGCTGCCAGATCTTCAGGGTGATCATTGCCATGCCTAAGAACAGCGACAGGCAGATACCGCCAATATCGTTGATCTCACCCATATACACGGTGTAGCCGCCGCCGTACTCGCCCACATTGCGGATGATCGCCGCCGCGATCATGGCACCGATATAGATGGGAAAGGTCATGCCGGTCAGGGACAGCAGCTTAGAAAGCACTGTGCCGATGCCCATGGCAAGGATCAGCTGAAAGCTGGCCGCAGGGTACATGCTGTGCCGCTCGTGCTTGATCTCCTCCTCCACCAGCAGGCTGTCATCCTCCGACACCGCAGTGTCCAGCAGATGATGCCGCTCAATGAGCATTTTGCCAATGGGGCCGCCCATCATGCTGCCCGCGATCAGACCATAGGTCGCGGCGGCGGTGCATAAGGTGGTAGCGCCCCGGATGCCAAAATCCTCCAGTACCGGGCCAAAGGCACCCGCCGTGCCGTGGCCGCCCACCATAGGAATAGAGCCGGTGCACAGACCTACCAGCGGGTCTATCTGCAGCAGGCTTGCCAGCCCCACTGCAATAAAGTTCTGGCTGACGATCAGCACGATGACCACACCCAGAAATACGATCATCGCCCTGCCGCCGCTTTTCAGCACCTTCAGATTTGCCTGAAAGCCTACCGAGGTGAAGAACATCACCATGCAGACTTCCTTGAGGATGTCGTCAAAGGCGAACTCCGCCACGCCGGTAACGTAGCACACACAGGTAAAAATGGCGAACAGCACGCCGCCGATGACCGGAGCCGGGATGCAGAATTTTTCCAGCATCCGCACCCGCTCCCGCAAAAATTTGCCCAGCAGCAGCACCAGCACCGAGAGTGCCAGTGTCTGATACATATCCAGTTCTATTTTCATATCGTCTTTCTTTCCCTCTGTTTCCCGGCAGCACCCATCAGGATTCCACCGTGATGCCTGCCGTCTTATAGTAGGCAGCAGCCCCCTTGTGGAACGGGATGCCCACGCCCTCGGTTGCCTCGGCCTCGGTATCCAGCCGGATGCCCAGCTGCGCGCTCAGGCTTTCGCGCCCATCGAACAGCAGCTTTGTCAGCTGCTCCACCTGCTTTTCCGGCAGCGCCGCACTGGCCAGCAGCACCGCTTTTACGCCCACGGTCTGCACCTCCTCTTCCTGTCCGGGGTAGGTGCCCGCCGGAATGGTGCAGACGCTGTAACTGCTGCAGCTGTCCTGCAGGCGCTTTGCAGCCGCACCGTCCACACACAGCAGCCGGATGCCGCAGTCCTCCGCCAGCGCGGTCACCACCGCACTGGGCGCACCGGCAGTAATGAACATGGCATCGATTCTGCCCGCCTTCAGCTGCGCAGCGGCATCCTCGTAATTCAGGTTGATGGTCTCTACCAGTTTTTCATTCAAACCGTAGGCAGACAAGATCTGCCATGCGTTCTGCTCCGAGCCGGACTCCTCCGCGCCGATACTCACCGTTTTACCCTGCAATTCTTCTACGGACTGGATATCCGAATCCGCCCGCACGATCACCTGACAGGCCTCGGTATACAGTGCAGCGACCGCACAGAATTTGTTTTCCATCTCCTCATCCTGAAAAATACCGCTCTGCTCGTAGGCATCCTGCACAAGGTCTGCCTGTGCCACCGCCAGCTGCAGGTAATCCCCCATCAGCAGACGCAGATTTGCCGCAGACCCGGCGGTGTTCTTCAGCTCCACAGCGCCATTCCCGCTGTCATTTTCCAGCGCAGCAAAACCTTCGCCAAAGGCGTGATATACGCCGCCCTCTCCGGCTACGCCCATGCGCATCCGCCGGGCAGTACCGGCAGACGCGCAGCCCGCCAGCAGCAGCGCCGCCAGCATAATTCCTGCCAGCAGCACCGCAATTCCTCTGTGTTTCAATAGATACACCCCGCATTCTCTCTGCCGCCGCAGTGCAGCAGATGATTTTTCTTCAATTATAAGCAAGTCAAAGGTGAAAATCAATCACCTGTTTTTATTTTTTCCGAAAAAGCTTCTGTTTTGTGCCGCCTGCAGCAAAAAAGGACCGCTACACCAGATGCCGTGCAGCAGTCCTTTGTATCGTTATAAAGGGCATTTCAGCGGTTCGCCGCGACGGCTCAGACCTGCTTTGTCTCTTCTGCCCGGGTGGAAATACCGAACAGCACAAAGCCGATGACGAACAGGATGGCAATGGAGCCAACGCCCACGTTGGCGCTGCCGGTCAGCTGGCTGCCCACGCTGACGATCATAGTGCCAAGGAAGGAGGCGCCCTTGCCGCAGATGTCGAACAGGCCAAAGTATTCGCCAGATTTTTCCTGCGGGATGATCTTGGCAAAGTGGCTGCGGCTCAGCGCCTGCACGCCGCCCTGGAACATCCCCACCACCACGGCCAGCACCCAGAACTGCCACTGGCTCTTCAGGAAGAAGGCAAAGACGGCAATGCCGGTATAGGCCGCGATGCACACCGGGATCAGGGTCTTGGATTCATATTTCTGGCTCAGGCGGCCGAAGATCAGCGCCGAGGGGAAGGCCACGATCTGGGTGACCAGCAGTGCCAGCAGCAGACCGGTGGTGTCCAGTCCCAGTGCCGTGCCGTAGGCGGTTGCCATATCAATGATGGTATACACGCCGTCGATGTAGCAGAAGAAGGCCAGCAGGAACCAGAACACCTGCTTGTCCTGCGGCAGGTGCTTCAGGGTCTGCCCGATGCGCACAAAGCTCTGGCGGATGGCGTGCTGCTCCACCTCCACATAGTTGATCTGGCGGTACTTTTTCAGCAGCGGCAGGGTGACCACCAGCCACCACACGGCGGTAATGACCAGCGCGATGGACAAAGCAGTCATCTGGCTGAGCCCCACTGCGCTGCTGCCCAGCACCAGCGCCAGACAGACCACAAAGGGCACGCAGCTGCCGATATAGCCCCATGCGTACCCGCGGGAGGACACCATGTCCATCCGCTCCGGGGTAGTCACATCGCCCAGCATGGAATCGTAAAACACCAGACTGCCGGAGTAGCCGATCTTGGCAATGATAAAAATGACCAGAAAGACCAGCCATGTGCCCGCCAGACCCATGGCGCAGCAGCCGATGACGCCCACAAAAAGGCAGAGCATGAAGATGGGCTTTTTAAAGCCCTTGGTGTCGGCCAGCGTGCCCAGAATGGGGCCCAGAATGGCGGTGACCACCGTGACGATGGAGCTTGCATAGCCCCAGTAGGCCAGATAGTCTACCTTGCTCACGCCGCCGGCCTCGGCCAGCGCATTGAAGAAGATGGGCACCAGCGTGGCGATCATCAGCACAAAGGCCGAGTTGCCCACATCGTATAGGATCCATGCCCGCTCCAGCGGTGTAACCTTGAATTTTTCAGTTTTCATCGTATTTTCCCTTTTCCCCTTGCACCGCCGGGGCGGCGCGTTTTTTAAAATTCCCCAAAGGTATGATCGTAGGCAGCGTCCAGCGGCTCGTCCGTGTCCAGCTTTGCCACATACTCTAAGATCAGCCGCTCTGCCAGCGGCAAAGCCTTGGCATACAACGTGTCCAGCTTGTGGTTGCTCTCGGTACACTGCGGGTTCGGCTGCGGGTTAGCCACAAGACCGTGCATCCCATCGTACTTGCCCAGCACCTTCATGCCGGTCAGCACCACCCAGCGCTTGACCGGGTTCGAAGCCTGCAGCACCTTATGCACCGTGATCATCCCCTTCAGGGATTCCAGCGCGGTCTGCTCCGAGATATCCTTGTAGAACGGCGCAATGACCCGGGCGTTTGCCGCGCTGGGGTGGATATGGCTGGCGGTAAAGAAGGTCAGCGGGTCATAGCCGTCCCGGCGCAGCAGCATATTGTCGAACTCGGTCTCGATCTCGCAGTGGGTCACACCGCTCTCCCGGGTAAACTGCTCCACAAAGGGGTGGCAGGTGCTGTCCAGCGCAAAATGGCACACAAAACCCAGCGCATAGGCCAGTGCAGCCTCGCGGTCGGCTTCCTCGTGCACCACCCGGCGTGCCCGGTCAAAGAACATTCTGCCCGGCTCGTCGTGCATGGCGTTGCCCAGCGCGGCGACCGGGGTGGACTTTTCCGCATGATAATAGAACAGCAGATCCGGTCCGTGCAGGCCGATATCGTACAGCTCCCGGTGCGCCTCCAGCTTTTTCCGCAGCGGCGCGGGCAGATGATCCAGCACATTTGCGCCAAAGCGGCGGTGTGCGTAGGTAGAGGGCATCTCTCATTCCTCCTTCTTGCAGTGCCAGCGCCCGCCGCCCTGTTCCGGCTGCACTGACCAAAAATCCTATCGTTTTCAGTATAGCAGAAAGTTTGCCGACCTTCTACCCTTTTGTGTCTGTTTTCTGTAAAAAGTTTTAATAATTTTGCTGCATTTCCCGCCGTTCCCCCAAACAGAAAAGGAACCTCCTGAAATGTCCGCGGACATTTCAGGAGGTTCCTTTCTAATCATTCAGGCTCACACGCTCTCATAGCCCTGCGGCATCTCGCTCTTGCGGTCGCGGGACATCAAGTTGCGCAGCGCGTCGCTGGCACTCATGCCCTCCTTGACGATGGCGTTCACCGTCTGGGCGATGGGCATTTCCACATGGTACTTCTCGGCCAGTTCCATGGCGGCGGGCAGGGCGTTGATGCCCTCCACCACCATGCCGACCTCCTTCACGGCCTGTTCCGGGCTTTCGCCCTTGCCGATCAGGATACCGGCGCGGTTGTTGCGGCTGTGCATACTGGTGGCGGTAACGATCAGGTCGCCGATACCGGCCAGACCCGCAAAGGTCTGGACATTGCAGCCCATCGCCACGCCCAGCCGGGCGATCTCGGCAATGCCGCGGGTGATCAGGGCAGCGCGGGCGTTATCGCCGTAGCCAAGGCCGGTGGAGATGCCAACGCCCAGCGCAATAACGTTCTTCATGGCACCGCTCAGCTCCACGCCCTTGATATCAGAGTTGGTGTACACGCGCATACAGGTGTTGCTGAACACCTCCTGCACCACCTCGGCAGCCTCCAGATCCGGGCTAGCGGAAACGATGGTGGTGGGCAGATCCAGCGCCACCTCCTCGGCATGGGTGGGGCCGCTGAGCGCCACCAGACGCACCGCACGGGGGCCGTTCTCGTGGCTCAGCTCGTCGGCAAGGATCTCGGTCATGGTATATAAGGTATCGGGCTCAATGCCCTTTGCCACGTCCACAATGATCTGGCCGGAGCGGATATAGGGCCGCGCCTTGGCTGCCGTGGAGCGCACGAACACCGACGGCACTGCAAACAGCAGTACGTCCTTGCCGGTGCACACTTCCTCTATGCTTTTGGTAAAACGCAGCTCCTGCGGGATGACCATCCCCGGCAGATTGGGGTGTACCCGGGTGGCGGAAAGGTTGTCCACCTCGGCCTCAATGGCCGACCACACCTGCACATCGTTGCCGCTGACGGTCAGCATCCGTGCCAGAGCCATGCCCCAGGTGCCTGCACCCAGAACACCAATACTAAACTTTTTCACGTTCGTATCCTCCGTGTCTGCACCGGGCAGAGGGAAAGCCCCCATCCGGTGGATTTGCGCCGCGCCGGGACACAAGCCCCGCAGCCGCGCACTGTTATGTTCATTGTACACGAAAGCGCCCACAGCGTCAAGCATCTGCCGCATTGCACAAATATTTAACAAGTTTATGCAATTTTTCGGTCACATCACACGTTTTGTGCAAACCGTTTGCGCTGCGGGGCATTTCATGCTATTATAGTATTCTGGTAGGTTTTGTAGGGATTTGTGACTGGGTCTCTTGACTTAAACTCTACTTTAGGGTATATACTGCATTAGTCGGCAAAGGCTTTGCCGACTTGTGCATTTTTATTTTGAGGAAAAACCGATGTTTGAAGCACTTTTATCCAACCGCACGGTCGGCGTGCTGGTGGAGGCGCTGCCCCGCATCCTGACGGCAGGCCTGACCATGACCATTCCGCTGACCCTTCTCTCCTTCTTTTTTGCCATGATTATCGCAGTGGCGGTGGCGCTGGTGCAGTACGCCAATGTGCCGGTGCTGCGGCAGATTGCCCGGTTCTATATCTGGGTCATCCGGGGCACCCCGCTGCTGGTGCAGCTGTTCATCATCTTTTACGGTCTGCCCAGTGTGGGCATCATGCTGGACGCCTTTCCGGCGGCGGTTATCGCCTTTGCCTTCAACGAGGGTGCCTACTGCGCCGAGACCATGCGCGGTGCGCTGGAAAGCGTGCCGCAGGGGCAGCTGGAGGCCGGGTACTGCGTGGGCATGAGCTGGTGGCAGATCATGCGCCGCATCGTGCTGCCGCAGGCGCTGCGCACCGCCGTGCCTGCGCTGTCCAATTCCCTCATCGGCATGATCAAGGACACCTCGCTGGCCTCCAACATCACGGTGGCAGAGCTGTTCATGGCCGGACAGCGGGTAGCCGCCCGCACCTACATCTTCCTGCCCATCTACTGCGAGGTGGCTGTGGTGTATCTGCTGTTCTGTACCGTCATCACCAAGCTGCAGGCGCTGCTGGAACGTCAGCTCAACGCCCGCGGCTTCCAGTAAAAGGGAGGGTGAGCACCTATGGCTATGCTTGAGATCCGCAATGTGCAAAAAACCTTCCGCACCTACGCAAAAACCGGCCTTTTCCACCGCCCCGGTGCGCAGCAGGTCGCCAGCGAGCTGCCCGTGCTGCGCGGGGTAGACCTGACCGTGGAAAAAGGCGATGTGGTGGCCATTCTGGGGCCCTCCGGCTCCGGCAAGACCACCCTGCTGCGCTGTTTGAACTTTCTGGAAACTGCCGATGCCGGGCAGCTGGTGTTTGACGGCGAAAGCTTCGACCTTGCCCATGCAGGCCGCGCCGACATTGCCCGGCTACGCAAAAAGACCGCCTTTGTGTTCCAGAACTACAACCTGTTCCGCAACAAGACCGCCCTGCAAAACGTGACCGAAGGGCTCATTGTGGCGCGTAAGCTGCCCAAGGAGCAGGCGGATGAAATCGGCATGAAGATGCTTGCCAAGGTAGGCCTTGCCGACCGCGCCGACTACTACCCCCGCCAGCTTTCCGGCGGGCAGCAGCAGCGGGTGGCCATCGCCCGCGCCCTTGCCGCCGACCCGGAGATCATTTACTTCGACGAGCCTACCAGCGCCCTTGACCCGGAGCTGACCGGCGAGGTGCTCAGCGTAATGCGGCAGCTGGCCGAGGAGGGCATGACCATGCTGGTGGTCACCCACGAGATGGGCTTTGCCCGCAACGTTTCCTCAAAGACCGTGTTCATGGAAAACGGCGTGGTGGTGGAGCAGGCACCCTCCCAGCAGTTCTTTGCATCCCCCAAGGAGGAGCGTACCCGGGCTTTCCTGCGCAGGATCGCCCATACCGAATAAAAAGTGCACCCCTCCTGTTTTTGCATTTTTTACGACAGAAAGGAATTTTTACTTATGAAACGCAGAACCTTTATTTCTCTGATGGGCGTTATGGCCGCAGCCGGTGTGCTGTCCATGACCGGCTGCTCCTCCAAGGACACCGCCGCCAGTACCGCCAGCTCCGCAACGCTGAATAAGCTGGACAGCATCCAGAAGAGCGGCAAGCTGGTGGTGGCGCTGGAGGGTGCATGGCAGCCGTGGAGTTACCACGATTCCTCTGACACGCTGGTGGGCTACGATGTGGAGGTATCCCGCGCCATTGCCGAAAAGCTGGGCGTGGAGCCGGAATACGTGGAGAGCGACTGGGACAGCCTGTTTGCTGGTCTGGACGCCGGCCGCTATGACATGGTGTGCAACGGCGTAGAGGTGACCGAGGAGCGCGCCAAGACCTACGCTTTCACCACTCCCTACGGCTACATCCACACCGCACTGGCTGTGCGCAAGGACAATACTGACATTACCAGCTTTGAGGACCTGAAGGGCAAGACTACCGCCAACAGTCTGGCTTCCACCTACATGGAGCTGGCCGAAAGCTACGGCGCTACCGTGCAGGGCATCGACACGCTGGAGGAAACCATCCAGCTGCTGACCGCAGGCCGCATTGACGCCACCCTGAACGCGGACGTTTCCTTCTACGACTACCTGAACGTCCACCCGGACGCAGACTTCAAGCTGGTGGCACAGACCGCCGAGGCCTCCCATGTGGCCATCCCGGTGCTCAAGAGCGAGGACACCACCTATCTGGACGCGCTGAACACCGCCATTGAGGAGCTGCGCGCCGACGGCACCTTAAAGACCCTGAGCGAAAAGTACTTCGGACAGGATATCTCTTCTGAAAACTGAGAAACTCGGCCCTCTCAGTCTGCTCACTTCGTTCGCATCCAGCTCCCCCGAAAGGGGGAGCTTTTTTGTTATCTGCCAGTCCGTGCCAGTAAAGCTCCCCCTTCGGGGGAGCTGGCGAGCGCAGCGAGACTGAGAGGGTAAATTTCCTATTGACTTGTGCAATATTATATGATATATAATATTATAGAAACGTACCATATCGAAAGGAGGCTGTTCCCGCATGAGTTTTCCCATCAGTGCCGCGCTGCTGGATGCCATTGTGCTGTCCGTGGTGGCGCAGGAGCCGGAAGGTACCTACGGCTACAAGATCACCCAACAGGTCACCCACACGCTGGAGTTAAGCGAATCCACTCTGTACCCGGTGCTGCGCCGGTTACAGAAGGACCAGCTGCTCACGGTCTACGATGCGCCCTTCAATGGCCGCAACCGCCGCTATTATCAGATCACCTCCGCCGGGCGGGCGCAGCTTGCCGCCTACGCGCAGGAGTGGAGCCGCTACCGTTCTTCCATTGACACATTTTTCAGAGAGGTGGAATGATCTATGACCCGTACTGCATTTCTTGCTGCGCTGGAGCAGCTTCTGGCCCCCTTACCGGAGGCTGAGCGCAAGGACGCTTTGAGTTATTACGAGGATTATCTGGATGCCGCCGGGCCGGAAAACGAAACCCGCGCCATTGCGGAACTGGGCAGCCCGGAGGAGGTCGCCCGCAAAATTCTGGACGAGCAAAGCCCGCAAGGCGTCTCTGCCGCCCCGGCATCTCCTGCCCCGCGTTCCCGCTGGCGCATGGTGCTGGGCGGCGGACTGGCGGTGCTGGTGCTGGCCTGCTTTTTCTTCCAGCACTCCAAGGCCACCCCGGTGCAGCCGGTCGAACCTGCGTCCCCGGCAGCAGACAGCAGCTCTGTCCCGGAGGAGGCCAGCAGCACCTATCTCGCTGTCCCGACCGATACCGTGCCCCTCACCATTCCCGCCGATGACCTTGGGGAAAGCACCCTGCAGATCCCGCTGGAAAAGCTGGATCAGGAGCTGAAACTCAGCCTGAACTACGGCTCTGTGACCTTTGTCACCGACCCGTCCCTTACCTCGGACAAATACGCCACCTTCCAGTTCGACAACTTCCCGCATTCGCCCGTTCTGCGCACCACCGGCGGGGATGGCCGTACTACCCTGACCTTTGAAATGCCGGAAAACTGGCAGGTAGCCGAGGATGCCCCCGAAGCCATGCTCACCGTCACCATCCCGGCAGACGCCCTCACCCGGCTGCTCATCAGCTTGGAGACCGGCGATGTCCGCCTTGCGCCCATACAGCTGAAAACGCTGAATGTTGCGCTGGCCAATGGCGGTCTGCGTGCCGAAGACCTGACCGTGACCCGCGACCTGCTGGTCGAGCTGCCTGCTGGCGGATGCAATATCGATCACCTTTCCGTTGCGGAATACGCCAACATCACCGCAACCCGCTGCATCCGTCTGCATCTGGATGGCGACCCCGCCGACTACACGACCGATGCCCGCACGGATAACGTTGTACGCATCGGCAGCAAGACATACGATAAACGCTATACCTCTACCGGTCCCAACGGGATCCTGAATCTTTACGCCAAAGGGCTGATCGATCTGAACACTGAAAGATAACGCCCCTCATAACAGAAACCGCCCCTCTTCCATGGCTTTGCGCCAGAGAAGAGGGGCGGTTTTGTGTTTATGCCTGATGAAAATATTCGTAGATGGTCTGTGCCAGCTGCCTGCCCACGCCGGGGGTATTTTCCAGCTGGTCGGGGGTGGCGTCCTTCACCGCGCCCACGCTCTTGAACTGCGCCAGCAGGGCTTTGGCGGTTTTGGGGCCTACGCCCGGCACCTCGGTCAGGGTGGAGGAGTAGCTTTTCTGCTTCATCTGCTGCTTGCGGTAAGCGTTGGCGAAGCGGTGGGTCTCGTCCTGAATGGCGGTGATGAAGGTAAAGGTGCCGCGGTTCATGTTGATAGCAATTTCCCGCCCGTCGCTGTCCACGATGGCGCGGGTGCGGTGGTGGTCATCCTTTACCATGCCGTACAGCGGCACATCCGCCAGCGCTGTACCGGCCAGCGCTTCCTTTGCGGCGCTCACCTGTCCCCTGCCGCCGTCCATCAGCAAAAGGTCCGGCTTCTGCCCGAACCAGTTGCCGCCGGGCTGTCCGTTTTCGGCCTGTGCGGCGTATTTTTCGTACTCTGCCGCCCGGCGGGAGACGGTCTCCGCCAGCGAGGCGTAGTCGTCCGTGCCCGCCACGGTTTTCATTTTGAATTTGCGGTAGCCCGCCTTGAAGGGCTTGCCATCCTTGAAGGTGACCATGCCGCAGACGCTGCTGCCATCACCCCAGTTGGAGATATCGTAGCTTTCAATAGCGCGGGGCGGCTTTGAAAGGCCCAGCACCTGTGCCAGCTCGTCCAGCAGCTTTTCCTCCCGGGCGTAGCGGCCGCTCTCCCGCGCCAGACGCTCCACCGCGTTGGTGTGCGCCATCTCCACCAGATGCGCTTTATCGCCCCGCTGGGGCACGTACAGCTGCACCTCGCTGCCGCGCTTCTGGTTCAGCGCCTGCTGCAAGGCGTCCACGTCCGTCGGCAGCGCATCCACCGCGATGATCTTGGGAATTTGTTCATCGTCCAGATAGTACCGGGGCAGAAATTCCTCCCGCACCGCGTCGATATCCGAGGTGTCGTGGAACAGAAACTCCCGTTTGTCGGTCAGCCGTCCCTCCCGGAAGCGCAGCACCGCCGCGCATACGCTGTCCGGCGTACCGGCAAGCGCCACCACGTCCATCTCCACGTCCGGGTCTACCACCACCTTCTGCCCTGCTGTCAGCTTGGTGATGGCATTGATCTGATCCCGCAGAAGGGCGGCGGTCTCAAATTCCAGCCGGTCGGAGGCTTCCTGCATCCGCTCGTTGAGGGTTTTCAGGATATCCTTTTTGCCGTAGCGGATGAGGTGCACCGCATTTTTGACCGCCTGATTGTAGGTCTCGCAGCTGATCTTGCCGCTGCACACCGCCATGCACTTGCCGATATGGGCGTTCAGGCAGGGGCGGCCTTTGCCGATCTCCTGCGGGAAGCGCTTGGCGCAGCGCGGCAGCAAAAAGGCATCCATGGCCGTTTCTGCCATTTGCCGCGCGGCAAAGCTGGAGGTGTAGGGGCCGATATACTCCGCCCCGTCCTCCTCCTTTTGCAACGTGAAGGAAAGGCGCGGCCAGTCCTCCCGGGTAACGCGGATATAGCTGTAACCCTTGTCATCCTTGAGCAGGATGTTGTACTTGGGCGTATGCGCCTTGATCTGGCTGGCCTCCAGCACCAGCGCCTCAAACTCGCTCTGACAGACGATAACGTCAAAGGCGTAGGCGTGGGCGATCATCTGACTGACCTTGTTATCGTGGGGCACGCCCTCGCGGAAATACTGGCTTACCCGGATGCGCAGGCGCTTGGCCTTGCCGATATAGATGATGGTGTCGCTTTTGTCCCGGATGATATACACCCCGGGCAGCAGCGGCAGCATACAGGCTTTTTGGTAGAGCTCGGCCTTAGTCATGCAGCACCTTCCTCCGTATTTGCGGGATAGGGCTTCCTGCCATGGAAAGCCCTTTGCTCCCGGTAAAAAGCGTACCAAAAAAGCGGCAGGGAGCCCCCGCCGCTTTCTGTTGCTTGTGATACAGACTTACTCTGCAAAGCCGGACTCCACCAGCTTGATCAGGCCGTCCACGGCAGCCTGCTCATCAGCGCCATCAGCGATGATGCGGATGGTGGTGCCGCCAACGATACCCAGAGACAGAACGCCCAGCAGGCTCTTTGCGTTCACGCGGCGTTCTTCCTTTTCGACCCAGATGGAAGACTTGAACTCGTTTGCCTTCTGGATAAAGAAGGTAGCCGGACGAGCGTGCAGACCAACCTGATTTTCAACGGTAACTTCTTTTACGTACATAGTAAAGCGCTCCTATCTAATATCGTTTTGGTGTACAAAAGCATAGTGTGCCTGTTGTGTTACACTCATTTTAGCGCAAGTCGAAACGGTTGTACAGTCCCCTTTTGCATTTTTGGCGCTTTTCCCAATGAAACAGGGAGCATTTTTCAGGTTTTGTACAAAGATAATAAAATTATACCCCGAAGGTTAGAGGGGTAATACAAAAGTTTTCAACAACTTTTAGACTGCCGGGGAGTTTTCCTCTAAATTTTGTGTATTTTCACCGACATTTCCGGTGCCGGCTCACTCCTGCGCAGGGCCTGTGTAGCGCATCTGCACCAGGGCGCATTTACGCGTCACGGTGGGGTATTGCTGCGGGTCAAATTCCAGACTGGTGCTGCCGTCCAGCTGCCAGCCCATGCGGGTGTACAGTGCAATGGCACGGGTGTTGGTGTTCAGCACACTCAGTACCGGGTGCGCGTGCTCCGGCAGCTTTTTGCGGGCAAAATCCAGCAGCTTTGCGCCGATACCGTTGCCCCGGGCTTTTTCCGTGACGAACAGGTGCTCGATATGCCCCGCCTTGTGGCTGACGCACACCATGCCGTCCGGCACGTCCTTGGTGGTGTGCAGGTAGCACACCCAGCCCGCCGCCTTTTCCTGCTGCAATTGCAGCAAAAACTGCGGTTCGGTCAGGGTGCGGCAGTATTCCGGCGTCCAGTTGTCGGCGCAGACAGCCTGCCGTCCCTCGGCAAACAGCTTTGCGGCGGCGGCAAACTGCTCGGTGGTCTTTACCAGACGGACATTCTCGCCCCGCTTCCACTTGGGCACTTCGGCAATGGGGTGGCTTGCGCACCACTGCTCGTACAGCTCCGGGCGGCGCAGACGGGTGCGGGTGCGGCTCTGCTCGCCGCGCCATGCGTCGATTTTTGCATGGTCGCCGCCCAGCAGCACCTCGGGCACGGCGCGGCCTTCCCACACCTCAGGGCGGGTGTACTGGGGATATTCCAGCAGACCGTCCCAGTAGCTTTCCTCCTCGTAGCCCTTCTGCTCAGCCAATACGCCGGGCTTCAGGCGCAGCACGCTGTCTGCCACCACAAGGCTGGCAAGCTCGCCGCCGGTCAGGATATAATCACCGATGGAGATCTCCTCGTCCGCAAAAGCCTCGATGACACGCTCGTCAATGCCCTCATAGTGGCCGCAGACCAGCGTCAGGTTGTCGTACTGTGCCAGCCGCTTTGCGTGCTCCTCGGTGTAGCGCTGCCCGCCCGCCGTCAGGAACACGATATGCGGGGCAGGGCGTCCCTGCTGGGCCACCTCGCGCTGCACCGCGCGCAAGCAGTCCGCGATGGGCTGGGCGTACAGCACCATGCCGCAGCCGCCGCCGTAGGGGTAGTCATCGGTCTGCTTCTGCTTGTTCAGGGTGTAATCCCGGATCTGGTGGCAGTGGGTCTCAATATAGCCCCGCTTTGCCGCCCGGCCGATGATGCTGGCATCCAGCACCTGCTGGCACATTTCCGGGAACAGGGTCACGATATCCACACGCATTCCCATGGCTTACTCCTCCTCCCTCTCGCTGTCAAAATCGTCATCCAGCAGGCCGGGGATGGGGGTGACGAGGATATAGCCCTCCGGCGGGTTGCGCTCTTTTAAAAAGGCATCCACCCCGGGGAACATATACTCCTTGCCGCCGGGTGCCTTGACGGTGTAGATATCCTGCGCACCCGGGTGGTCCACGCTGGTCACCACGCCGTACACCTTGCCGGTGTCGGCGTCCCGCACCTCGCACCCGATGAGGTCTGCCACATACCACCGGCCTGCGGGCAGGGTGGCATCGTTGCGGTCAAAGTAGAACACCTGCCCGCGCAGCGCCCGGGCGGCGTCCATATCGCTGACCCCTTCCAGCTGGAGCAGCGCCATCTGCCCCTGCGGACGGATGGAAAGGATCTTATACGCCTTGCCGCCCTGCGCCGAAGGGTACAAGCGACCTGTTTTTTTCAAAAAATCCACCCCGTCGCACCAAAGCTCCAGCTTCATTTCCCCGCGCACACCGTGGGTGGTAACAACTTTTCCGGCTTCCAGATATTGCTGCATCGTTTTCTCCTGTAAGAACCCTCTCAGTCAATGCCTGCGGCATTGCCAGCTCCCCCGAGGGGGGAGCTTTTTGACGAAGAGGTGGTGTATTGCTTGTTTGTCCAGAACGCTCCTGTGTACAGTCTGCGCCTGAGAGGGTTTTCTATAACCAAAAAGGCCCCTTGCCGCAAGGGCAAAGGGCCAGTAGGGTGCTCAGTCGATCTCAACAAGGACCTTTTCATCGACCCGCACAGCAGCCGCGCGCATCACCACACGAATGGCTTTTGCGATCCGGCCCTGCTTGCCGATGACACGGCCCATATCTCCCTCTGCCACGCTCAGGTGGTAGACGATGGTACCGTCCTCGCGGGGCTCGTCCACCGTGACCTTAACGGCGTCCTTATCCTCCACGAGACCGCGGGCAACTGCCAGCAACAGCTCCTGCATGAGTCAGCCCTCCCTACTTACAGAATGTTGGACTTCTTCAGCAGGACACGAACGGTATCAGTGGGCTGAGCGCCGTTAGCGATCCACTGCTTTGCCTTCTCGGCATCGATCTTCACCTCAGAGGGCTCCTTGTTGGGATCGTAAGTGCCGATCTCCTCGATGAAGCGGCCATCGCGGGGGAAGCGGCTGTCAGCAACGACAACACGGTAGAAGGGAGCCTTCTTGGCGCCAACGCGGCGCAGACGAATCTTAACTGCCATAATAGATATCCTCCAAAAATTGTTGTTTTTGATATATGTTACAAACCCCGCCGGGGTTGTATACCGTTGTTATTTCAGTCCGCGGAAGGCGTTGGGGTTGCCCATCATGCCGCCCAGACGGCGGGCAAAGCCCTTGGGGCTCTTCTTGAACTGCTTCATCATCTTCTGCATCATCTCGTACTGCTTGAGCAGCTTGTTCACGTCCTCTACGCGGGTACCGCTGCCTGCGGCAATGCGGCGCTTGCGCTTGGGGTTGATGATGGAGGGCTTTTCCCGCTCCTCTTTGGTCATGGAATAGATCATGGCCTCGATGCGGTCAAAGGCTTTTTCGTCGATCTGGCTGGCGTCGATGCCTGATGCGCCGGGCAGCATGCTCAGCATAGCGCCTGCGCCGCCCATCTTGCGGATCTGGGCGAACTGCTCCAGCATATCGTTCATATCGAACTTGTTTTCCATCAGCCGCTTGGCGGTCTCCTCGGCGGCCTTTTCGTCGGCGGCATCCTGTGCGCGCTCGATCAGGCTGAGCACATCGCCCATGCCAAGGATGCGGCTTGCCATGCGGTCCGGGTGGAACACATCCAAATCATCCAGCTTTTCGCCGGTGCCCTGAAACTTGATGGGCTTGCCGGTAACGGCCAGCACGGAAAGCGCTGCACCGCCGCGGGTATCGCCATCGGTCTTGGTGAGGATGATGCCATCCACGCCCACCGTCTCGTTGAAGGTCTTGGCCACGTTGACGGCATCCTGACCGGCCATGGCGTCCACGACCAGCAGGGTCTCGTCCACGGGAACGGCGGCCTTGATGTCCACCAGCTCCTGCATCAGCACTTCGTCGATCTGCAAGCGGCCTGCCGTATCCAGAATGACGATGTCGTTGCCGTAGTCTCTGGCGTGCGCCAGCGCCTTGCGGGCGATCTCCGGCGGCTTTGCGCCGGGCAGGGTGAACACCGGCGCACCGGCCTGCTTGCCCACCACCTGCAGCTGGTCAATAGCCGCAGGGCGGTAGATATCGCAGGCCACCAGCATGGGGCGGCGGCCCTGCTTGATATAGAACTTGGCAAGTTTTGCCGCGTGGGTGGTTTTACCGTTGCCCTGCAAGCCGCAGAGCATGATGACCGTCTGGCCCTTGTTCTTGATGTTCAGGCGGGCGGCTTCGCTGCCGCCCATGAGGGCTACCAGTTCCTCATTGACGATCTTGACCACCTGCTGGGCGGGGGTCAGGCTCTCCATGACCTCCTGCCCCATGGCGCGCTCAGACACCTTTGCACAGAAGTCCTTGGCAACCTTATAGTTGACATCGGCTTCCAGCAAAGCCATCCGCACCTCGCGCATGGCGGCCTTGATATCTGCCTCGGTCAGCTTGCCGTGACCGCGCAGCTTTTTGAATACACCGGCAAGGCGGTCGGTCAGAGATTCAAATGCCATTGTGCGGTGCTCCTTTCAAAATTCGATCAGCTTTCGTTTGCTTCATCCATCGAGCGGATGATCTCCAGCATTTTTGTCAGCGTTTCCACATACTCCGTGGTGGTGATATTGGCGCGGGGGCCGGTGCACTCGAACCGGGTGTCGATGACCAGCTGTTCCAGCTGCTCCAGCTTTTGCTGCACCCGCCGGTAGCGGGCTGCAAAGCCTACCTTTTCTTCCAGCTCCTTCAGGGTGGTCTCGCCGTGCTTGATGGCGTCCCGTGCGCCCTGCCGGGTGATGCCGAAGTTCTCGCCGATCTCGCTCAGCGAAAGGTCATCGTTATAATACTGGCGCAGCATCTCGCGCTGCTTCTGGGTAAGCACCTCGCCATAAAAATCCAGCAGATACCCCATTTCCAGATCTTTTGCCATTGCTGTTGACCCCCGGTGCTCTGCTGTCTGTACTTGCTATGTTGTAAAGTTTTTTTGCTTTACGGATGGAGTATACCAGAACCCCTGCCCCTTGTCAAGGGGATTTTGGAGTTTTTTCTGAAATATCTGCCCAAAATTCGCTGTTTTTGCCAAAAGGCATCTTGACGCAGCCGGGTGCTTTGCGTTAGGATAATAGTGTTGTATCCCAAGAGAAAGGAGTGCCCTTGTGCCGATCTACCCTAATTTTTACCAGACCCTTACCACTGCCTGTCCCATTGTGGAGCTGCGGGGCTACGCCGCCGCCTGCGGGCTGAAGGGGCATCTGTACGCTTATCTGGATTTTTACGGTCCCACCGGTACCGCCCGGGACGGCCTTGCCGAGGGGATGCTGGCCCTTGCCATTGAAAAAAAGCAGCTTGCTCCGGGACAGCCCATCATCGAAGCGGCTTCCGGCCCCTTTGCCACCGCCCTGACACTGGCCAGCCTGACCGCCGGGCACCCCATCGTACTGGTGATGCCGGAGGATGCCCCTGCCCTGCGGCAGGAGTACCTGCTGCGGCTGGGTGCACAGATCCGGCACAGCCCCGCCCGCAGCGGTCTGGCCGGGGCGCGGGCGCTGGCTGCGCAGACTGCCGCCGCAAACGGCTGGTACTATATGAACTGGCTCGCCAACGACGATAACCCGGAGTACCATCGCCGGGTCACCGGCCCTGCCATTGTGCAAAGCATTGCCCGACAGAACAAAAGCCTTGTGGACGCTATTACCATCGGGGTGGGCAGCGCCGGCACGGTGACCGGCGTGGGCGAGACCATCAAGGCATGGACGAACGATGTGCGCATCGTGGCGGTGGAGCCGTACGAAAATCAGGTGCTGGGCGGCGGGCTTACCGGCCCGCACGGCATCCCGGATATCGGTTACGGCATCGTGCCTGAAAACTACAACAGCTATGTGGTGGATAACGTTTCCGCCGTGGCAAGCCGGGATGCCCAGCGGGCTGCCCAGCAGGTGCTGCGCACCGATGCCATCCCCGCTTCGGTCAGCGCCGGTGCTGCCCTGCACGCCGCCGCCCAGCTGCTTGCCAATTGCAACAGCCGCGCTGCGCTGGCCATCTTCAGCGGCCGCGCCAGCATCGTGTAAGCGGCTGTTTTTATAAATAGGAAAGAAGGACGTTTTTCATGACCAAGGACATGACCAGCGGTGCCATTACGCCGCTGCTGATCAAATTTACCATTCCACTGGTGCTGGGCAACCTGTTCCAGCTTACCTATAACGCCGCCGACAGCATCATCGTGGGCAAGTTTGTGGGCGAGGATGCACTGGCTGCCGTGGGCACCTCGAACCCTCTGATGACCCTTGCCATCCTGTTCATCAACGGGATGTGTCTGGGCGCGGGTATTCTGGTCAGCACCGCCTTTGGCGCGGGAGACACCAAGCTGGTGGAGCGGCAGGTATCCACCACCGCCATTGCGGGCACGGTGTTCTCCCTGACTTTCTCTGCCCTGTGCGTACTGCTGGCAGACCCGTTGCTGCGGCTGCTGCAGGTGCCCACCGCCATTCTGCCCATTGCGGTGAACTACCTGCGCATCGTATTTGCGGGGCTGATCTTTACCTTCTTCTATAACTTTCTGGCTGCCACCATGCGTGCGCTGGGCGACAGCAAGAGCGCGCTGTATTTTTTGATGATCAGCGCAGTGCTGAACATTGGCGGCGATTTGTTTTTTGTGGAGGCGCTGGGCTGGGGCAGCGAGGGCTGCGCCCTTTCCACCGTACTCAGCGAGGCTGCCTGCTGCCTGCTGTGCGTGGTGTACATCCGTTACAAAGTGCCGGTTTTACAGCTGGGCAGACGGTGGCTGGTGTATGACGGCAAGCTGCTGCGCAAGACCGTGAGCTACGGCTGGGCCAGTGCCATGCAGCAGGCCACAGTGCAGCTGGGCAAAATTGCGGTGCAGGCCATCGTGAACACCATGGGCGTCAACGCCATGGCGGCTTTTACCGCCGCCTCCCGCATCGACGACTTTGCCTACACCCCGCAGCAGAACATCGGTCACGCCATGACCACCCTGATGGCGCAGAACCGGGGCGCGGGCAAGACCGACCGGGTGCGGCAGGGCTACCACTGCGGTATGCGCATCGAGTTTGCCTACGGCATCCTGCTTACCGCCGTCTGCCTGCTGTTTGCCCAGCCCATCATCCGGCTGTTCGCCACCGACCCTGCCGTGGTAGACTTGGGCGTGCGGTTCTTGCGCACCAGCGCCCTGTTCTATATGCTGCCCGCCGCCACCAACGGCATTCAGGGCTTTTTCCGTGGCATGGGCGATTTGAAGGTCACCCTGAACAGCAGTATGCTGAACATGGGCGGCCGGGTGGCTGCCGCTGCCCTGTTTGTGCTGGTGCTGAAAATGGATATTGAAGCCCTGCCCTTCAGCTACGCCGTGGGCTGGCTGCTGATGCTGCTGTACGAGCTGCCCATGCTGGTACGGTTTCTGCGCAGCAGCGAGATATAAGAAAACGCTTTCGAACCATAAAACGGAGCTGCCGCACATCCCCCTGTGCAGCAGCTCCGTTCTGTTTTTATTCTCCGTACTCCATAAACATTGCACGGACTGTAAGAAAAATAATCTTCCAATCCACCCAGAAGCTGCGCTCCTGTATGTACTTCAAATCTAGCGCCACCCACTCGTCAAAGCTCATTTCGTTGCGGTGGGGTGCGATCTGCCAGTAGCAGCTCAGTCCCGGGGTAACGTACAACCGCTGACGCTGGTAGTCGTTGTACAGCTCCACCTCCCGGGGCAGTGCAGGGCGCGGACCCACAATGCTCATATCCCCGTGCAGCACATTGAACAGCTGCGGCAGCTCGTCCAGACTGGTCTTGCGCAGAAAATGCCCTACCCGGGTAATGCGGGGATCTCCTTTTATCTTGAACACCGGGCCGTCCATCTGGTTTTTGCTCAGCAGCTCGTTCAGACGTTCCTCGGCATCCGGGCACATGGTTCGGAACTTATACAGCCAGAATAACTTTCCGTCCCGGCCTACCCGCCGCTGCCGGAAAATCGCCCCTGCTCCGGGGCTGTCCAGCACGACGGCAAGGCTGATAAGCAACGCCAGCGGTGCAAGCAGGATCAGCGCCAGCAGGGAGAACAGGATATCCTGCGCACGGCGCAGCGCCCAGTAATACCGATGACTGCGCAGCATCTCCTCCCGGTCAATAAAAAGCTGCGAAGAAGTGCTTGATGTAAGCTCCATCCAATGATCCACTCCTGCCTGTGAAAAATTTGTAGAATCTACTAATATTTTACCATAAAACAGGACGTGATTCAAGCAGATAAAGTACAGCTGTCCTTCTACATCCTGCCGCTCCACCAAAGAGGGCGCTGCACCAAGCACGATGCAGCGCCCTCTGGAAAAAGCCCTTTATTCTGTTATCCGAACAGGCTTTTGGTGTTGTGAGAGTATACGGACAGTACTAAACCAACACAGATATACAGCATAAGCACCGAGCTGCCTCCGGCAGAGTAGAAGGGCAGGGTGACACCGATGACCGGCAGCACCCGCAGGTTCATGCCCACATTCACGGCAATCTGCGCCATCAGGGCACCGCCGATACCGGCGCAGATGTAGCTGCCCAGCAGATCCTCGCTGCGGGCACCGGTGGCAAAGGTCTTGATCACCAGCGCCAGCAGAACGCCCAGCACCACGCAGCAGCCCACAAAGCCCGCCACGTTGCCGATCCAGCTGAGGATGAAGTCGTTGTGGGCATTGGGCACGCTGTAATACCGTCCGCTGAATAAGCCGTTGCCAAAGATTCCGCCGGAGCCCAGCGCGATCTCGCCGCGCTGCTGCTGGTAGATGATGTTCTTCCACACCGTCTCGCTGGGTGCCCAGCCGGTGGTGTTTTCCGGGTCCAGCACCGCCAGAATGCGGTACCACTGGTATCCCTTGCCGATCTTATCACTGAAAAAGGCAAAGGCCACCGCCACGGCAGCACCCGCCGCCGCAAAGGCCGCAAAGATATACTTCCAGCTCAGCCCCGCCGCAAACATCATGCAGCACCCGATGATGCCGTAGATGATGGCGGTGCCGTCATCGCCCTGCACATGAATGATGGCAATGGGCACCAGCAGGTGCAGCAGCAGCTTTGCCAGCTCCTTTGGCTCGTTGATGCGGTTGCGCACATTGTTCAGGTGCATGGCAAAGGTCAGGATAAAGCTGATCTTTGCCAGCTCTGTGGGCTGAAAGGTAAAGCCGCCCAGCTTGTACCACGAGTAGTTGTCGGTGTCGCCGGCGTTGTAGCCGATGGTCAGCGGGCCGATGGATACGTTGCGGATGACCAGCGTGGGCAGCACCAGACCCCACGTCAGGGCAACGTGCACCGGCCACACCTTTACAAGGCTGCGGTAATCCACGCAGGAGAGCAGCAGCGCGATCACGATGCCAATGGCGGCAGCGCCCGCCTGCACCAGTGCGCGGCGGTAGTCGCCAATGCCGATGATGGCACCGGTCACCTCGTCGGTGGCAAAACCATTGCCCTGCTTGGCTGCCCAGGAGGACAGCGCCAGCACCGCCATCACGCTGCTGAAAATGCACAGCAGCAGATAGATCTTATCGGTGCGCTTAAAATATTGTCGAATGCTATCCAAGGAAAGCACCGCCTTTCGTCAGAACAGTCTGCCGGGGCGTGCCTGTGTACAGGCGATAAAAACCCAGCATATCGCTATTATACACAAATCCCTGCGCCAATGCAATGCGCCGGGTGTGACGGAATGGTAAAACATTGCCGGGATGCTTGACAAAGCCTCGGCGGCATCCTACAATGAACCTGTGGACGCTATCTTGCGTACAACAGCCCCGGCAGTGTGCCGGGGGAGAGGAACGGAAAAGAAGAAATGGAACATACCTTTTATCGCCGCCTGCTCAGTGCGGTGTGCGCCATTGCGCTGGCCTTTACGGCAGTGTGCCCGGCAGTAGCCGCCGCACCGGAGGAGACCACCGGCATCCCCCAGACCCTGACCGCTTCTGAGGTGCAGGAGATGCAGCAGACGGATGCTGCCGTCACCGCCCTGACCGACAGCGCCGCTTACGCCGGAATGTCGGAGGAAGAGCGTCAGGCCGCAGCACTGGCACAGCTGGACGCGCTGGCGGCGCAGGGGCTTGTAAAAAAGGACAGCATCTATGTAGATGCGGAAAACGGCATGATAAGCTTTACTTACAGCTGCGGCGCACTGGGGGGTATTCTGCTCACCGACACCGAGAGCGAGGCAGACACCGCCCTGCCCGGGCCGGAGCCGGAGGATGCGCCCGCCCTGCTCGCCGCCGAGAACAGCACGGTGGGCAATGCAGTCATCTACTATGCCTTTGATAACGGGGTGAACAGCAACCGCTACCCCTACTATTCTTATATGAAGGACTACTGGAACGGTTTCGGGCTGGACACCCATCTGGACATGATGGTGACCGTCTCTGACCTGAAGCGGATGGCAGACTACGATCTCGCCATCCTCAGTGCCCACGGCGCGTACTATACCTATGAGTATGGCTGGCTGTGGAAAAAACAGGCCACCGCACCCATCCTCCTGCTGCTGGAAAAATCCGATTTCTGGAACGATCTACGCTACGGCATGGAGCTGCTCAGCCACCGGGTCATCAAGGTGAACGGCTGCTACGCCGTCACCGGAGACTTTTTCAGCAACACCTACCGGGGCGGCAAGCTGAACGGCACCATCGTGCTCTCGGAGACCTGCGAGTTCTACGGACGCAGCGGCCATGTGGACACTGCCCTTTCGGACGGGCTGCTCTCAGGCGGAGCAGCGGCTGTGGCGGGTTTTATAAACAACGTGTACAGCGTGTATTCCCGCAGTATGCTGTGGGCGACCGTGAACCGCCTGATCGAGGGCGAGACCTTGCAGCAGGCCATTGATTACAGCCTTGAAGTCTACGGCGAAAACGACATCGTGTGGTACCTCAACCAGAACACCGGGCGGCGACCCCACCCGGCGGCGTCCTACCCCATCATTCAGGGCGACGGCACCGCCCGGCTCACCACACCCGGCACGGCAGCGAATGACGCGGCAGAGCAGCAGACCCCTGCCGCCGCCTGACCATTGCACTTTTACACGTTTTATATTATACTTAGGGATGGCAGAGCGTCTGCCATCCCTTTTTTGAAACGATGAGGTAACCTTCATGTCAGAATATATCACCCATTCCCGCGCCGAGACGGTGGCGCTGGGCAAGCGGATGGCCGCTGTGCTGGCCCCCGGGGCGCTGATTGCTTTTACCGGTGGTCTGGGCGCGGGCAAGACCGCCTTTACCGAGGGGCTTGCCGAGGGTCTGGGCTGCACCGACCCGGTGTCCAGCCCCACCTTTGCCATCGTGAACTACTATCGGGGCCCGCGCCCGCTGGCGCACTTTGACCTGTACCGCATCTCCACCGAGAACGATCTGTGCGCGGCGGGCTTCTACGATTATCTGGATCAGGGCGCTGTGGTGGCGGCAGAGTGGAGCGAAAACTTTGCCGACCTGCTGGCGCTGGAAAACCCCATCCGGGTGAACATCGAACGTCTGGACGATACCACCCGCAAGATCACCATTGAGGGGGTGACGGTATGAATATTCTGGCCGTGGATACGGCGGGCAAGACCGCCGGTGTGGCTCTGCTGCAGGACGACCGCCTGCTGTACGAGGTGTATCTGGACGGCGGCATGACCCACAGCGAAACGCTGATGCCTATGATCGACACCTGTTTAAAGATGTGCGGGCTGACCTGCGCGGACATCGACCTGTACGCCGTGAACGCAGGCCCGGGCAGCTTTACCGGTCTGCGCATCGGGCTGGCCGCCGTCAAGGGTCTAGCCTTCCCGCGCGAGACGTTGTGCGCCCCGGTGTCTACCTTGGAAGCACTGGCTGCTGCCCACACCGGCGAGGGTACGGTGCTCTGCGCACTGGACGCCCGCCGCGCACAGGTGTACAGTGCAGCCTTTGACCTTGCCACTCACGCCCGCCTGCTGGACGACGACGCCCGGGCGGTGACAGATCTGGCTGATTTTGTAGAAAATTGCAAAAAGCCTCTGTTTTTTGTTGGTGATGGCGCAGGTCTGTGCTATAATAAATACAGTAATGTGCCGGGCGTGCTGCAAACGCCCCCGGCGCTGCGGGGCGGTCGTGCCGCTGCCGTAGCACTTGTGGCAAAGCAGATGGCCGCAGCCGGGCAGGCTGTGCTGCCGGAGGCGCTGCTGCCGGACTACCACCGCCTCAGTCAGGCAGAGCGGGAGCGGGCGGAGCGTCTGGCTGCCGAAGCCGCAGCAAACAAACAATAAAAACGGAACTGTGACCACTCACAGGGAAAGGACGTTTTTCCATGGCAAAACCCATCGCACTTGCCGCCGACCACGGCGGATTTGAACTGAAAGAGGCTGTCAAGGCACATCTGGAGGAGCTTGGTCTGGAGTATATCGACTTTGGCACCCACAGCACCGACAGCGTGGACTATCCCGATATGGCTGTGCCCGCCTGCGACGCAGTGGTGAGCGGCCAGTGCGAGAAGGCACTGCTGTTCTGCGGCACCGGTGTGGGCATCAGCATGGCTGCCAACAAGATCAAGGGCATCCGCGCCTGCTGCTGCTCCGACAGCTTCAGCTGTGAGTATACCCGCCGCCACAACGACGCCAACGCCCTGTGCATGGGCGGCCGCGTGGTGGGCGCAGGCCTTGCCTGCCAGCTGGTGGATATCTTCCTGAACACCGAGTTCGAGGGCGGCCGTCATCAGCGCCGCATCGACAAGCTGACTGCACTGGAAAACCGCTGATTTTCTGAAGCAACGGTTTTAAAATGCCCTCCGCTTATGCTTTGGGCATATTCAGCGGAATGATTTTTTTAGTGAGCGTTTGTCGCGGCCTGCGGCCGCTCCAAACGCATTTTCAGAGAGTTCAAACGGCAGGTGATTGCTGGCGGATTCTCTGTGAAAAAGCTATTTGTGCGCCCACCGGGCGGGCAAGGCCACAGATCAGTACCCGATAGAATGTTCTATATAAATTAAGGAGCGTGTTTTTATGACCCCGATGATCGTTGAACATCCGCTGCTGCAGCACAAGATCAGCCTGCTGCGCAACAAACAGACCGGCACCAAGGAGTTCCGTGACCTCGTTGGCGAGATCGCAACTCTGCTGTGCTACGAGGCTACCCGCGATCTGCCGCTGGAAGAGGTGGAGATCGAAACCCCCATCACCATGGCAAAGACCAAGGTTCTGGCAGGCCGCAAGCTGGCTCTGGTGCCCATCCTGCGCGCCGGCATGGGTATGCTGGACGGTATGCTGACCCTGCTGCCCGCCGCTAAGGTCGGCTTCATCGGCCTGTACCGCGACGAAAAGACCCTGCAGCCCGTGGAGTATTTCTGCAAGCTGCCGCAGGATATCGCCGAGCGTGACGTTCTGGTGCTGGATCCCATGCTGGCTACCGGCGGCAGCGCCATCGACGCCATCACTCAGATCAAGAAGCACGGCGCAAAGCGCATCAAGTTCATCGGTCTGCTGGGCGCACCGGAGGGTATCAAGGCTCTGCATGAGGCACACCCCGATGTGGACATCTATCTGGGTGCACAGGACGACTGCCTGAACGAGAACGGCTACATCGTCCCCGGTCTGGGCGATGCAGGCGACCGTATCTACGGCACCAAGTAAAAACAGCATAAAGCCTTTTCACCGCCGTCTCCCGCCCGGAGGCGGCGGTTTTTGCTGTGCGCTTTCGGGAATGCACCGCAAAATAAGACCGCTGCACGGCATGGCGCTGTGCAGCGGTCTTGTTGTTTGTGTTTCTTTCCGCTTATTTCAGCACCGCACCCAGATTTGCACTGGTGACCATGCGGGCATAGCGGCTGAGCCAGCCGGTCTTGATGTTAGGCTCGGGCGCAACATACTTTGCCTTGCGCTCGGCCAGCACTGCATCGCTGACCTCCAGCGTGATGGAGGCGTTGGGGATGTCGATGGTGATGGTATCCCCTTCCTCGATCAGACCGATGGGGCCGCCGGAGGCAGCCTCCGGGCTGACGTGGCCGATGGCGGCGCCGCGGGACGCACCGGAGAAGCGGCCGTCCGTGATGAGAGCAACCGTCTTATCCAGCTTCATGCCTGCCAGCGCAGAGGTGGGGTTAAGCATCTCCCGCATGCCCGGGCCGCCCTTGGGGCCTTCGTAGCGGATGACCACCACATCGCCCGGGACGATCTTGCCCGCGTAGATGGCGGCAATGGCCTCCTCCTCGCTGTTGAACACCCGCACCGGGCCTGCGTGCTGCTGCATCTCCGGGGCGACGGCGCTGCGCTTGACAACGCACCCGTCCGGGGCAATGTTGCCCCACAGGATCTGCAGACCGCCGGTCTCAGAGTAGGGGTTCTCGATGGGACGGATGGCCTTTTCGTTCAGGATATGGGCACCCTTAATGTTCTCGCCAAGGGTCTTGCCGGTGACGGTGGGCACATCCAGATCCAGCAAGCCCTTCTTTGCCAGCTCTGCCTGCACCGCCGGGATGCCGCCCGCTGCGTACAGATCCGGCATGTGGGTGGGGCCAGCCGGTGCCAGATGGCACAGGTTGGGGGTCTTGGCGCTGATCTCGTTGAACAGCTTCAGGTCGATGGGCACACCGGCCTCGTAGGCGATGGCCAGCAGGTGCAGCACCGTATTGGTGGAGCAGCCCAGCGCCATATCGCAGGTCAGCGCGTTGCGGATGGAGCGCTCGTTGATGATCTGGCGCGCGGTGATGCCCTTGCGCACCATCTCCATCACAGCCATACCGGCGTGCTTTGCCAGCTGCAAACGCTTGGAGTACACAGCCGGAATGGTGCCGTTGCCGGGCAGGGCGATGCCGATGGCCTCGCACAGGCAGTTCATGCTGTTGGCGGTGTACATACCGGAGCAGCTGCCGCAGCTGGGGCAGCAGTTGCAGGTGCAATCCTCCAACTGCTCGTCGGTGATCATACCGGCCTTATAGGCACCCACGGCCTCGAACATCTTGGAAAGGCTCACTTCCTCGCCGCCGTAGCTGCCAGCCAGCATGGGGCCGCCGGAGCAGACCACAGCGGGCACATCCATGCGCACCGCTGCCATCACCATGCCGGGCACGATCTTATCGCAGTTGGGCACCAGCACAAGGCCGTCCAGCTGGTGTGCCATCAGCATGGTCTCCACACTGTCGCAGATCAGCTCGCGGGAGGCCAGAGAGTACTTCATGCCTACATGACCCATGGCAATGCCGTCGCATACGCCGATGGCAGGGATCAGGATGGGCGTACCGCCTGCCATCTGCACACCGGCCTTGACGGCCTCGGCGATCTTATCCAGATTCATGTGGCCGGGCACGATCTCGCTGTGGGCGCTCACCACGCCGATGAGGGGGCGCTCCAGCTCCTCCGGGGTGTAGCCCAGCGCATAGAACAGGCTGCGGTTGGGCGCGCGCTCCGAGCCTTTGGTCACGTTGTCACTTCTCATGGTTTATTCCTCTTTTTCTTATAGCAAAAGACTCCCTCCCAAAGGAGGGAATCTTTCCTGATTTTATCGCAAGTTTTGGCTGAACTCCTTCCGTCATCGCTTGCGCGATGCCCCCCCTCACGGAGGGAGGCTTCACGCTGCGGTCAGGCAAAAGGCTCCCTCTTTGAGGGGGCTGTCGCCGCAGGCGACTGGGGGAGTTAATTACTTCTTCAGCCAGCTCATCATGCTGCGCAGCTCAGCACCCACCTTCTCGATAGGCAGCTCGGCCTCCATGCGGCGCTTAGCAAGGAAGTGCACCTTGCGGCCGCCCTTGGGGCTCATCTCGGTCAGGAACTCGGAAGCAAAGGTGCCGTCCTGGATCTCGGTCAGAACCTTCTTCATCTCCTTGCGGGTCTCCTCGGTGATCAGGCGCTTGCCGGTGCGGTAGTCGCCGTACTCAGCGGTGTTGGAGATGGAGTAGCGCATCTTGGAGAAGCCGCCCTCGTTGATCAGGTCAACGATCAGCTTCATCTCGTGGCAGGTCTCAAAGTAAGCCATCTCGGGCTCGTAACCGGCCTCCACCAGCGTATCGAAACCGGCGTGGATCAGCTCGGAAACGCCACCGCACAGCACGGCCTGCTCGCCGAACAGATCGGTCTCGGTCTCCTCCTTGAAGGTGGTCTGCAGGATGCCTGCACGGCCTGCACCGATGCCGGAAGCATAAGCCAGAGCGATGTCCTTGGCCTTACCGGTGTAGTCCTGCTCCACGCAGATCAGAGAGGGGCAGCCCTCGCCCTCGGTGTACAGGCGGCGCACGATGTGGCCGGGGCCCTTGGGAGCGATCATGATGACGTCCACGTTCTTGGGAGCGGTGATGGTCTTGAAGTGGATGTTGAAGCCGTGTGCAAAGGCCAGTGCCTTGCCCTCGGTCATGTAGGGAGCGACCTGGGTGTTGTAGATATCGGCGCACAGCTCGTCGGGCACCAGCATCATGACAACGTCACCGGCCTTGGCAGCCTCTTCCACTTCCATCACCTTGAAGTTTTCGTGGGTGGCAGCGAACTCAGAGGCCTTTGCCCAGTGGGCAGAGCCCTTGCGCAGGCCGACCACAACGTTGACGCCGCTCTCGGCCAGATTCTCAGAGTGTGCATGACCCTGGCTGCCGAAGCCGATGACAGCGACGGTCTTGCCGTCCAGCACGCCGAGGTTGCAGTCGGAATCGTAGTATTTCTTGATAGCCATAATCGTTATTCTCCTTTTACTTTTTCTGGTTGGTTTATCTTCCGGTCTTGTATGCTCTGTTCTATCTTTCGCTCACCCTGAGCGGAAAAGCAATATGATTTATGCCCGTCTTGCGCCCGGCGGGGGCAGCTGGACGGAGCGCACCTCCTGCGGCGGCTTCTGGATATGCTGGTGCATCCCGCCGCGCTCCAGTGCGGTAACGCCGGTGCGGCACTGCTCAAGGATGTTGTATCCCTCGAACATTTTTAAGAATGCGTCCAGCTTGTCCGGCCGGCCGATGAGTTCAAACACCATGCTGTCCGGGGAAAGATCGATGATCTTTGCCTTATAGATGCAGGCGATCTCCCGCAGCTCGGTGCGGTTGTGCACGTCCGATTCCACCTTGAGCAGCAGCAGCTCCCGCTCCAGCGATTTTTCGCTGTCCAGCACGAACACCTGCCGGGTGACTTCCAGACGCTCGGTCTGCAATACCAGCTGCTGCAAAGCCTTTTCGTCGCTGGTAATGGTCACCGTAATGCGGCTGACTGCCGGGTCGTTGGTAGCGGACACCGTAAGGCTGTCAATATTGAAGCCGCGGCGGCAGAACAGGTTGGACACCCGGGCCAGAACGCCGCTCTGGTTGTCCACCAGCAGGCTGATGACCCTGCGCTGATCAGATTCCATGATGCTGTGTCCTCCTTATTCCATGATGATGTCGTTGATATCGCCGCCGCCGGGGATCATGGGCAGCACCTTTTCGTCCTTGTCAATGATGCACTCGATCCAAGTGGGGCCTTTCTGCTGCAAAGCATCCGCAAAGGCTTCCTGAAACTCCGGCAGGTTGGTGCAGCGGTAGCCCTTCAGGCCAAAGCCGTCTGCCAGCTTGACAAAATCGGTCTTGCGGTGGGGGTCGGTCTGGCTGTAACGCTTGCCGTAAAAGCTGGTCTGCCACTGGCGCACCATACCCAGCACGGAATTGTTGAAGATGACCGTGATGATGGGCAGCTCGTAGCTGACGGCGGTGCAGGCTTCGTTCAGGTTCATGTGGAAAGAGCCGTCGCCGGTGAACATCACCACACGCTGCTGGCGTCCCAGTGCCATCTGGGCACCAATAGCGGCACCGTAGCCAAAGCCCATGGTGCCAAGGCCGCCGCTGGTGATAAAACCGCGGCTCTTGGTGTGGCGCAGGTACTGCGCCGCCCACATCTGGTGCTGGCCCACATCGGTAACATACACGGCCTCGGGGCCGCACTGGTTGCACACCTCGCCGATGACCTGATGGGGCATCAGCCGGGTGGGGTCGGACACAGGATGGTAATCCTGTGCCTGCCAGCTCTGGATCATCTTCATCCAGTCCGGGTGCTTGGCGGGCTTGATCTGGGGCAACATGGCGTTCAGCACATAGGCTGCATCGCCCACGATGGAAAGATCCACGTCCACGTTCTTGCCCAGCTCGCTGGCGTCAATGTCGATCTGGATGATGGTGGCGTTTTTGGCAAAGGTCTTGGGGTTCAGCGCCACGCGGTCGGAAAAGCGGGTGCCCACCGCGATGAGCACATCGCACTCTGCCACCGCCCGGTTGGAGGTGTAGCAGCCGTGCATACCCAGCATTCCCAGATTCATCGGGTCGCCGTAGGGCACAACGCCTGCGGCCATCAGGGTGTAGGTGGCGGGGATCTCCGCCTTGTGCAGCAGATCCCGCAACGGCTGGCAGCTGGCTGCGCTGCGCACGCCGCCGCCAAAGTACACCAGCGGGCGCTGTGCGGCGTTGATGAGGTCTGCCGCCCAGTGCACCTGCTCCTCGTTATAGGTAGTCACAGTGCGGATGGGCTCCGGCTGCTTGGGGGTGAACTCGCACACTGCTGCGGTCACGTCCTTGGGGATATCCACCAGCACCGGGCCCTTGCGGCCGCTCTGTGCAATGCGGAAGGCTGCCCGCATGGTGTCGGCCAAGTCCTCTACCCGGCGCACCGTGAAATTATGCTTTGTGATGGGCAGGGTGATGCCCTCGATGTACGCTTCCTGAAAGCTGTCCTTGCCGATGCCGCCGGTAGGCACGTTGCCGGTAAAGGCCACCATGGGCACCGAGTCCATATAGGCGGTGGCAATGCCGGTGACCAGATTGGTGGCACCCGGGCCGCTGGTAGCCAGCACCACGCCGGTGCGGCCGGTGGCGCGGGCGTAACCGTCCGCTGCATGGGCTGCGCCCTGCTCGTGGGCGGTAAGCACATGGGTGATGCGGTCGGCATTCTTATACAGCTCGTCGTAAAGGTTCAGCACAGCGCCGCCGGGGTAGCCAAAAAGAGTGTCCACTCCCTGCTCGCACAGAACCTCTACAAAGATCTGAGAACCATTCAACTGCATGGTGTTGCTCCTATTCCTGTTCCACTTCTTATCCATTCCCTCAGGGAGAGCTTCCGAAAAAGAAAAAGCCCTTGTCCCCTGCTTCTTTCAAGAGACAAAGACCTTGTAACATCAAGCTCTCTGCGGTACCACTCTCGTTGGCGTGCTGTGCACACCCTCTCACGGGCTTCCAACAAAGCCCTGCACGGTAACGGCTGCAACCGGCGCTGCTTACAAGGGTTTGCACCCGTTGGGCAGGCTGCTCCGGGATGATTTTCCGCACGAAACG
Organism: uncultured Faecalibacterium sp.; assembly: GCA_934539245.1. GTDB lineage: Bacteria > Bacillota > Clostridia > Oscillospirales > Ruminococcaceae > Faecalibacterium. The sequence continues at coordinate 58,968 of CAKTCK010000008.1, forward strand.
CTGACTGCCTTGCACCAGACGGCAGCTCTCTGAACAGTGGGGATCGTGTGGTACTTTTTCCCATCTGCGCATTTGTTGATGTAAATTATACTATAAACCGGGCTTTTGTCAATCGACAATTTGTAACCTGAATCAGCCCAAAGATGAAGCATTTTTAACACCCCTTGCATCCAAGCCCGAACCGCTGTATACTTTTGATATCCGCGTACCTGCGTTTTGTAGGGTATGTGCTAATGGAGAGGAAAAGGGTTCACCTATGAAACTGAGAGAATGGAATGCCCACCTGCATGGGCTTGTTGTGTTCCGCGCCCTGCTGAACGACCCCGTTGTGGCAAAGCTTTTAGACCTGACCGACCGCATGGAGGCTGGCAGCACCTCCTACGGCCCGGTGTGCGATGCCGTAGCCGCCTTTGAGGCTGCGCTGTTTGAGTACACCACCAACTGGAGCAGCTACCTGAGCAATGCCGTGCTGGAGACCGAGACCATCTGTGTGCGGCAGGCCGCTGCCGGGCAGCTGGACGCGCTGTTGCAAAGTGCCCTGGACAGCGAACTGCAATTTTTGCAGCAGCTGTGCGGGCTGACGCTGGACGATCTGTTCCAGACCACCTACTCGGAGCAGGCGCAGCGGCCGGAGCTGGCTTTCCTGCCCCGGTGGCAGACCTGTGAGCTCGACCTTGCCGCCGCCTACGCCCAGCGCATGAGCGAGGTGGGCAAAAAGGGCTACGGCATGTTTGCAAAGCACCATGTATTCACGGTGGAAAACGGCCAGCTTGTGCCGGTAAAATACCCCGACCCGCAGCGCCTTTCGGAGCTGCCCGGCTACGAGAAGGAGCGGGAAAAGGTGATTGCCAACACAAAGGCGCTGCTGGCCGGGATGCCCGCCAACAATGTGCTGCTGTACGGCGACGCCGGTACCGGCAAATCCAGCGCGGTAAAGGCCATTGCCAACGAGTTTGCGCCCGAGGGACTGCGGCTGGTAGAGGTAAAAAAGAACCAGCTGTACCAGATCCCCGACCTGATGGACAAGCTGGCGGCAAACCCGCTCAAGTTCATCCTGTTCATCGACGACCTGAGCTTTACCGCCAACGACGACAACTTTGCCGCCCTGAAGGCTATTCTGGAGGGCAGCGTAGGCGGCCGCGCCCAGAACATTGCGGTGTATGCCACCTCCAACCGCCGCCACCTGATCAAAGAGACCCTCTCGGACCGCACCGGCGACGACATCCATGAAGCCGACACCCGGCAGGAGCTGATGAGCCTTTCCGCCCGGTTCGGCCTGACAGTTACCTTCCAGAGGCCGGAAAAGGCCCGGTTCGAGACCATTCTGGAAGAGCTTGCCAAGCAGCGCAACATCCAGATGCCCACCGAGCAGCTGCTGCTCAAGGCCGAGGCCTTCGCCCTGCGTGCCGGTGGCCGCAGCCCCCGGGTGGCCAAGCAATTCATCGAGCAATGCGAGGCCGGTGTGCAGAAGTAAAAACCGGTTTTCCGAACATGATGCCAAAAAGCGGGACACCAAAGCATCCGCAGATGCTTCGGTGTCCCGCTTTTCTTGTCTTATTTATTCGCTCAGTCCCGCACGGCGATGCACTCGATCTCCAGCTTTGCGCCCTTGGGGATGGCTGCCACCTGCACGCAGCTGCGGGCGGGGAACGGCTCGGCAAAGGCCTTGGCGTACTCTGCGTTCACTGCGGCAAAATCGTTGATGTCAGCCAGAAAAATCACCGTCTTGACCACGTTGTTCATGGTCAGACCGGCCTCGGCCAGAATCGCCTTCAGGTTGGCAAGGCTCTGTGCGGCCTGCTGCTCCACGGTATCGGCCATGGTACCGGTGGCAGGGTCTACCGGGATCTGCCCGGACACAAACACCATATTACCCAGATCCAGTGCCTGACTGTAAGGGCCGATGGCGGCAGGTGCGTTAGTGGTAGATACGACTTTCATAGTAGCAGTTCTCCTTTGTTATAAAATCACAATTTAGAATGGCCTCCGTTTCGGCCGTGGCCTTTCTCGTGAAAAGGCAATCCAGAAAAGCCCGCAGGCTTTTCTGGATTGCAAATATAAAAATAAAATTTCCGCTGAATATAGCCAGAGCGAACGCGTCGGCTATTCCAAATCGTCCAATTATCTTTATTATACTCTTTCGCTGACCAGCTGGAAACCGGCCTTGGTCAGCTCGGTGCGGATCTGCTCGATCTGGGCGGCATCGCGGGTCTCCAGCGTCAGCTTGAGGAAACAGCTGGAGATGGGCATATTGGGGTCGGAGCCGTCATGCTGCACCGACACCACATTGCTGCCGCAGCGGGACACCACCTCGGCCACCTTTTTCAGCTGACCGGGCTTGTCCTCCAGTGCGATGGTCAGGTTTGCCTTGCGGCCGCTCATCACAAGACCGCGGGTGATAACACGGTTCAGGATGTTCACATCAATGTTGCCGCCGGAGATGACACAGGCCACCTTTTTGCCCTCCACCGGCAGCTTGTGGAACAGCACCGCCGCCACCGGCACAGCGCCTGCACCCTCGGCCACCAACTTCTGGTTCTCCATCAAGGAGAGGATGGCCGCCGCGGTCTCGTCCTCGGTCACGGTAACGATATCGTCCACATACTGCTCACACAGCTGATAGGTCAGCTCGCCCGGGGTCTTGACCTGAATGCCGTCCGCAAAGGTGGAAGCAGCTTTCAGGGTCTGGTACTTGTGCTCGTGCAGGCTGCGGTACATACTGGGAGCACCCTCAGCCTGTACGCCGTACACCTTGACCTCCGGGCGCAGGGTCTTAATGGCAAAGGCGATGCCGGAGATCAGTCCGCCGCCGCCCACCGGCACCACCACAGCGTCCACATCCGGCAGCTGGTCGAGGATCTCCAGACCGATGGTGCCCTGCCCGGCGATGACCTGCTCGTCATCGTAGGGGTGGATAAAGGTCATGTCGTACTCCTTTTGCAGCTGCACGGCCTTATCGTGGGCTTCGTCGTAGGTGCCGGGCACAAGGCAGACCTCCGCGCCCAGATTTTTGGTGTTCTCCACCTTCATCAGGGGTGCGCCGTCCGGCATACAGACGATGCTGCGGATGCCGCGCCGGGTAGCCGCCAGCGCCACGCCCTGCGCATGGTTGCCCGCAGAGCAGGCAATAACGCCCTTGGCGCTTTCCTCCTCGGAAAGCTGGCTGATTTTATAGTAAGCGCCCCGCACCTTAAAGCTGCCGGTAGCCTGCAGGTTCTCGGTCTTGAGGTACAGCTGGCAGTCCTTGGACAGCTTGGGGGCTTCGATGAGGTCGGTCTTTCTCGCCACGTCCTTCAGCACAAAGGCGGCGTGGTAGATCTTATCCAGAGTCAGCATGACAGATACTTCCTTTATTTTTCGTGATGCCATCCAGTATAAGTTACAAAAATTGTTTTGTCAAATGAATTTCGTTCACGATAAAAGGCATAAAAAAGAGAAAGGCAAGGGTCGAGCCCGTTCCCCGCCGCGCGAATGTTTCCGCAGGAAACCAGCGCGGCAGCTGCCGTTTGCCGTCACGACCCCCACCCGTAAAAAAGGGGTTCTGAAAAGCCCGCAGGCTTTTCAGAACCCCAAAATCTCAAATAATTCTTCCGCTGATTATGGCCAGAGCACAGCGGAGGCCATTCCAAATCATCTATTACCGCCCACGGCCACCGCCGCCGCCGTGGCTGGAACCGCCGCCCATGCCGCCGAAGCCGCCGCCAAAGCTGCCGCCGCCGAAACCGCCGCGCCCGGCACCGCCCCCGAAGGAGCCGCCGCCCATGCCGCCAAAGCCGCCGCCGCGCGGAGGCCGGGGTCCACGGGAGCCGCCGTAGAAGCCGCCCGGCGGGGGCGGCGGCGGGCCGCGGTGGCCGCGCCGTCTGTAGGGAGGCCGGGGCCCGCCGAAGCACCACAGCCAGCCGCAGGGGCTGGCAAAAACATAGGCCACCGACCGGATGATGACGATGAGCAGCACAACGCTGACCACAAGGGTCAGGATGTCGGTCAGGGTGCTGCCGCCGCTGCTCTGGCTGCCCTGATACCCGGGCCGCACGGTACTGCCGTTGCCGGTGCTGCCGGAAAGGCTGACCCCGTAGATGTCCGCAATGGTGTTTGCCACGTTCCGGGCACAGGTGGTCACTGCGCCGTCATAATCCTTTGCGGCGAACTGATCTTCCATGGTCTGGGCGATGGCGCTGGACTGCTTTGCCAGCGTAGTGTTGCGGAAGCCGTCGCCGTAGGTCAGGTAGTAGTCGCCGTCCGCGTACTGCGCCGATTCCATCACCAGTAAAATCAGAACACCGTTATTGTTGGAGGACGAACCGATGCCCCACACGTTGAAAGCCTGTGTGGCGTAATCCTCTGTGGAATCATTGCCCGTGTATTCTACTGTCAGTACACCGATCTGCGCGCCGCTGCAACTGGATTCCAGCTGGGCGTTCAGCTCGGTGATGGTCTGCACGGTGCTGCTGCTCAGCACACCGGCATCGTCCACCACACACTCGCCCTTAGGCAGGCTGGGCAGCTGGGCGGCAAAAGCCGCCGGGCACAGCACCGCCGCGCTGACCACCACGGCCAGCACCAGTGCGCTGATACGTTTTGCAAAGTTTTTCATGCGAAGGGCTCAACCTCCTTCACGCCGGACAAAGCTCCCAGCACACTGGCCGGGAAGCCGCCGACATCCCTCTGATATTCATACACCGCCGTATTGTACTGCAAAGTGCCGATAATGGTGGCTGCGCTGTTGAACTGGCTGTATTGTCCCTGCACCGCGCCCATCTTCATAGGGTCAGCGGCCTGCTCCTGCAATTTTGCATACAGCTGGTCGATGGCGGTCCCCAGTGCCTGATCGGCCTGATACAGCGCGTGCATCGTGCTGCCCTGATAATAGGGCAGCGAGGTCAGCGACTGGCTTTTGCCGCCGTTCTGCACCGCTTGCAGGCAAGCGGAGAAATCGTTCAGGGCGCTCTGTGCAGCCTGCACCTCGGCGTTGTCTGCGCCAAGGGAGTTGGAGGCGGTGGTAAGGATATTCGCCGCCGTATTCTCCCGGGTGGTCAGCTCCTCGCTCAGGTTATAGCCGTTGTCGGCGGCGACCCCGGCGGTGAACCACTGGCGGGCGGTGTTGTACTTTCCGCGCAGCTTGGCGCTGCCAAAGCCAAAGAAGGCTGCCAGCATCACCACTACGCTCAGCGCCAGCGCCGCTGCCCGGGTGGAAAGCGCTGCGGGCAGCTTTGCTTCCAGTGCAGCCAGCTTCTGCTGGCGGGGCGTCAGCGTTACGGTCTGCTCCGGCTTTGCCTTTTCGCGGTAGCTGCCCGCGTCAAAGCCGCCGGGAGCGGTTTGTTTGTTTTGAGAAAAATCAGCGTTTGCCATTTCAGCTCCGGATCTCCATCATTTTGGTTTTCAGCTCGTCCTCGATGCGGGTCAGCTCCTGCTCGGCGGCGACACGCTTTGCGCGTCCCTCGCTCTGGATCTTGTTCAACTCGTCCAGTGTCTCGATCAGGCTCTTGTTGGTCTGCTGCAACGTCTCGATATCCACGATGCCGCGCTGGCTCTCCTTGGCGGTCTCGATGGTGCCCAGCTTCAGTGCCTCGGCGTTCTTCTTCAGCAGATCGTTGGTCATGTTGGTCACGGCGCGCTCGGCCTGCATAGCCTGCTGGCTGTGTGCCAGACCCAGTGCCAGCACCATCTGGTTCTTCCACAGCGGGATGGTGTTCACGATGGTGGACTGGATCTTTTCTGCCATCATGGTGTTGTTGTTCTGCAGCAGACGAATCTGGGGACCCATCTGCAAACTGATGTTGCGGGTCAGTTCCAGATCGTACAGCTTTTTCTCAAAGCGCTCGCACTGGTCGGCAAGGTCGCGGGCGGCCTGTGCATCCTCCGGCAGACCGGAGGCTTTGGCCTTATCCATGGCCTGCTGCAATTCGTTGGCGCGCACATCGGCCAGCTTTTTCTTGCCGGCAAGGATATACATGCTCAGCTCCTTGAAGTATGCCATGTTCAGCTCATACATCTTGTCCAGCATGGCGATATCCTTAAGCAACTGCACCTGATGGGCTTCCAGCATGGACTGGATCTTTTCCACGTTGGTCTCGGTCTTGTCGTACTTGGTCTTGAGGGCGTCCAGCTGGCTGGTCTTTTTCTTGAAGAAGCCCATAATGCCCTTCTGCTGTTCCTCGTTGGCGTCAAAGCTCTTCAGCTCGCCGATAAGGTCGGTGATCATATCGCCCACCTCGCCCAGATCCTTGGTGGACACCTTGGAGAGGGCAGCCTCGGAGAAATCGCCGATCTTCTTCTGGCAGGCAGAGCCGTACTGCAGCACCTGCTGGCTGTTGGTGATGTCGATCTTCTGGGCAAACTGATCCACCATGGCCTGCTCCTCGGGGGTCAGGTTCACCTGTGCTTCCGGGGCAGGGGCAGCGGCGGGCTTTTCCTCCTGCGGCACAGCAGCGGGGGTGGGGTCCAGCGTCAGGGTGGGCACTGCGGGGGCATCCAGATCAAAATTCAGGGTATTGTCAGCCATAAGTGATTCCTTCCTTTCAAAATCCCGAGGGGATATTCTGATTTTACTTGCTCAGACCCTGCCCTTTCAGCATATTCTGCAAAACGGTCAGGTCTGCGGACAGGTCCATGCTCTCTGCCGCGTATAGGGCATCCAGCTGGTTTTCAAAAGCGGTGGCAATGGAAGCGGCGTTGTGCTCCACCTCGGCACGGATGGCGGCGGCGTTCTCGCCCCGCACACCCTGCTTTGCAAGCTTGGCATATTGCTGCAAAACGTTTACGGCGTCCGGCAGATAGTAGTTGGCAAACCGGCGTACCTGCTTTGCCTTGGCGGGGTTTGCTTCCACCGCTTCCACGATAGAGCGGCCTGCCTTTTCCATGCGGGTCATGGCGGCAGACAGCTGCGGGTCGGGCAGTGCCTCGTTCAGCGCGTGCAGGGTGTCCAGCTTCTGCTGGATATCGGTCAGCATCTGGTCCACATCCTCCACACCGGTGTGGAAGGGTACTTCCCGCTCCACCACCCGGGGCGGGCAGGTCTTTTGTGCCACGCCAAAAGCCACGGCGGCACCGCCCAGCGCCACCAGCAGCGCCCATAATTTATACACCGGCAGCACTGCGCACAGCACCACGAACACCAGCGCCATGGCGTAAAAAGGCAGCACGCTGGGCTTTTGGGTGCGGATGATCTTGCTCATGGTCATTTCTCCTTGTCCGGGGCTGTGCGCCCCTTATGATATCCATAATACAACGTCCGCAAAAAAACGCAAGTATCCCGCAAAAGAATTTACAGCCTTGTCATCATTTTACGATCCAGTCCGCCAGCGCAGCGCCCCAAAGCGCTTCCAGCCGGGCGGGGCTGCAGGCGGCGTTGGCGGGGCTTGTACTTGGCAGACGGACAGCCGGGATGCCGGTAAGCGGCTGCTGATATTTTGTGTAGATACGGTAAGCTGTGGCACCGTTGCAGAACACCGCCCGGATGGGCGCTTTGCGCAGCAGCCCGGCGATATCGTTGGGCACCACATCCTTGATGGAGGCATCCGATGCCCCGGTGATGGTGCAGCTTTCCAGCGTGTCCCACAGCGCCAGCCCGTGGCGCAAAAGCAGCTGCTTTTTGGCGGCGATATCCTCCCGCGCGGGCAGCGGCTCTCCGGTCAGCGCCGCCAGCAGCGGCCAGAACCGGTTTTGCGGGTGGCCGTAGTAAAAGGCCATCTCCCGGCTTTTGGGGCTGGGCCATGTGCCTAAGATCAGTGCCCGGCTGCGGTCATCGTACACCGGTGCAAAGCTCATAAGCTGCCGCCTGCGCTTTCAATATTGCCCCATGCAGAGCCGAAGTCCTTGCCGGAGGGCTCCGCGCGGGGGCCGTTGAACCACAGCTCCTCGATCAGCGCTGCCACGCCGTCCTCCCGCACGTCCCCGATGATCCGGTCTGCAGCGGCCTTGGCGTCCGGGGTGCCGTTCGCCATACAGGCGCTCAGACCTGCGACTTTCAGCATCCCCACATCGTTGGCAGAATCGCCCACAGCCACGGCATCCGCCAGCGTAAGCCCCATCTGTGCACACAGGTCGGCAAGCCCTACGCCCTTATCCATGCCGCCGCGCACGATATCGTAGTAGCAGTAGCCGTCCGCGTTCTGCGCGCCCGTCTGCATCCAGTGCAGGCCAAGGTAGCCGTATTTTTCGTGGAAGCGCTCCACTTCCTGCGGCGGCATGGCGGCAAAGGCGGCGTGGGGCATATCCACTAGATGCCGGTCCTGATCTTCGCCGTCCACGCAGTCCAGCCCGGGACTGTTCATCATCTGATAGCCGGTGTGCAGATACTCGTACTCGCAGTAGGCGTAATAGGCATCCCGGAAGTTGAATTGCAGCGGGTAGTTATAATCCTCGCAGAAATCCACCAGCACATACATTTCCTCGCTGGTAAGCGGATGCTCGGCTATTACGTTGCCCTGCCTGTCCACCACGCAGGCACCGTTGCAGGTGATGGCGTAGTCGAACCGGATGCCGCCCAGCTGGTTTTTATCCCGGATGCCGGGATAGGAGCGGCCGGTGCTGAGCACGAACTTGCCCCCGGCAGCCTGCAGCTTTTTTACCGCCTTTACCACCGCCGGGCGGGGCTTTGCCTCCCCAAAGGGCATCAGCGTGTTGTCGTAATCGCTTGCCAGAATCTTATATTGCATGGTCATCTCTCCTGTGTGCATCGTTTTCTCCCAGTATAACACATTTCAAAGTCCAGCGGGAGAGGGGGAAAAGAAAAATGGGACAGCCGAATACCCGCAGGCATCCCACTGTCCCGAAATCCAAAATATCTTTACCTATCAGGCAAACACCGCCACGACTACCTGCATGGCTACGCCCACAAAGGCACCGGCGGCCCATGTCAGGCCGGTGATGAAGAGGTTCTGCTTCCAGGAGGGGTTAGCGCGCCACAGCACAGCCAAGCCCACACCCGCACCGGTGCACAGCCCCGCCACAAGGCTGGAAAAGCGCAGCGCACCCTCTACATACAACTGGGTCAGCAGCACACTGGCGGCGCAGTTGGGGATCAGCCCCACCAGAGCCGCCACCACCGGCTGGAAGAAGCCCATGCCGCCCAGCACTTCGGCGAATACATCCTCGCCCACGCCCTCTACGATCATGCCGAACACCAGACTGAACACGAAGATGAACACAAAGATCTCCAGCGTGTGGCGCAGCGCCGCCTGCCAGATGGGCTTTTCGTTGCCCTCGGCATCGCTGTGCTCCTCGTGGCAGTCCACCTCGTCCGCATGGCCGGTGTAGCCGCCCCGCAGCCCTTTGGGCAGCACGCCCCGCAGCACAAAGTCCAGCACAAAGCCCACCACGATGGCATACACCACCTTGATGACCATCAGAACCGCCAGCTTATTCCAGTAGGCAGGCATGGACACCAGCAGCGGGATAGCTTCATCGCTGGTGGCAAGGTACACTGCCATCAGTGTGCCCAGCGTGATGACCCGGGAGGCGTAGAAGTTGGACGCAATAGCGGAGAAGCCGCACTGCGGCACACAGCCCAGCACAGCGCCCGGCACAGCGCCCCAGCGCCCGCCGCCCGCCAGCAGCGCCTCGATGCGCTCGCCGTGGCGGTGCTCGATATACTCGATCAGCAGATAGGCCAAAAACAGAAAGGGTAGCATCTTGGCGGTATCCACCAAGGTTTCGCCCAGAACATCCAGAAACAGTTCCATAAATAATCGCTCCAAAGACCCGCAGGGGGGTCGTCTCTCAACAATTTGCAATCAGCTTGCATTTTCGTGCAGGGATGATTATACACGATATGCTTCCCAATTGCAATACCAAATTGCAAATTGGTTGCAATTTTATGTTATGGAACGTTGCAGCGCATAAAAACGTGAAAAAGAGGTTCTGAAAAGCCTGCGGGCTTTTCAGAACCTCAAAATTTCAAATCGTTCTTCCACTGATAATGCGCAGAGCAACGCGGAGCGCATTCCAAATCGTCCCACGCAGCAAGGAAGCTGCGGTCTGCTTTACCCCTTCAGCGGTACAAAGCCCACAAGGTCTTTGACCACCTCGCCGCCGATGATCAGCCCGGCTACCGAGGGCACAAAGGCGTTGGACCCCGGCACGGTGCGCCGGGCAGTGCACTTGCGCTGGGTGCCCGGGGGACAGATGCAGTGGTACTTGCAGCTGATGGAGTCATCCTCGATGGGAGTCATGGCAGGCTCTTTGGAGTAGACCACCTTCAGGTGCTTGATCTTGCGCTTGCGGCACTCGATCCGCATCACCTTGGCCAACGGACAGACCGAGGTCTTGTAGATGTCGGTCACCTCAAAGCGGGTGGGGTCCATCTTGTTGCCTGCGCCCATGGAGCAGATGATGGGGGTGCCCGCCTCCTTGCACTTCATCACCAGCGCCAGCTTGCCGGTAACGGTGTCGATGGCGTCCACCACATAGTCGTACTGGGTAAAATCGAAATCGTCCTGCGTCTCCGGGCCAAAGAAGCACCGGTGGGTGGTCACCTTGATGTTGGGGTCGATATCGTGGATGCGCTGTTCCGCTACATCCACCTTATACTGCCCCACCGTGCTGCGGGTGGCGATGATCTGACGGTTGAGGTTGGTCAGGCAGACCTTATCATCATCGATCAGATCCAGTGCGCCCACGCCGCTGCGTGCCAGCGCCTCCACCGTATAGCCGCCCACGCCGCCGATGCCAAACACTGCCACCCGGGCGTGGTGCAGCTTTTCCATAGCCTCTGCACCCAGCAGCAGCTGGGTGCGGGAATACTGATCCTGCATTTTGTTCTCCTTACTTTTCTACGCGGGTGATGGTGCCGCCGCCCAGCACCACATCGCCCTGATACAGCACGGCAGCCTGCCCCGGGGTGGGGGCACGCTGGGGCTGGTCAAATTCCAACCGGAAACCGTTTTCTGCGGGGTAAACGGTAGCCTGCTGCTCCGCCTGATGATACCGGGTGCGGGCGGTGACCCGCAGCGGCTCGGTCAGCGCCGGAATGGCGATCCAGTTCACATCCTCTGCGTAGACGATGCGGTCAAACAGTTCGCTTTCTGGCCCGACGGTAACGGTATTGGCCTGCATATCCTTGCCGCAGACGTACACCGGCGCCCCCAGCGCAAGGCCAAGCCCTTTGCGCTGCCCCAGCGTGTAGCGCACCGCGCCGCTGTGGGTGCCCACCACCTTGCCGCTCTGATCCAGAAAATCCCCGGCGGGGTAGTGCTTGCCGGTAAACTGCTCCATAAAGCGGGCGTAGTCGCCGTCCGGCACAAAGCAGATATCCTGACTGTCGTGCTTCTGGGCGTTGATAAAGCTATGCTCCTGCGCGACCTCGCGCACCTCAGTCTTATGCAGCGCACCCAGCGGCAGACGGATATGTGCCAGCTGCTCCTGCGTGAGGTTATACAGCACATAACTCTGATCCTTGCCCTCGTCCAAGCCCTTTTTCAGCAGCCAGCGGCCGGTTTCTGCGTCCTGCTCCACCCGGGCGTAGTGGCCGGTGACCACATACTCCATGCCGTGTTCCTCTGCCCAGTCCAGCAGGTGGCGGAACTTCATATATTTATTGCAGTCGATGCAGGGGTTCGGGGTGCCGCCTGCCTCGTAGACGCGGATGAATTTTTCAATGATCTGTGCCCGGAAGTCAGCGGTGAAATCCAGCACCTGATACGGCATATCCAGCGCAAAGGCCACCTCTGCGGCGTCCTCGATATCCTTTTCCGAGCAGCAGGTCTGGTAACCGGACTGTCCCAGCGTTTCGTTGTGGGTGAGCCGCATGGTGATGCCGGTGCAGTCGTAGCCCGCCTGCTGCATCAGGCAGGCCGCCACCGAGCTGTCCACGCCGCC